>NZ_CP079094.1:1485000-1665000 GCF_019285595.1 Rickettsiella endosymbiont of Dermanyssus gallinae
CAGGGAAATGTACAATCCGTCACTATCCAAAGCAATCAGGTCATTAAAGGTCAACTACTGAGTGACAAAGCATTCACCAGCTATATGCCTATTACTGACCAATATTTACTACCTGAGCTGATCAAAAAAGGCGTCAACGTAAAAGGCGAACCACCGCAACAAGAAAGCTTTTTGATGCGCATTTTTATTAACTGGTTCCCAATGCTGTTATTGATTGGTGTCTGGATATTTTTTATGCGCCAGATGGGTGGCGCAGGCGGAAAAGGGGCTATGTCGTTTGGCCGAAGCCGCGCTCGATTGCTGGGTGAAGATCAAGTCAAAGTCACCTTTGCCGATGTAGCAGGCGCTGAAGAAGCCAAAGAAGAAGTCAGTGAGCTGGTTGAGTTTCTAAAAGATCCCGCTAAATTTCAAAAATTAGGCGGAAAGATACCTCGTGGGGTTTTATTGATGGGTCCTCCGGGAACCGGTAAAACCTTGTTAGCGCGCGCTGTCGCGGGCGAAGCAAAAGTGCCTTTCTTCACCATTTCAGGCTCAGACTTTGTTGAAATGTTTGTGGGGGTCGGTGCATCCCGTGTACGCGATATGTTTGAGCAAGCTAAGAAACAAGCGCCTTGCATCATCTTCATCGATGAAATCGATGCGGTAGGTCGTCATCGAGGCGCTGGTCTAGGCGGTGGGCATGATGAGCGTGAACAAACACTTAACCAACTTCTGGTAGAAATGGATGGGTTTGAAGGAAATGAAGGTGTTATCGTCATGGCAGCCACTAATCGTCCAGACGTTTTAGACCCTGCCTTATTAAGACCAGGTCGTTTCGACCGGCAAGTTATTGTTGGACTTCCCGATATCCGTGGCCGAGAACAAATCCTTAAAGTTCACCTGAAAAAAGTCCCTTATGGACAGGATGTGAACCCCGATATTATCGCCCGAGGAACACCAGGATTCTCAGGAGCCGATTTAGCTAACTTGGTCAATGAAGCCGCTTTATTTGCTGCACGTGAAAATAAAGCGACGGTCGATATGATCGATTTAGAAAAGGCTAAAGATAAAGTAATGATGGGCGCCGAAAGACGTTCCATGGTGATGAATGAAAAAGAAAAAGAGCTCACCGCCTATCATGAGGCTGGCCATGCCATTGTAGGTCGATTAGTCCCTGAGCATGACCCTGTCTACAAAGTCACTATTATTCCTCGTGGTAAAGCCCTCGGTGTTACCATGTTTCTTCCTGAAGAGGATCGATATAGCTATACCAAGCAACGCTTAGAAAGCCAAATCGCTAGCTTATTTGGTGGCCGAATCGCTGAAGCGTTAATTTTTGGCCCCGAGCAAGTAACTACCGGCGCCTCAAACGATATTCAACGTGCGACTGAGATTGCACGCAACATGATTACGAAATGGGGTCTTTCTGAACGTCTTGGTCCATTGACTTATCACCAAGATAATGACGAAGTCTTTTTAGGTCATCAAATTACTAAAAACAATAAATTCTCGGATGACACAGCACATTTAATTGATGAAGAAAGCCGAACCATCATCGATCGCAATTACAAGTTAGCTAAAGCAATTTTACAAGAAAACGAGAACAAATTACATATGATGGCGGAAGCGCTCATCAAATATGAAACGATTGATTCTGTTCAAATCGATGACATTATGGAAGGAAAGCCGCCTCGTGAACCACAAGGTTGGAGTGATAACGGGAATAAAGCAAAAAAAGTAGTTAGATCAAAAACTTCTGAAACGGATACAAAAATAGCGTCGGGACCAGACGCTGTTGATGGCGCTATAAGTTAGTTAATGGTTTAACTCTCTATGACAAGTCCAGCCCGGAAGTACTTTGGAACCGACGGAATACGTGGCAAAGTGGGTGATTATCCTATTACTCCGGAATTTGTCTTAAAACTTGGCTGGGCAATTGGTCGAGTCTTAGCAAATGGAGATAATAAAATCCTCATTGGCAAAGATACGCGTATTTCCGGCTACATGTTTGAATCCGCTTTAGAAGCGGGTTTATCTGCCGCTGGCGCCGATATATATCTTTTAGGGCCTATGCCAACACCTGCCATTGCCTACTTAACCGCTGACTTAGGCGCTCAAGCAGGTATTGTTATCAGTGCCTCACATAATCCTTATGATGATAATGGTATTAAATTTTTTTCGTATGCGGGAACTAAATTACCCGATAGCATTGAATGTGCTATTGAAGCACAACTCGACAACCCTCTCACTACCGTTGAACCGGCCAAATTAGGTAGAGCACATCGCATAGAAGATGCAAAATCCCGCTACGTTAACTTTTGTAAATCAACCTTACCAAAAAATACTAGATTCAATTCGTTCAAGATTGTGTTGGATTGCGCGAATGGTGCTACCTATCATATCGCGCCAGCCTTATTTTCTGAGTTAGGTGCTGATATAACCGTTTTAGGTGTAACCCCAAACGGATTGAATATTAATATGGATTGTGGTTCTACTCACCTAGGTATGTTACAAAAAACTGTCTTAGAAAAAAAAGCAGATATAGGCATTGCATTTGATGGCGATGGCGATCGGGTATTAATGGTAGACCATTGTGGCGAAATAGTGGATGGCGATGAACTACTCTTTCTACTTGCTCAGCATGGCGTTCACAGCAATACGGTTCAAGGCGGTATTGTAGGCACAGCGATGAGTAACCTAGGTTTAGAACAAGCGTTACAAAAATTAGGTCTCGCTTTTGTTCGTGCGCCCGTGGGTGACCGTTATGTTAATGAACATTTACAAGCAACGGGTTGGCAGTTGGGTGGAGAAGCATCGGGTCATATTATCTCTCGAAACCTGATAAAAACAGGTGATGGCATTATTATTGCTTTGCAAATATTAGTAGCACTTCAAGCAGCAAAACAATCACTTCACGCCGCTAAAAAAGGCATGCAAAAATTTCCGCAAAAATTAATCAACATCCCAGTAAAAAAACCCTTATTAACTGCTGAATCTGCTACGGTAAAAAAAGCCGTCGCAGAAGCAGAGAATAAGTTATCCACTCGAGGACGTGTTCTTTTACGTCCATCAGGCACAGAACCAGTTGTTCGTATCATGGTAGAAGGCGAAGATGCTCAACAAGTCCAAGGCATTGCGGAACAATTAGCTGAAATCGTTAAAACAGCATGATATTTCATATTGTTTTGAATGATAAAAATTAGAAACGCCTGTTATTCCACAGTAACTGACTTTGCAAGATTACGCGGTTGATCGACGTCGGTCCCTTTTAGAACAGCCACGTGATAAGCTAATAGCTGTAATGGGATAGTAAAAATTAACGGACCAATGACATCACCCTTTGTCTTTGGTAATACAATCGTTTCACAACCCTCCGCTTTTTCTTTTTCTAAAGGATCTTGCACAAATAAAATAACTTCTCCGCCCCGCGCACGTACTTCTTGAATAGTCGATTTTAATTTATCAATTAAAGCATTGGACGGTAACAATGCGATAACTGGCATATCGCTGTCTACTAAAGCAAGCGGCCCATGTTTCAGTTCGCCTGCTGGATAAGCCTCTGCATGGATATAAGAGAGTTCTTTTAGCTTAAGTGCACCCTCTAAAGCAACGGGGAAATAAACACCGCGCGCAATAAATAAGGTGTGTGGTTTATTTATAAATAGTTTAGCCAGTTGTTTAATGGGTGCCTCTAAGGTTAAAGTCTCTTCTAGAAGCTTGGGTAATGTACGTAATTGTGAAACCCATTCTTGTTCTCGCTTTTTATCCCAACCATGGTGCCGCCCCAACAGTGCTGTTAGTAAAAGCAAAACAGTCAGTTGTGTCGTAAAAGCCTTTGTAGAAGCAACTCCAATTTCGGGTCCTGCTCGTGTCAATAGTACAAAATCAGATTCATGTACCATCGCACTTTCAGGCGCATTACAAATCGTTAATGTTGCCGCATAGTTTTTAGTTTTTGCTTGTCGCAATGCTTCCAAGGTATCCGCCGTTTCTCCTGATTGTGACAAGGTAATAAATAAAGTATCTGGCTCAACTAAGGTCGGGTGATAACGAAACTCGCTTGCAATCTCAACTTGGCAGGGAAGTCCTACCCAACTTTCTAGCCAATACCTTGCAATCAAACCTGCATGATAACTGGTACCGCAAGCTACTATTTGTACTCGACGAATACTGCTAAGTTTATCAACTGCCTGAAAACCACACATTCCATCTAAAACCTGACTTTGAGAAATTCGCCCTTCTAACGCAGCACTGACCGCTTCAGGCTGTTCAAAAATCTCCTTTTCCATGAAATGGCTATATTTACCTTTATCTGTCACATCATGCTGTAAACTTGATTGATAAGGCGAGCGCTGCACCATTTGACCTTTACTGTCATAAAATGTCAGCTTATCAGAAGAAATCTGTGCGATATCCCCTTCCTGTAAATAAATAAATTGCTGTGTAACAGGTAGTAAGGCTAAATGATCAGAAGCAATAAAATTTTCACCCTTCCCTAGACCAACGACTAAAGGACTCCCTTTACGCACAGCAATCAAGCTGTCGGGTACTTGTCTATAGAGAAAAACCAGCGCAAAAGCGCCTTCTAATCGCTGTATTGTTTGCAGAACAGCGGATAAAAAATCCTTAGTTTTTTTAAGCTGTTGATCCAATAAATGGGCAATAATCTCAGTATCTGTTTCTGATTCAAACTGATAGCCCGCTTTTTTTAAATCCTGACGTAAGGATAAATAGTTTTCAATAATGCCATTATGAACCAATGCAATATCGGAGCCTGACATATGAGGGTGTGCATTCGCTTTGCTAGGCTTACCATGGGTAGCCCAACGTGTATGCGCAATACCGATCTTTCCTGATAAGGCTTCCGGTGTTATTGCTTTTTCTAAGCTCTCTACTTTACCTACAGTACGACGGCGCTGTAGTTGCTGATGGGAATCAAGTAGTGCAATACCAGCTGAATCATAGCCTCGATATTCGAGCCGTTTTAAACCCTCGATAAGGATAGGTACCACATTCCGTTGTGCTGTAGCTGCTACGATCCCACACATAGTAAACCTCTTTATTGAAATTGAATGTTGCTCTTTAGGCATTGCATAAATGCTACACCCATCAATATTATGAGTTAATCTTAGATTTCAAGCTAGTTTTTAAGCAATGAGACTTCAGTTACACTCTAAAGATGGATATAAATACTTGGATAAGGATAACAAAAAAAGAACTAATCTATAGGATTCTTCCCTTCACTTGCATTTTATGTAGTTAAGAAACAAAACAAGCCATTGATTTATGTATTGATTGTGAAAAAGATTTACCCTGGCTTAGCCATGTTTGTATTCACTGCGCCGCTCCATTGAGCATTGAAACAAACACTACTTGTGGAGCCTGTTTAAAGAAGCCTTTCCCTTTTTATAAAACCTGCATTCCCTTCTCCTACACGGGGGCAATAAGAAACCTCATCACTGGATTGAAATTCCAACAACGCTTACTCTATGCAACAATTTTAGGAAATTTACTAGCCGAACAGATCCGTTTAAGCTATCAAAAAGAGCACTTTCCACACTTAATTATCCCTGTTCCCTTACACAAAAAACGTCTTCGTCAAAGGGGGTTTAATCAAGTCATGGAAATTGCGAGATCCATCAATAAAAAATTAAATATTTCTCAAGTGAGTCGCTATGCTCCCGAAGAATTTCGGCCATCGTGTCCCCGAAATTCGTTCGCATGACGCGACTGAAATTAGGCCGCGATACGTCCTGCGTCCGGCACGCACTCACTCCTTCGGAGTTCATGCCCGTGCCTCCCACAAATGACTTTACGGCGTGATGCGTTTCCTGCTTCGCCCGTCAACGCACGCCTATCGCGGGCTCTTCGACTTCGCATTGCTTTCACAATGCTTTCCTGTCTCATCGATCGATTATAAAAGCTGTCTGCGCGTACGTAATACGCTGGCACAAAGTGAATTACCTGCTAACCAACGCCGTACTAACGTAAAAAATGCGTTTGCACTACAAATACACAAAAACCTATTAAACCAACATATTGCGTTGCTCGATGATGTGATGACCACAGGTCACACGCTCACCGAGCTAAGTCGCATTTTATATGATGCAGGTGTAAAAAGAATAGATGTATGGTGTTGTGCACGCACTTATTTAGACAGTTTTTAAACCTACTCTAGCTCTAGATTAAAGTACTACTTTAATACTCTTCGCGTTCCCGGTGACGATGACCGCCGCCATTTCCGCCGCCTGAACCACCCATACCGCCGCCTGAACGACGTCGTTGGTAGCCGCCGCCTGAACCGCCGCCGCCGCCGCCTGCGCGAGCGCCGCCGCCACGATTGCCGCCGCCACTGGAATCAGGTGGGTTTGCTTCTGAAACAGTAATTGAACGTCCTTCATGCACGCTGCCATTTAAAGCATCAATGGCACTTTTTGCCTCTTCCGGCGTATTCATCTCAACAAAACCAAAGCCTTTACTACGTCCGCTATGGAAGTCCCGAATGACCTTAACAAACTTTACTTCACCGTGTGGTTCAAAAAGCGCTCTTAAGCTATCGTCATCGACGCTATAGCTTAAACCACCTACATACAATCTTTTATTCACGCAAAACCTCCAAAAGGCTAAAAAAGGCCACCTATAAGCTAGCATCGTTCACACGTTTCTAACTAGCTCGTGGCATAGATAAACTAAACGTCCTCATCCTAACACAATAGCGCCCGCTAGGGTATATAGCGGATGATAAAACTTGAACGACTCCTATTGGAGCAAAAAGGCTTTTCGTCGCCCCGCCTGGCAAGCTGGGGAGGGCCTAAAAGCCCCTCTAGGCAAGGTCTCATTTAGCCCGACTTTCTACTCCAAAAAGCTGCGTAGCATCCAAGCATTCTTCTCATGGACTTCCATACGTTCGGAAAGCAAATCGACGGTCACTTGGTCTTCTGTTTCTTCTATCTGGGGTAATAATTCGCGTGCAAGGCGAACAATAATTTCGTGGTCACCCACCAGCTGACTGATCATTAACTTGGCCTTTACGGATCGCGCCCCAACGGATTCTTTAATCTTACTTAATTTGGCAAAATCCTCATAACTTGCGGGTACAAAAAAATCGAGTGCACGTATACGTTCAGCGATTTTATCGGCAGCATTCCAAAGGTCTATGTATTGCGCTTCAAATAAGCTATGTAATGGTTGAAACATAGGCCCTACTACGTTCCAATGAAAGTTATGTGTTTTTAAATACAACACATAATTATTAGCCAATAATTTGATTAGCCCATCGGCGGTTTTTTTCCTTTTTGTCTCAGTAAGTCCGATATTGAGCGTTTCTTTCATATTAGAACCTCCTAATCATTTAAAGTCTAAACTACGAATCCAAAACTAAACCTTTAGCGTTGAATTCGTATTAAATGTCTATTCAATATCACCATCGTCATCATCATCGTCGTCCTTGTCATCAGCAGCATTAGCTAAATTACTATTCTGCCTAATCAAATAATTTCTTCGCTGTAAATACGCATTACGTTGAAAAATATAAGGATCAAACGATACTTGCTTAATGGTTTGGTCAAAATCTAACAGTTGCGCCCTCGTATTAATAAAGCCTCCGGCCGCTAATCCATTACGCCACGACGTATCCTTAATATAAGGGTAGACAGAAAAAACGCCGTAATTTATGGGCCATGAAACCGCATCGCGCACGGTACTCGGGCCTAAAATCGGCACCACAAAATAAGCAGATGATCGGTAACCCCATTTTGCCAGGGTCAAACCAAAATCCTGGGAATGAGCAGGCAAATTCATGTGGCTCGCTACATCAACAAGCCCACCTATGCCTACAGTTGTATTAATCACTAATCGCCACGTATCTGCCGTTGCCGTATAAAAATCAGCTTGTAATAAGTCATTAATAATAGCAGGAACTTGTCCTAAATTATTAAAAAAGTTACTAATTCCCTTCGTTACCGGCCACGGCAAAACAGTTTTATATACCGTAGCAACCGGCTTTAAAAAAATAGTGTCTAGCGTCTGATTCAATTTGAAAGCATGGCGATTGTAGTTTTCATACGGATCGTTACCTGCATCTTCTGCAAACGCCGGCAAAGCGACTAATAATAGTAAGCATAATCCTAACCGTTTGTTAGCCATAACCTGCACTCGCCTCTTTCGCATACTCTTCACACTTGAATTTTCGGCAGCGTTGCTGAAAATTCCATTGCTATGAGTCTATTTATAATTTTAATTAACGCACTCATCTAAATATTTTTCTGCATCCAATGCGGCCATACAGCCTGTACCTGCAGAAGTCACCGCTTGGCGGTAAACAGAATCCGCCACATCACCTGCAGCAAAAACACCTGGTATGTTTGTTAGCGTTGCAGCCCCTTGGCTACCTCCTTTAACAAGAATATAACCATTTTCCATTTTTAATTGATCTTGGAATAAACCCGTATTCGGTGTGTGCCCAATCGCAATAAAAACACCATGTACGGCTAATTCGCTTAAGTCCTGTGTTTTGACATTTTTTATCTTTACGCCATTAACACCTTGCTCATCACCCAAAATAGTTTCTACGACACTGTCTAAAACTAAGGTGATCTTTCCCGCTTTTACTTTAGCCATCAATTTATCAATTAAAATCTTTTCAGAACGAAACGTATCTCTTCTATGGATGAGCATCACATGGTCTGCAATATTTGCCATATAGAGTGCTTCTTCAACCGCTGTATTACCGCCACCAACAACCGCTACTTTTTGACCTTTGTAAAAAAAACCATCGCAGGTAGCGCAAGCTGAAACACCTTTGCCCATAAACTCTGTTTCTGAATCTAAACCTAAATATCTAGCTGAAGCACCCGTAGCAACGATCAAAGCATCGCACTGATAAGTGGCTTGATCCCCTTTTAAGGTAAAAGGCTTTTTGGAAAGATCAACCGCATTAATTTGATCAAACACCATTTGGCTTTCAAACCGCTCAGCATGCTTTAACATACGCTCCATGAGTGCTGGCCCTTGCAGACCTTCTACATCGCCCGGCCAATTATCAACATCCGTAGTGGTCATTAACTGTCCGCCTTGTTGCATACCTGTAATAACAAGGGGATTTAAATTAGCACGCGCCGCATAAATAGCAGCTGTATAGCCCGCAGGCCCAGAACCTAAAATAATTAAACGATGTTTTTGAACTTTATTCATACCTATTCACTTTAGGGCAAAACCCAAGATAATAAAAATATTGTTATAATCACAGCAATGGGATTTTTGACAAGGTGCCACGAGAACAACGCAACCTTCGTTTCTACAACGTACATAAGGATTGCGAGACTAGTGGGAACGCAGCCAAAAATTCAAGTGCTAAGAGTATATAATCAAAATATCTAAGCAAAGTATAACAATACCTTACTATAAATAGTATCCATCACCTCTTGCCAGGCTAGCGCATCTTGTGCACCTTCTGCAGGTATGTATTATTAAGGAGCACCCTTGAAACGACGAACCAAAGCTGAAGAAGCTTCGCATCTCACTCTCATGCAACGCTTGCGTGAAGGACTATTAATTGCCAGTATTGCCATGGCGCTTTTTTTAGTGCTGGCTTTATGGACGTATCATCCCGGTATTCATAACAAAGCATCCATGAATATTGCGGGCCGCTTAGGTGATACATTGGCCCATTTATTTTTTAATGGCGTCGGTTCATTAGCTTACCTTTTCCCGGTATTGCTACTGTATAGCGGATGGCAAGGCTTTAAAGGACGATTCAATACCAATATAAGCTATTCATTTTTAACATTACGGTTATTCGGATTTATTGTTGTTTTCATCGCTGCTTGTGGACTCGCTAGCCTTCATAGTACACACGCTGTTCATGGCTATACACCCGGCGGTCTCTTAGGCGCAATTGTCACAAAAAATTTTATTGCACAATTCAATGTAGTTGGTAGTACAGTATTCTTATTGGCTTTATTATTGGCCAGTACAACCCTTGCCACAGGCTTTTCCTGGCTGAATAGCTTGCATAAACTAAGCCAACAAGCCACTGCATTATTGTCACAAGGCTATGAAACAATAAAACGACTTTTCAACCACCTAAAAAAAAGTTTAGCCAAAAAAGAAAAAACGCCTATTGATAGCATGCAGAAGCCAAAACTAAATATCAATAATAAGCCGTTAGCGCCCCACTCAAATTCAATCACAATCTCACCTTTCCAAGACGCTGATCTTCCTAGCTCCTCACCTTCTATCCCTATTAAGCCCTATTCCCCTCCGGTAACGATCATTCCGAGTAAAAAGGTAAGCACTAGCGCGGCGCTTCCTTCATTAAACTTATTAGATCCAGCAGAGGCTTCTAGTAAAGAAGGTTACTCACGTGAAGAATTAGAGCGCCTGTCACGTGATGTTGAGCTGCGCTTAAAAGATTTCGGCATACAAGTACACGTGGTTGCTGTACATCCAGGGCCTGTTGTCACACGTTTTGAAATGGAACTTGCTGCAGGTATTAAAGTAAGCCGTATTACAGGTCTTGCCAAAGATCTTGCGCGCTCCTTATCCGTTGTCAGCGTTAGAATCGTGGAAGTTATTCCTGGGAAATCCGTGGTAGGTTTAGAAGTCCCCAATAAACACAGAGAAATCGTTCGTTTAAGTGAGATATTAACCTCTAACCCCTACCAACAAGCCCGCTCTCCTCTTTCACTTGCGCTAGGAAAAGATATTGCTGGCCATCCCGTTATTGTTGATCTAGGAAAAATGCCACACTTATTAGTCGCTGGTACGACAGGCTCTGGAAAATCTGTCGGTCTAAATGCGATGCTACTAAGTATTTTATATAAAGCAATGCCGCAAGAAGTCCGATTGATCATGATAGATCCTAAAATGTTGGAACTTGCTATCTATGAAGGCATTCCCCATCTTTTAGCGCCTGTTGTTACCGATATGAAAGAAGCCGCCAATGCTTTACGTTGGTGTGTCGCTGAAATGGAACGCCGTTATAAACTCATGGCGAATCTTGGCGTGCGAAACTTAGCGGGTTTTAACCAAAAGATACAAGAAGCACAGGCTAAAGGCCGTCCTATCCATGATCCCTTTTGGACACCGGAGCAAGGCGGACAAGCTGAACCCTTAATGCAACTCCCTTATATTATTGTCTTAATTGACGAATTTGCCGATATGATGATGGTTGTAGGCAAGAAAGTGGAAGAATTGATTGCTAGAATTGCGCAAAAAGCACGAGCGGCGGGTATCCATTTAATCTTAGCCACACAAAGACCTTCTGTTGATGTCATTACGGGATTAATCAAAGCAAATATTCCTACTCGAATCGCTTTTCAAGTTTCTTCTAAAATTGATTCACGCACTATTCTCGATCAACAAGGCGCTGATCAATTACTCGGTCACGGAGATATGTTGTATTTAGCGCCGGGTACTGGTGTGCCTATTCGTGTGCATGGTGCTTTTGTTGCTGACCAGGAAGTACATGATGTGGTAAACGCCCTGAAACAATCTGGCACGCCCGAATACATGTTGGATCTAACACAAGCGGCGCTTGAAGCATCTGATCCTTACGCAGAGTTTGCAGATAATCATGGGGGAGAAAAAGATGCTTTATACGATCAAGCCGTACAAATCGTATTAGAAACACGACGCGCTTCTATTTCTAGTGTACAACGACGACTGAAAATTGGTTATAACCGCGCCGCTCGTTTAATGGAAGATATGGAAAGAGCAGGACTTGTTAGCGCCATGGAGAATAATGGCAACCGGGAGATTTTAGTACCTGATAGGCTTAATGAATAAAAACTTAAGCGGAACAACGTAGCAAATAGGTTGTTCCGCTTAATATCACTTTTTAACTAACACCTAACTTATATTCAATTAATCCTAATTTCTTTATTTCATCCCTTTCAGCACGTAACTCGTTTAATGTTAATAGTAACTTTTCTTTTCCAAACGCATTATGCTGAATATTTTTCACTATACTTAATTGGCCTTTAGCATCCACCTGGCTAGGGAAAGAAAATATCAAATCCTCATCAATGCCGTATTCGCCTTTAGAACAAAACGCGATTGAAAAATAATCATCCTGTTTAGTTTCGTGTGTCAAATGATAAACACTTCCAACCACCGCATTAGCCGCTGATGCCGCAGACGATGCACCGCGCGCTTTTATAACCGCTGCACCACGCTTTTGCACTAAGGAAATAAAATCATTTTGTAGCCAATTTTCGTCTGAAATAGTTTCAATAACGGGCTTACCACTAATTTTCGCATTATAAAAATCAGGGTATTGTGTTGAAGAATGGTTACCCCAAATAGCCAATTGACTAACTTCTTGTACTGATACACCTGCCTTTTTAGCCAGCTGCGATCGTGCACGATTTTCATCTAACAAAGTCATCGAAAAAAAACGATCTTTAGGCACATCCGGCGCATGATGCATAGCAATCAAACAATTCGTATTACAAGGATTACCCACAACGAATGTTCTCACATCATCGGCCGCATAATCATTAATAGCCTTACCTTGTGGCGCAAAAATGCTTCCATTTATTTTCAGTAAGTCCGCACGCTCCATACCCTCTCTACGTGGCATAGACCCGACTAAAATAGCCCAATTAGCGCCTTGCATCGCTTCATTAAGTTGGCTAGTACAAACAATTTTTTCTAGTAATGGAAAAGCGCAATCATCTAATTCCATTGCAATACCATGCAATGCCGGTAGACTTTTCTCTAGCTCTAATAGATGAAGCTTAACGGGCTGATCCGGACCAAACATCTGTCCTGAAGCAATGCGAAACAATAAAGCATAACCAATTTGTCCTGCCGCGCCGGTCACTGCAACCGTGATTGATTTTTTTAGCATACAAGCTCCTTACTTAGTCGTGTTGTTTTAAACGAAATAATTGGCCCAGGAATGGGATTTATCACCCACCGCTAAAAATGCGGCATTACGTAACGAAGGCTTGGTATTATAACGTAATATCCGGCCTTGGGAATCAATAAGGGTACCACCCGCTTCCTTAAGAATACATTGGCCCGCCGCCGTATCCCACTCACTGGTGGGACTAAAGCGCGGATAAACATCTGCAAAGCCTTCCGCTAACCAACAAAATTTTAAAGCGCTCCCACAACGTATCAGACTTAGTGCGGGGAACTGGGCAAAAAAATTCTGTAGTGAATCCGCTCCATGCCGACGACTAACCGTAATAATAAGGGGAGAGTCTTTTTTCCATGCGGCAGTCTGCAGTAACTCGGCCTCTTGTGCTGCTATTTGTTTAAACGCGCCTTGATCCGCTCCCGCAAAATAACAGAAATCAAATGCGGGTGCATAAACAACGCCGAGTGTAGGTACATGATTCTCAATCAAAGCGATATTTATCGTAAACTCGCCGTTTTTTTCTAGGAATTCTTTAGTGCCGTCCAGTGGATCAATAAGCCAGTATCGCTGCCAATGCTGGCGCTCTGCAAAATCAGTAGTCGTTAATTCCTCTGAAAGAATAGGTATTTCAGGTGTTAACTGTTTTAACCCTTGGGAAATTGTCTGATGTGCGGCCATATCCGCCGCTGTGACGGGCGACTTATCGGCTTTATATTCTACTGTAAAATCACTATGATAAATGCTAAGTATCTGCTTCCCCGCTTGTTTAGCGAGAGAAACAACATTAGAAAGTAAAGAATTCATGTAATAAGTATATATTGATATTTTTATGAAACAATCACCTAGCAATTATTTCGTCATCGTTCCAGCCGCAGGCGTCGGTACTCGCATGAAAAGCGATATCCCTAAACAATATCTAAGCGTAAAAGGTAAGTGCATTCTTGAATATACCTTAAACACCCTGCTTAACTATTCAGCATTCGAAAAATGCGTGGTCGTTATCAATGCGCGTGATAAGAATTGGCCTTCTATAAAGCTTAATCACCCTAAATTAATAACAACCACGGGAGGCAACGAACGTGCTAATTCTGTATTTAACGGATTAGTCGCGCTCAAACCTTTTATTAAGGAAAACGATTGGGTGCTCGTCCATGATGCCGTTCGCCCTTTTTTGCATTCCAGCGACATTGATAAGCTTATTAGTGAAATAGGCGATGATCCACTAGGTGGCTTGTTAGGATCGCCCTTAAAAAACACCATTAAACGTATTGAGGATAAACATTGTCTTGAAACACTGGATCGACAAAAATTATGGCAAGCATTAACACCACAAATGTTCCGCTACCATTGGCTTTTTAAAGCACTGAATTCTGCAGTCGAAAAACAACAAACTATCACAGATGAAAGTAATGCTATTGAGTTATTAGGAAAGCATCCAAAAATCATTGAGGGTCGTTCGGATAATATAAAAATTACTGATAGCTATGATTTGGCTTTCTTTGACTATTGCCTCCATACACGACAGGATTTGTTAAGTTTCTGAAAAAACGGTAAATTAACTAGATTAAAAGAAAGTTTCGAGAATGGATTTAAGATTACTTTAAGAGAAAAGAAGCATAATGGAGTCGTGCTTTTTTTGGGTAGCAAAAAACGAGGCCCTAGCCTCACCAAAAATAAAATAATCCATGGATAAAAATACAGCTATACCCGGATGAACCTCAAATGACTCAAGAAACAAACTTAGGTCTCTTTGGTTTAGATACAACAAAACAAGACAAAGCTTTATCTAAGCATTTTCAACCCCTAGAAAACTATCAATCCCAATATCTAAATGCACAACAAACGGGAATGAATCCTTTACACTACTTTGTTAACCAAAAGGACAAAGCCATCGTATTGGCAACACCTGTTGATACAGCAAATCTCTCAGCCTATTTGGATATATTAATAAAGCATTTAGCGTTAGAAAATCTAGATGACTACCATGTTGTTATTCCCCTTATCGGTAAAGGAATAACAGAAAGACACATTGTTAGCTATTATAAAGCACCCGGCGCTGAATCAATCCCCATGATATTCGATTCCAAAACCGGCAATCTAGCAGGTTTTTTTAATGTCAAAAAAAATAGCGTGGCTCCTAACATTAGTTACTGTAATTTAGGTACACAATCTTTTTTTGACTCCGTGACCTGCGGTTATCATACACTCATTAATACCGCTAATATCGTATCGCTGATTCAAGATGGTAAAAAAGTTAATACCGCTTCTTTACTTAAGGCCCTTAAAAAAACAATTTGAATAACTTTACTGTTCCATTACTAAAAAATTCAGATATTCCCTTAAAAATAAATTATGTTGCATTTATGCAACAGGCTTGGCGAGATACTTTTCTGGCAAGGCTTAATCAACGAGAAAGTGCGGCGACTACCTTTAAACACTATTTTTTAGGCTGGCCTACTGAGAACGCTGCTTGGAAAAAAATGCTTTATACCACGCTGCTCGGTTTTTTATTTTACCCTTTGATCAATACACTCAAACTATCGATTGAGCTCCCCATCCAAATATTGAAGCATTCTGTTGATCATATCAAAAATCAACTCTTTTTATGGGCACCCACCTCAACTGCCTTACAATATTTACGTACGAGTTTATTGCTAACAAATTACCTATTTTATGGAATTCAAAAGGGTTAAGTTTGATAATACATACAAGCCTCACCCTCATCCCAACACCGTGTACACTGAATACACAACAAGAGAACGTGAGAAATAACGATGCTTCAATAAAGGCTGATGATACGCTCAGAGGTTATGACTACTTAGACATAGATGATTTGCAAAGAATGAGTTCGGGTAATGCTTCAGCGTTTTTAAAGCCATTGGTTACTCAGGCTGAAGAACAAAGGCAAGAAGAGAACATTGAATCATCTATATCTCATAGCTTATGACAAGCCATGTGCTTTCTGCATTAAACCCTGCACATACAAATCGTAATCTCGGCTAGCAAACCCATGCGCTAGCTCTTGAGTAGAGATATTCTTTTGATCAGACGAAAATTGCTTACTATCGGCTTCATGGACAGCGATTAGCTTAATCAATACATAATCACCATTCGGTAAAGTAAATCCTTCTACTGAGGGTATTTCACCTGATGTAACAGGCAAATTAAATACGGCCTTCGCTATCTCAGGTAATGGTTTATCTGCATTGCGCTCAACCTGATTAAGCGACTGCCAACGTAAACTCAGCTTATTTTTTTCAGAGTCAGAAAATGAACCTTTTTCTTTTAGTTCCTTCAGCAATTCCTGCCCTAGAACATAATTTTTTTCTACGGCATTTTGTTTCCTTAATACGTCTATGATCTGCGCTTTCACTTCAGAAAAGGCTTGAACCGCTGACGCTTTATGCTGTTTAACGCGTAACACAATGGCCGTATCGGCATCTAAATCAATAACCGGACTATTATTTCCCTGCAAACTATCTTGACTAAATGCCGCTGCAATAATTTTTGGGTTTTTTGTCAATACTTCGTGGCCACCTATTTGCTCAAATAATGGCGTTGATTGAATGGGTAAATTAAGTTCTTTAGCCGCTTGTTGCAAAGAATCGGGATGGGTATAACTTAAATTGGCTAATTTATCTCGCTTTTCTACGAATGTTTTATCGTCTTTTAGTGTAGTCAGTGAAAGCTTAATATAATCAACACTCACCTGTTCAGGCTGAATAAAATGGTTTTTATTGTTTTGATAATAAGCGAATGCTTCTGCTTCAGAGACAGGTAATTGATTGGCATAAAATTGACTGCTGGGAATAATAATGTACGCAAAATCTCTTTTTTGGTGAACCAGAGTCATTGCCTGCTTAACTTCGCCTGGTAAAACAAATGCTGTTTCGGTTAAACCTTGCTGCACTTGATTAATCAATAATGTTTTTTTTAAGTCACTTAAAAAACCAAGTTCTGTATAGCCCATCGCATCCAGTACTGTATAAAAGCGTGTACTAGAAAAACGACCTGCCGATTGAAAAAATGGGATATGTAATAAAGCGGAATCTATGCTTGACTGGCTTAAACGATAATGGTCTTTGTAAGCAGCATGCGCTAATACCTGAGTCAAAGTCCATTGTGCAATTGTTTGTTTTTTTACAAGTGAGTCGCTATGCTCCCGAAGAATTTCGGCCATCGTGTCCCCGAAATTCGTTCGCATGACGCGACTGAAATTAGGCCGCGATACGTCCTGCGTCCGGCACGCACTCACTCCTTCGGAGTTCATGCCCGTGCCTCCCACAAATGACTTTACGGCGTGATGCGTTTCCTGCTTCGCCCGTCAACGCACGCCTATCGCGGGCTCTTCGACTTCGCATTGCTTTCACAATGCTTTCCTGTCTCATCGACTGCTCAACCAATTCCTTATTCAAAGACTCTGTTTTTAATTGCGCCTTTGCCTGCTGATAAACCCGCTGATAAGCGGCATCAAACTCACGTTGCGAGAGTTTTTGACCCGCTACCTTAGCAACTACCTTATCACCACCTTCATTCTGCAATTCTAAATAACCGTGAACACCCCATAATGCAACCATAATGATGAATAGCCCAATAACGACTGAGGTTAACCAACCATGGGTTTTATCACGAATTGACTGTAGCATATGGCCCGTTGTGGGTTAAAAAGAAGGGTTTAAAAAACTTGGCGGAGTGGACGGGACTCGAACCCGCGACCCCCGGCGTGACAGGCCGGTATTCTAACCAACTGAACTACCACTCCTGCAATAGATGGTGGGTGCTGTAGGGATCGAACCTACGACCCTCGCCTTGTAAGGGCGATGCTCTACCAACTGAGCTAAGCACCCGCTCAAAAAGGACGCCATTCTAAACCGAATTAGAATAGATTACTACTCTTTTTGTCCTAAACTTTGTACTGCATCCTTGAGCCCTTTTCCAACTTTAAAAGAAGCGACGTTACTTGCTGGAATCTGTAACGCTTCGCCTGTTTTAGGGTTACGGCCTGTGCGCGCTTTGCGTTCGCTCACTTTAAAAGTACCAAAACCGATTAAAGCTACATCTTCGCCTTTTTTTAATGCATGCGTAATCGATTCTAAAATCTTATCTAATGTTTTCCCAGCAATATTTTTTGAAATACCTGCGGACTCTACAATAACGTCAACTAAATCTGATTTGTTCATATACCCTCACATCGGTAAAAATTAAGCTTCATACCTTTACTTTGCTTTCAGCGTCTTGCTCTTGATTATAAGTGAAACGTTTATATCAATTGCAAGAATCGTCTGTCAAGAAAATATCAACTTATTTAATGAGCATTGGTTGTAGGATTATCTTTTTGTTGGATTTTCTTACTCATTAGTTTCCCGGGCAGCATATTTTTCTTATTTCGCTTTTGTTTAGATTTTGAACGAGAAAGCGGTTTTGTTGGGTGTAGCAAGGCAATATCTAGCACTTGATCTATCCAACGCACCGGATAAATGGTTAATCCCTCTTGGATATTTGCAGGGATTTCTTTGAGATCGCGCTTGTTTTCTTCTGGAATAATAACTTTTCGGATCCCACCACGGTGAGCTGCTAGTAATTTTTCTTTTAAACCACCAATAGGCAATACTTCACCGCGTAAGGTTATTTCTCCTGTCATAGCCACATCAGCACGTACAGGATTTTTCGTAATGGCGGAAACTAATGCCGTACACATACCAATCCCTGCGCTAGGACCATCTTTAGGTGTAGCACCTTCGGGGACGTGTACATGGATATCCTTTTTTTCATAAAAATTAATCGGAATACCCAAAATTTCCGCCCGACTTCGCACGACGGTCAATGCAGCCTGAATCGATTCCTGCATCACCTCGCCTAAATGGCCCGTGTAGGTTGTTTTGCCCTTTCCGGGTATAACCGTCGCTTCAATCGTCAATAATTCGCCGCCTACTTCTGTCCAAGCTAAACCACTGACTTGGCCTACTTGGTCATGATCCTCAACTAAGCCATAACGGAAACGTCGCACACCCAAATATTTTCCTAAATTCTGATCTGTCACCTTAACCGCTTTCAAACTCGGTTTACGCGCTATTTCTGTCACTACCTTACGGCAAATTTTTGCGATCTCTCGTTCCAGACTACGTACGCCTGCTTCTCGCGTGTAGTAACGGATAATATCTTGCAATGCACTTTCAGATAAGACTAATTCTTTATTTTTTGTCGCTACTTTCAACCCATTTTGCTTAAGTTGTTTAGGCACTAAATGTTGTTTAGCAATATTAATCTTTTCATCTTCTGTATAACCTGGAATACGGATCACTTCCATACGATCCAACAACGCGGGGGGTATATTTAAGGTATTAGCCGTTGCGATAAACAAAACTTCTGATAAATCGTAACTAACTTCTAAATAATGATCATCAAAAGCATGATTTTGTTCTGGATCTAATACTTCAAGTAATGCAGAAGCGGGATCGCCACGAAAATCCATCGCCATTTTGTCAATTTCATCCAACATAAAAAGTGGATTTTTGACGCCTACTTTCGCCATCTTTTGCATGATACGGCCTGGCATGGACCCTATATACGTACGGCGATGCCCTCGAATTTCGGCTTCATCACGCACACCGCCCAAAGACATACGGCTAAACTCACGCCCTATTGCCTTGGCAATCGATTGCCCTAACGATGTTTTGCCCACGCCAGGTGGGCCAACTAAGCATAGAATAGGACCTTTTAATTTTTTAACACGCTGATGTACTGCTAAAAACTCAATCACACGCTCTTTGACTTTATCTAAGCCATAGTGAGCTTCTTGCAGTACTTTTTGCGCTTTATCTAAGTCAAAAAGAACTTTACTGCGTTTACTCCAAGGAATAGACAAAACCCAATCTAAATAATTTCGACTAACTGTCGCCTCGGCTGCCATAGGCGACATGGACTTTAGTTTATTAAACTCTGCTAAGGCTTTCTCTTTAGCCTCTTTGGGCATTTTTGCCTTCTCTATACGTTTTGCGATGTCATCCAATTCATTGCCAACGCCTTGTGATTCACCCAGTTCTTTTTGAATGGCTTTAACTTGCTCATTCAAATAGTATTCACGTTGGCTTTTTTCCATTTGCTTTTTAACGCGCCCACGAATTCGTTTTTGCATCTGCAATAAATCGATTTCGCTTTCAAGAAAAGCGAGTAATTTCTCTAAACGTGCTTTTAATGGAAATATTTCTAGAATTTCTTGCTTCTCTTGTATCTTAAGCGTGAGATGCGCGGCAATCATATCGGTCAAACGACCTGGATTATCAATACTCGATAAGGTACTTAAGATTTCTAAAGGAATTTTTTTGTTTAGCTTAACGTATTGTTCAAATTGGGCAAGAACCGTACCCGTTAAAACTTCGATCTCTTGATCGAGCTCAACCGCCGGTATCTCAACCACCTCAATTTTTGCACTGATATAATCCTTTTCATCAAAAAATTCTTTGATGTGACCGCGCTGAAAGCCTTCAACCAGAACCTTTACAGTTCCATCAGGCAACTTCAACAGCTGTAAAATAGTCGCTATCGTTCCGACTTCATAAAAACCTTCGGTATTAGGATTATCTTCGGCAGGATTTTTTTGGGCAATCAGTAAAATTTTCTTGTCTGCCAATTTAGAGGCCATTGCAGCTTCTAAGGCTTTTATCGACTGCTTCCGCCCAACAAAAAGTGGAATAACCATATGGGGATAAACAACAACATCCCTTAACGGAAGCAATGGAAGCGTTTCTGAGGATTTAGTCTCTATGCTCATAAGTTGCTATTCCCATAATTCAAGTAAGTTGTTTTCAGACAACATCACGCGGATTTTAGTTCATTGTTAAAAGCTAACACGGTTACCTTCTTAAGGTAAGGGCGTTCTTATAGAATACAAGCCCCCATCTAGAATTTACAGGGACGCCTTAAGCTTTTAAAATTTACTCACTACCCGCTGCTATTTCCCTACTACCCATATTATCTACGTCATTATCTGTTTCTCTTTTGTAGATTACTAAGGGTTTAGCACCTTTATTAATAGTAGCAGCTTCAATCACTACTTTACTAACATTCTGCATAGAAGGTAATTCATACATAATGTCTAGCAATACATGTTCTAAAATAGAACGTAGCCCTCTCGCACCCGTTTTTCGCTCTAATGCTTTACGAGCAATGACTTGTAACGCATCCTCACGAAATTCCAATTCGGCGTTATCCATTTTAAATAACTTAAGATACTGCTTAATTAGCGCATTTTTAGGTTCTTTTAAAATCTGGATTAGAACCTTTTCGTCAAGCTCATCCAGTGTAGCAATGACCGGTAACCGGCCTATTAGCTCAGGGATAATGCCATATTTAACCAAGTCTTCTGATTCAAGCTTAGCAAATAAAGCGGCTGAACGGCTTTTATCTTCTTTACTACGCACATCAGCCGCAAAGCCAATGCCGGTCCGCTCTGTACGTTCTCGAATGATTTTCTCTAAACCTGAGAAAGTACCACCACAAATAAATAGAATATTGGTGGTATCGATTTGCACTGTTTCCTGATTGGGGTGTTTGCGCCCACCTTGTAAAGGAACAGAAGCAACCGTGCCTTCAAGTAATTTAAGCAACCCTTGTTGAACCCCTTCACCCGAAACGTCTCGAGTAATAGAAGGACTTTCAGCACGTCGACTAATTTTATCGATTTCATCGATATAGACTATTCCCAATTGCGCGCGTTCAACATTCCCATTCGCCGCTTGCAGTAATTTCTGTAAGATGTTTTCAACATCATCACCCACGTAACCTGCTTCGGTTAACGTTGTTGCATCCGCAATAGCAAAAGGTAAGTTAAATAAACGCGCCAAGGTTTTTGCAAGTAAGGTTTTACCACTACCGGTAGGACCTATCAGTAACACGTTACTTTTACTTAATTCTGTATCATCTTTTACATTTAAAGGGTGAAGACAAGCCTTTTTAATTAAATCCAAGCGTTTGTAATGATTATACGCGGCAACGGATAATATTTTTTTTGCGAATTCCTGACCTATCACAAACTCATTGAACACAGCATGAATTTCTACTGGCTTAGGAATAGGCAATGCTCCCCCTTCTTGTCGGGGCGTTTCCTCTTGGAATTCTTCTTTTAAAATCTCGCTACAAAGGGTTACACATTCGTTACAAATAAAAATAGAAGGCCCTGTAATTAATTTATACACCTCATTTTGGCTCTTGCCGCAAAATGAGCAGTAACAAGGCTCCGAGGTTTTATCGTTTATTGATCCACTCATAATTTATACCCCAGTAAACTATTATTCATATTCAAACCAAACACCCAAAAAAATATTAAATCCAATACCATAACGGAAATACTCATCCTTATTATTATTCTATAGAAGAAGTCTCTAACGCTTCTTTAGCTTGACTTGCTTCTGCCCTTGCTGATAACAGCGAGTCAATCAGTCCATAATCAATGGCTTGCTGCGCGCCCATAAAATTATCGCGATCGGTATCGCGCAGAATCTGCTGGGTGTCTTTCCCTGTATGTTTAGCCATAATGCTGTTGATTCGTTCCCTGACTAATAACATTTCACGCGTATGGATTTCAATATCGGTTGCCTGCCCCTGATATCCCCCTAAAGGCTGATGAATCATCATGCGAGCATGGGGTAAGCAATGGCGTTTACCTTTTGCACCACCACAGAGAAGCAACGCAGCTGCGCTGGCTGCTTGACCAATACACATGGTGCTTACATCCGGCTTAATAAACTGCATAGTATCGTAAATCGCCAAACCTGAAGTCACCACACCACCGGGTGAGTTGATATAAAGAAAAATATCTTTATCAGGGTTTTCAGATTCCAAAAAAAGCATTTGTGCAATAATTAAATTAGCCATATGGTCTTCAATAGGACCTACAACAAAAATAATCCGATCTTTTAATAAGCGAGAATAAATATCATACGCTCTTTCACCACGACCCGATTGTTCCACTACCATCGGAACTAACAATGAATTAGATACTTCCTTAGAAAAATTAGTGATATGCATAGTTACTCTCTAAAATAGAAAAAATTAAATTTTCAAAACAGCACCCTATAGTTTTAAAATCCTCAAACTAAATATTGACTTAAAAACTAAGTGGTTATTTCTCTGCGCCTTCTTCCTGTGTTTTTGCTGACAGATTCATCATTTCATTATATTGCACTGTTTTTTCAGTGTATTCTGCTTCTTCTAATAACTTATCAATGACTTGTTCTTCTAAAACAGAAGAACGAATATTCAGCATCATATTTTTATCTTTATACAAGCGTTCCCGTATCGACTGTGCAAATTGAAAAGCACTGGCTAAACGTTCAACCTCTTGTAAAACGCGTGCTTCATCCGCTTGCAACTGGTGTGTTTCAATCACTGCACTAAATAGCAAGCCCAAGGTAACACGCCGATTAGCCGCAAGCTGTAAATCATTCTTAGCTTCTTCTGATAAAGGCTCATCTGAGCTCTTTCCTTGCTGTTTTTGCTGTCCTTTTAATTCCGCTTCTAAGCGTTGGAATTCTTGATCCAACAATACTTGCGGTAATTCTTCAATCGCATAAAGTTCAATTAATTTATCAATGACTTGGGTCTTTAATTTTTCACGCAAAACCCGATCAAGTTCATTCTGCATATGTTGGCGTATTTGAGTACGCAAAGTTTCCATGCCGCCTTCGTGAATGCCTAAACGCTGTGCAAAAGCATCATCTAATTCCGCTAATTTAGGTTCAGAAACTTTTTGAACCTGTACTGTTGCTGAATTTGTTTTTTCTGCTTGTTGTTCTTTATTGCCACCAGCTAATGAAACATTTAATGTTTCGCCTGCCGTACTACCAAAAAGACCGGCAAACCCCTCGGGCATTTTGCCTTCTTCAAGCACCCACTCTAAATCTTTGCGCGGCTCAGTGCCATCTGAAAGAGTAAGATCAAAGGTAACTTTATCGCCCTGTTGTGCCTTGCGTTGTGTTTCAATCCAATCCGCATGTTGATGGCGCATTTTTTCTAAAACTTCTACAATATCCGCATCAGTAATATCTACTTTTAGCTTTTCTAAGCTTACGCTTTTTAATTCAGGTGCTGAAACCTGAGGGTAAACCTCAAAGCTTGCTGTATATTCAAGGTCATTTCCAGGCTCTGCCTTTATCGAATCAATATGGGGTTGCCCAGCAGGATTTAAAGCATTCTTCTGCAATGCTGCCGATAAACTTGTTTGCAAAGATTCCTGAATAACATCGCCCCACACGCTGTCGCCATAAAGTTTTTCTACAACATGCGTAGGCACTTTTCCAGGCCGGAAACCGTCTAAACGTGTTTTTTTCGCTAATTCGGCAAGACGATTTTTTTTATGTTGCTCAAGTTGATTGCTCGGCACAATAACGCTTAAACGTCGGTTTAAACGCCCTACATTTTCCACAGAAACTTGCATATCATTCATAAAAATTAAGGCTCTTATCGTTATATACATTTACAGCTTGGCTGCGGATTAAATCTGCAGCTCAAGGTGTGCTTATTGATTCCACCAGTAGGCTGGTGCGAAAGGAGAGACTCGAACTCTCACGGGTTACCCCACTGGAACCTAAATCCAGCGCGTCTACCAATTCCGCCACATTCGCAAGGTCGTTAATTATACAGGTATCTTATCACGAAAAAAATCACTCTGATGGATTTGTAAGCCATCCGGCTACTTGTTTGGCAAAATAGGTCAAAATAGCATCTGCCCCTGCCCGCTTGAATCCTACAAGGCCCTCCATCACGCTCTCATACTCCTTAAGAAACCCTTGTGCAATGGCGGCTTTTTGCATCGCATATTCACCACTGACTTGATAAACAAAGGTCGGGACGGCAAATTGCTGCTTAATGCGATAAACCACGTCCAAATACGGCATACCTGGCTTCACCATGACAATATCAGCTCCCTCAGCCAGGTCAAGTGCTACCTCATGCAAAGCCTCATCACCATTTGCCGGGTCCATCTGATAGGTCTTTTTATCAGCGTTCTTTAAATGCCCAGCAGAACCTACTGCGTCACGAAAAGGGCCATAAAAATGTGAAGCATATTTCGCCGAATAGGCAATTATTTGAGTATTGGTATAGCCTTTTGACTCCAGGGCTTGGCGTACCCTACCAATTCTGCCATCCATCATATCGGAAGGCGCAACCGCATCAACACCCGCTTCTGCATAGCAAAGTGCCTGTTTAACTAAAAGCGCTATGGTCTCATCATTCAAAATATGCCCTTGCTCATTCATCACACCGTCGTGACCATGAGAAGTATAGGGGTCCAAAGCAATATCGGTAATAACCCCCATCCCAGGGAAGTTTTTCTTTAAAGCCCTAATGGCCTTAGGTATGAGACCCTCGGGGTCATACGCCTGTTCCGCATTAAGCGTCTTGTCTTGGATCGGGATAACGGGGAATAAAGCAATCGCAGGAATCTTTAGCCCTTGCAAAACAGCGACCTCTTCCAACAACAAATCAAGGCTAAGCCGCTCAATGCCAGGCATACTATCTATAGCTTGCCTTCTATTTTCACCCGGCAAAAGGAATAAAGGGCAAATCAAATCATCGCAACTCAATCGAGTTTCGCGCACTAAACGCCGACTAAAATCGCTCTGTCTTAAACGACGTAAGCGCGTATAGGGGAAGCTACGCATAATGACCCATTCTTATCCATATTATTATATTCTCTATAGGGGAGCCACTTTACCTGATAAAATTCTATATTCAAGCATCACCTTAACAAAAGCCAAGGTTCAGGGTAAATGAGGGTAAAATGTACTTGTATTACCTTCACTGTTTTTGTTAGAATTGGCGCCCTCTGAACTTAGAGAACTTATTCTCAACCGTCATACGAGCGCATTGGAGCTTCAAAGACATGAAAACATTAATGGCCAAAACCGGCCAGATAGAACGTAAATGGCACCTTATCGATGCTTCAGGTAAAACCTTAGGTCGACTTGCCACTCAAATAGCCCATCTATTACGGGGCAAGCATAAACCAGAATTCACTCCACATGTGGATACTGGCGATTACGTGGTCGTTATCAATGCTGAAAAAGTGGCTGTTACCGGTAGAAAAACTACCGATAAACAGTATGAACGCTACACAGGCTATCCGGGTGGATTAAAGGCGATTACTTTTGATAAGCTACAAAAAAGCTTTCCTGCACGCATTATCGAAAAAGCAGTAAAAGGGATGTTACCTAAAAATCCTTTAGGTTATGCTACGATTACCAAACTTAAGGTTTATGCAGGTTCATCGCATCCACATAGCGCTCAGAATCCTTCTGCAACCGCAATCGACAGTTAAAATAGGTTAATTATTATTATGGCAACGCCACTAAAACAACATTATGGAACAGGCCGTCGTAAAACAGCGACCGCTCGAGTATTTATGAAAAAAGGCGGCACAGGCCTTATTAATGTCAATGGTCGCACCTTAGAAAACTACTTTGGCCGTGAAACAGCACGTATGGTGGTACGCCAACCGTTGGAAGTAGTAGACCAACTTGGCAAATTCGATATCAATGTCACCGTTACAGGCGGTGGTAGTAGTGGTCAGGCCGGCGCCGTTCGACATGGTATAAGCCGTGCGCTTATGACTTATGATGAAAAAACTGATGTTTCTACCGATGGTTCAGAGAACGATAATTCTTTTCGCCGTCTACTACGCCGTGCCGGTTTAGTAACACGCGATGCAAGAAAAGTTGAACGTAAGAAAGTTGGACGTCACAAAGCCCGTAAAGGCACCCAATACTCTAAACGTTAATATTCTGGTATTACGAACCCAGCCTATTATCTATCATCAAAAGTAGGACTCATACAAAATATTGTATTTTATGTGAGTTCTAAATTGATTTCCTATTTACCTTCGATTTATTTAATGTACACATAGACTGTCATTCCTTGCTGTTTATGCGTTATAATCACTTAGCTGTCTGATTTAAAAATTATCGATAAAGTAAACAATTCAACTGCGAACCAACCGCTTCACGATAGCCTGATTTTTATTCAAGTTGAGTATATCGGGCAAGAATTAGTGATTAGGTGTATAATTGTCTACTTAGGTTTTATCTAGATAAAACGAAGCCCTTAAGAGTCCATAATAATTTAGTAAAAATATGGCGGTATCTGAGCCCTTAGCAATATTACGAAAAACACACTCCCTAATAATCAATTATTAACTAATTCAAATTATAAAACACTTAAATTAGAAGAAATGCTGATTTAGTAGGTTTTTTAGCTTATGTGACTGGGCTGATTAAAGCTCATCAGTAATCATTAGGAATAAAAGTATGCGGTTTCTTGCTGTTTTTTATATTCGGTTTATTAAAAAACAGATTTAGAAGAGTATAAGGTAAATTTGCTGAGAAATACATAAAACCGATATCTATTTATGGAGAACCCTATATATGGCACAACCTGCCGGTAAACGCTCAACCATGAGTTTATATATGAGGCACGATGATCCCTATAGTCATAGGGTACGCATAGTGTTAGCAGAAAAAGGAATTACTGCAGAGATGTTTGATATGTCTTCAACAGAATTTCCATCAAATTTTTTAGAAAACAATCCTTATGGTAGCGTCCCTACCATCATTGATCGAGATTTAGTTCTTTATGAGCCGAATATTATTACTGAATACCTCGATGAACGTTTTCCACACCCCCCTTTATTACCTGTTTATCCGGTAGCGCGCGCTAAAAGTCGTCAGATGATCTATCGCATAGAACGCGATTGGTATCCGCTCTTACAACAGATTGAAAATGCGCTAAAAAATGATAAAGTAGCTGAATTAGGAAAAGTTAAACTTGCCCAAGAAGCATTAGAAAACAGCTTAAATGGCATCGCACCTGTATTTGCGGGCAAAGAGTATTTTATGAGCGACGAATTTACTTTAGTCGATTGTTGTCTAGCACCCTTACTATGGCGTTTGCGTTCTTTAAACGCACAAAAGAATAAGCCTTCTGCATTGGAACAACCCATTCGACTTTACGAAGAACGGGTGTTTACACGTCCTTCATTTAAGGCCACTTTAAATGAAGTTGAATTTGGAGTAAAAACTTAACATGATGATTTCAAATCGTTCTTATTTATTGCGTGCATTATATGATTGGATCACAGACAGTCAGCTAACGCCTTATATTTTACTTGATGCGGAATTCCCTCATGTAGAAGTACCTACGCAATATGTCAAAGACGGTAAAATAACACTCAATATTTCATTGGATGCTGTTTTAAATCTAAAAATAGATACTAAAGCCATTCAATTTGAAGCCAGCTTTAATGGTCAATCCATGTTAGTTTATGCGCCTATTAAAGCTGTCTTAGCCATCTATGCCCGTGAAAATGGCCAAGGCATGGTATTTTCAGAAGAGGAAGAAGAAAGCCAGCAAGGTGATGGCACACCTCCTACTCCACCACCAAGAGTAAGAGATGGAAAGCGACCGGACCTAAGAATCGTCAAATAACATGGCAGCACCCACCCCTATCGGTTGGCGAGAATGGGTATCTTTGCCTGAGTTAGGTATACGTCATCTCAAAGCAAAAGTTGATACGGGTGCGCGTACTTCTGCCTTACATGCTTCTAGTGTAAAAATATTAGAAGGAACTTCGAAGAAAAAAAAGGTTTGTTTTATCATGCGCCCCCACTCGCGCCATTCCCCCAAAAAAACGATAAAATGTGTCGCTGAATTAATTGACATCCGACAAATAACCGATTCAGGTGGGCATAAAGAACAACGTTGCGTCATTAGAACGCCGATTGTTATCGGTAAGCACAGTTGGTCTATTGAAATTACATTAACAAGCCGGGATAGCATGCGTTTTAAAATGTTATTAGGCCGTACTGCCTTAAAAGGTTTTATTGTCGATCCTTGCCGCTCTTATTTAATCGTATAAAAAACACCATGAAAATTGCTATTCTTTCTCGTCGCTCACAGCTTTACTCTACTCATCGTTTAGCAGAAGAAGCGACGAAGCGAGGACATGATGTCAAAATAATTGATACCTTGCGTTGTTACATGAATATAACTAGCAAAAACCCTTCTATTCATTATAAAGGGAAAATTCTTGATAAGTTTGATGCCATCATTCCCCGTATTGGTGCATCCATTACTTTTTATGGCGCTGCACTGGTAAGACAATTTGAAATGATGGGAACTTTCGTTGCTAACGATTCTATCGCCATCACGCGTGCACAAGACAAACTACGTTCACTGCAATTATTATCCCGTAAAGGTGTAGGATTACCCATTACAGGATTTGCTTATTCACCCGATGATATCCAAGACCTTATCAGTATGGTCGGTGGCCCTCCTCTTGTGATTAAAATTTTAGAAGGTACCCAAGGAATAGGTGTTGTTTTAGCAGAGACTCAACAAGCGGCTACCAGTGTTATTGAAGCTTTTTTAGATCTACAAGCGCATATTATGGTTCAAGAATATATTAAAGAAGCAAAAGCCGCGGATATTCGCTGTTTTGTTGTTAACGGTAAAGTTATCGCCGCCATGGAACGCCAAGCAAAAATTGGCGAATTTCGCTCTAATATTCATCGTGGTGGAACGATACGCCTCGCTAAACTGACCGAAGAAGAACGTACCGCTGCGGTCCACGCCGCTAAAGTCATTGGGTTGAATATTGCGGGTGTTGATTTATTACGCTCTAACAGAGGCCCCTTAATTATGGAGGTAAACTCCTCTCCTGGCTTAGAAGGGATAGAAAAAGCGACAAAAAAAAATGTAGCCGAAATCATCATTAAGTTTATTGAGAAAAAAGCCGGCAAACATCGCTTGATTTAATAGGAAAGGCATCGCGTTCATATTGACTACACCATTTTTGCATCGTATAAATCTATGCATGAGTACTCAACACCTCACTAGACCACTTGCCGATCGCTTAAGACCCACCTGTATCGATGACTTTTTTGGTCAAACCCATTTGCTTGGTCCTGGGAAATCACTGCGTTATGCCCTTGTACAGGGACAATTACACTCAATGATTTTATGGGGACCGCCTGGAACAGGAAAAACCACCTTAGCAAAAATCATGGCGAATCATGCCAGAGCCCGATTTGAATCACTCTCTGCGCTACTTGTGGGTGTCAAAGAAATTCGAAACATTGCTGAGCGCGCACAGTCTGCACTTAATACAGAAGTCCCACAAAACACCTTAGTTTTTATTGACGAAATCCATCGCTTTAATAAAAGCCAACAAGATGCATTATTACCCTATATAGAATCGGGATTATTTATCCTTATCGGCGCTACGACTGAAAACCCTTCTTTTGAACTGAATAACGCGTTATTATCACGCACTCGCGTTTATGTATTAAAAAAACTAAATTCAGAAGACATCATTGATATTATCAATCGTGCTTTAAGCCATCAGGAACTTGGTTTAGGTAATCAACCATTAACCATGGCTGAACCTATAAAAAAACAGCTTGCTATGATAGCTGACGGCGATGCTCGCCAAGCATTAAACCTTTTAGAAATTGCTGCTGATTTAGCTGAAAATAATTGTATTGATGAGAAAACATTACAACTCATTACACAAACAAACCTACGTCGCTTTGATAAAAAAGGCGAATTTTTTTACGACCAAATTTCCGCCTTGCATAAATCAGTACGTGGCACTGATCCCGATGCCGCGCTTTATTGGTTAGCGCGTATGCTCGATGGTGGTTGCGACCCACTCTATATTGCTAGACGCATCGTACGCATGGCGAGTGAAGATATTGGCAATGCTGATCCACGTGGTTTACAACTTGCACTCGATGCCTGGGAAGTTCAAGAACGTTTAGGTAGCCCTGAAGGTGAACTTGCTTTAGCACAAGCGATTGTGTATCTCGCCTGCACTGCAAAAAGTAATGCTGTCTATACCGCTTTTAATGCCGCCAGGGCAGATGCCAAAGAACATGGTTCACTCGAAGTCCCACTACACCTGCGTAATGCGCCTACTAAGCTCATGCGTAACTTAAATTATGGTAAAGACTACCGCTATGCACATAATGAAGCCGATGCCTATGTACACGGAGAATGTTATTTTCCTGAAGAGTTAGCCAATAAACAGTATTATTTTCCTGTTTCTCGAGGTTTAGAACTAAAAATAGCTGAAAAATTGGCAGGATTAAAAAAACCACAAAAAATATAAATCGTTATGGCTATATCAATGCTGAGCTTCTAACCATTTTTTTACTTCCATATAATTCACTTTACCACTGCCTAGTAAGGGCATAACATCAATAAAATATAAACGACGTGGTAAATTTAATTCGGATAATCCCTTCTCTTGATAAAATTTAAGCAAATCATTTTTCGTAGCCAATTTATATTCCGTTACTAAAACTAATTGTTCGCCTTTCCTTGCATCAGCAACCGTAAGTACTGCATGGTGTTTATCCGGCCATAAATCATAAATTGCATTTTCTACGGCTGTTAATGAAACCATTTCGCCACTAATTTTTGCAAATCGTTTAGCCCGATCTTTTATACTGAGGTAACCATCACCATCTACTTCAACAATGTCACCGGTATCATACCACCCATGGCTAGGTGGAATAATTTCCCCTGGCTGTTCAGCGCTTAAATAACCCAACATGATATTAGGGCCCGATACTAATAAACGGCCACCACCCTTAATATGAGCCACAGGCTCAATTTCATAGCGAATACCCGGTAAAAAATTTCCCACGGTTCCAGGCTTATTTTGCATAGGCGTATTCACGCTAATAACTGGCGACGCTTCCGTCACACCATATCCTTCAAAAATTCGAATACCAAATTTTTCCATCCATAACTTTCTTGTTTTCTCTTTCAGTTTCTCTGCACCGGCAAAAACATAACGAATACTATAAAAATCATAAGGGTGAGCATAACGACCATACCCGGAAAGAAAAGTATCTGTTCCAAAGGTAATGGTTGCATTACATTCATAAATAATATTTGGCACTTTACGATAGTGTAACGGCGACGGATAAATAAATGTTTTAATGCCATGGTAAATCGGCAAAATCACGCACGCTGTCAATCCAAATGCGTGGAATAAAGGCAATGCACTAAAGAAAATATCTTTCTGGTTAAAATCAATTTGTGTGGTCATTTGCGCTAGATTAGCCTGAATATTTTCATGGCTTAATACAACGCCCTTAGGCTCCCCTTCGGAACCTGATGTAAATAAAACAACAGCCGGATCACTGGTATTCGTTATTTTTTTAAGTTTTTTATAGTAATAGTAATGCGGAAAGCGGCTCAACAATGCAGCACGCAACTTATCTTTCCAAGAAATCTCTGCCTTGATATCTTCTAGATAAACAATTTGAATCGCTTTTTCACTCAAAGCACGAATGATATTAAATAAATTAGCCAATTCAATAAATTTTCTTGACGTTAATACACAACGAATCTTTGCGACACGGCATGCTGCTTCTATTTGAGCAGATCCTGCAGAATAATTGAGTAAGGCCGGCACACGCCCATACGCTTGTAAGGTAAAAAAAGTAACGACTGCACCTATCATATTCGGCAATAATAGCCCTACTGTTTCCTGATAATCGGTTAGGCGATCAATCGCTGGTCCCAAAATAAAACAACGTGTTAGCAATTGATTATAGTTAAGAGGAACCCGCGTAATATCTTCCAACACTTTAGTGGGTCCTTTGTGAATAGCCTTTGCTTCCAGAAAAGATTGAAATAATGTCTTCTTGTAGTCAGTACTACGAAATAACATTTCAACCATAATCTCGTACAGCTGTATACCGATGAGTTGCCGACGTTTTCGACTACTCATCGTCGGATCAACCACAAATCTTCGAGGAGGCAAGATTGAAATAGAAATCTTAGGAAACCAACGAATCTGAACTTTTCCCCGCAGTCGAGAAAAGTGTGTATATTGCGCGCCTTGCAAACGAATAGGTAATAGATTGGCTTTTGCATGATCCGCAATTAATCCTGGACCCTCATAAAGCTTCATCAAAGCACCCGTCGTTGTAATACGACCTTCAGGAAAAATAACACATTTCCCTGGCTTTTTTACTTCATGGATTAATGTTTTGATTGCTAAAGGATTTAATGGATCGAGTTCAAATACTTTTGCAAAATATAAAAAGGGACGAACCCACCAAATTCGAGCCGTAAATCGATTAATAGCGAATAAAAGATCATCCGGTAAAAAAGCATAGAGTAATACCACATCAAGAAAGGAAGTGTGATTCGCTACAATAACTACACTATCACCTGCTGATTTATAATGCTCAAAACCGGTTAATTTTACCTCATAAAGATGTTTAAGCACCCAGCGTAATACCGGCTTCGTAAATCCTTCAGGTATAAAAAAAATAGCAAAAATAGCTATCAATAAATTAACGATACCTAGCAATAAAAAAATCTGAATCACGCTTAAATCAATTTTAAACAAAAATAAAACCACTAAACTCCCTACCACGATAAATAGGGAATTAATAATGTTATTAGCCGCAATACTTCTTGCACGATGTTCTATCGCTGTATCGGTTTGAATAAGCGTATACAGCGGAACAATATAAACGCCTGCACTCATGGATAAACCTAACAAATCCAAACAAATCCGCCAATGACTTAGCGAATAAAAAAAGTCATGCAGACCAATCAAACTGTGCGATTCTTTCGCTAATAGGGGCAAATGACGTGAAGCAAAATACAGATCAACCATAAAAAAACTCATCAGCCAAAGACTGAGAGGAATCCACTGCATACCTATCTTCTGCTTTAATAAGCGATTACAAACCAATGATCCTAAAGCAACCCCTACTGTAAAAATGGCAAGAAAAAGTGTCACCACACTCGCATTGGCTTGTAGAAAATTTTTAGTAAAAATTGGAAATTGTGTTAAAAAAGTAGCCCCGATTAACCAAAACCACGAAATAGCTAAAATAGCCCAAAAAACCTTTTTTTCAGCTTTGACTTGCTTAATGATGTCAAAGGTAGCTTGAATAAAACGTGGATTAATTTTTAAATTAGAATTCGCTTTAGGTGTAGTAGGTACATAAAAACTTGCCAACAGGCCTATTACCGATGCAGAAAGCATGCTAATTGAAACCCATGTAATACCTGATTGAGAAACAATTAAAAATCCACCTAATAAAGTTCCTAATAAAATGGCTATAAAAGTACTTGCTTCAATTAATGCATTTCCGCCCAGTAATTCATTTTTTTGTAAAAGATCAGGCAAAATCGCATATTTAATCGGACCAAAAAAAGTAGAGTGTACACCCATCAGAAATAGCGTTAGCATTAACAAGTCTAATGCGTGCAGATAAAATCCAAGCGAAGCTAAGGCCATAAAAGCCAATTCCAAGCACTTAATAATAATAATCAAACTTCGTTTACTTAATTTATCGGCTAATTGACCTGCAAGCGCTGAGAACAAAAAGAAAGGTAAAATAAACAACCCTGCCGCTAAGGTCACAGACAATTCTTGCCACAATTTCGATTGCAAAACAAATTGATAAGTAATAAGAACAATTAATGCATTTTTAAAAACATTATCGTTAAATGCCCCAAAGAATTGTATAATAAACAAAGGCAAAAAACGTTGGCTTTTTAATAAAGAAAACTGTGGAAGTGCGGGCATGAAATCCCCTATTTATAGTCAAAACAAACGAATAATAAGACGAATGGAAAATCGTTCTGTCTTATCTAAAAATTTTTAGTATAGCATATGAGGGAATTTCACTTTTTCACTCACTTGGCAGGAGAGCTTCAAAGAGCGTTCAAAAAGGATAGTTACTACAAATTTATTACAATTCCCAAAACAGCATCTATTACAGGCTAGCTGAATGGAAAATAAACTGTTAGAATCCTCCGCTGTTTTTACGTATTATTAAAAATATCGGGGTATAGCGCAGTCTGGTAGCGCATCTGCTTTGGGAGCAGAGGGTCGGGGGTTCGAATCCCTCTGCCCCGACCAAATTTTAGGGTATCCAATTTAAAAATTGAATTTCCCAACAATAGAACGGCCTCTTTTGGCCCTCTAACGTTAATTTTAGGGTGTAATCGCCTAGCAGAAAGCGCCTGTAGCTCATCTGGATAGAGCATCGGCCTTCTAAGCCGAGGGTAGTAGGTTCGAGTCCTGCCAGGCGCACCATCAAGTAGAGGTGTTTAATGGTGGACGTAGCTCAGTTGGTAGAGCCCTGGATTGTGATTCCAGTTGTCGCGGGTTCGATCCCCGTCGTTCACCCCATTTTCACAGGGCCGTTAGCTCAGTTGGTAGAGCAGTAGACTCTTAATCTATTGGTCGATGGTTCGAACCCATCACGGCCCACCAAAAAAACCCTTAAAAATCAAATACTTATACTACGTTTAAATTTATCGTTTTCTCTTTCAAATTCCCTTGCGCGACTTTTGCGCGACTCTCATCAACTAAGCTACTTTTTCTTAAAACCATCAAGTGTCTTCCTGATTCACATACTTTATTAGCCGCACGAATAAGATTACCTAATTCAGCTGCTGAATAATGAGTAGTAACACTCCTTGTTTTGTGTCCTAGCAAGACTTGTCTATCTTCAAAACTTACTTCGGCTGAACGTAATCGATAGCCAAAAGTATGCTTTAAATCATGTACTCTCACTTGAGATAGACCTGCTCGTACACGTGCTTTCTTCCAAGCTGAATTTAACATCCGTGTTATAGGCTTACCGCGAAAAGTAAAAACATATTCAGAATGTTCACCTCTTGCTTCCTCAATAACACGTAAAGCATTTCTGTTTAAAACAACTAAGCGCTTTTCACGATTTTTAACTTCCGTTGAAGGAATGATAAAAACAGAACCTTCTGGTATTTTGATTTCCCATTTCCATTTTAAACAACAAATTTCATGGTCACGGCAACCTGTATTTACCGCAAACAAAGCCATGCGTTTCAAGTGCAAAGGTAGTTCATTTAACAATCTCGCTTGTTCAGTAATTTGAAGAGGATAAGGTTCTCTTTTATCCGTTTCACGTAGCAATTTAATCCTGGGCGCTTTGTGTACCCAACTTAAATTATACTCATCCTTCCACTCGTGTTCAGCAAGATTCAAAATATGTCTTATCACTTGTAAACCACAATTAATCGTTCGCCTTTTAACACCTTCAAGTGCTCGCTCTTTGATATAACGCTTTAAACTATCCATATGAATTGAATCGAGCGCTAAACCACCAATGTATTTATCTAGCTTTTTTAGATGAATAGCATCAACACGCAAACTTGCCTTGTCCTTTTCTGCTAAATATTTCGTAGCTGCTTCTCTAAAAATCCGTTTCGGTCTAACTCCATAAATACTGGCTTGCCGAATCTGCTCAAGACGACGAACTAAATAGCGCTCGGCTTCTTCGAGAGAACCTGATCCAGTGCTTTCTGAAATGCGACGTCCGTTGACTTTTTTGTTAATGTGCCAAATGTTCCCGCGTTTAACGAGTCCTGGCATTTTTTTTCTTCCCATAATGGTTTCCTCTTTAATGGAGGACGACCCTTACACTGCTTATAATCATCCACCCACGCATCTAAATCAAGTCGATCAAAAGCAATCCCTATTTCTCCAATAGGCACTACTGTTAAATAAGGTCTTACTTCTTCATTGAACCGATGACGATCCATCCCTAAATAAGTTGGTGCATCCCGCAAGCGAATAAGCCTTGGTTGCATATTTATTCCCCCCATTTCAATTTATCCAAATTGATTAACTGAAACTTAATTTAGATTACTAAATAAAAATGTATGCATGCGTACATTTTTTTTACATAAACTACGCCGGTAACCAAAAAAATAATAAGGAGTTTTTTTATGCACGAAACAACTCTAAGAAAAATAATTCGTTACTTTGGAAGCATTACTAAAATGGCCAATAAAATTGGGGTTAGCCGAGCAACTATTTATCGTTATCTTGATGGGAGTTCCATTCCACCGGACATTGCCTTTCGTATTGAAACTAAAAGCAAAGGAAAATTTAACTATAAGGCGTTAATTCCTTGGAAAGTTAAATACAACTTAGAGCTTGATACGTTTCCATCAACCCTCATGCACTTACCATTAAAGTACATCGTTATCCCAGAAGAAATTCCTTATTTTACTGATCAAAAAAACCTATCGCTGCATGAACACCGCGCTATCTGCGTAGATGAAAATAATCAGCTCATTTATGGCTTAGAATCCATCGAAACCAGCAAGAAACATGAAAAGAAAACGGTACTTTCTTGGCGGATTTCTTTATCCGCTCTACTAGAAAAAAAATATGAACCCAGTGTATTAGTTCAAACATTTTTAAGCAGCGAGCGAGCAGCCATAGGAATTGCGCTAAAAAGATACATTGGAGAGCGTCGCGGTAGAAATAATGTGGGCAAATTGCCCACAATTAAAGGCGTAAAGACCCGAGACATTACCGCTAAGATATTAGGTTTTTCCTGTGAAAGAACCTTCAGGCGTATCCAAAAGATATTACAGCACGGTTGTTCTGAATTGATCGAACAAATTGATCATAAAAAAATATCAATATCGAAAGCCGCACATTTATCGAAATTAACCCATCAAGAACAGAAAAATAAATTAAATATTAACTAATGGAAAAATATCATGCGTGATTATGCACAAATCTCATCCAAATTTTGGATAAGCCCAATGGGTAAAAAAATAAAAGATTGTGGGCTAGAAGCAAAAGTCCTTGCGTTGTATTTAATGACCTGTAGTCACGCTAACATGATTCATTTTTATTATTTACCCCTCTATTTTATCGCTCATGAAACAGGAATCCCCTTAGAGGGCGTTTCAAAAGGGATCAACGATCTTATAGAAATAAAATTTTGTTCCTATGACGCTGATACGGATCACGTTTGGGTACATGACATGGCGGCGGATGAATTAGGCTCACTTAAAAAAGGCGATAAGCGTGTTATACATATTCATAAAATCTATAAAAAACTCGCTAATATACCCCTTAGAAACGCCTTTTATGAAAGATACCGTGACTTATTTTATTTAGACCCTTCTAAGCCCCTCCGAAGCCAGGAACAGAAACAGGATCAGAATCAGAAACAGAATCAGGATCAGAAACCATTTCAGAAACAGGATGGTGATGTTGGCGCGACAGATGTCGCGCCCAGCAGCAGCCCATTAAAAATTCTTGTTAATAAATCCTTATGTTTAGTAAAAACGCCACTCGCTATCGACATTGCCATACCGCTAAAAAATAACCATCATTTTTTGGTAACGCCTACACAGCTAGAAAATTGGCAAAAAACGTATCCAAATATCAACGTTTTACAAGAACTACGCCAAATACAATCCTGGAATGAAGCAAATCCCGCCGAACGTAAAACAACACTGACGATTCCTCGACATATCAATACTTGGCTAGCTAAAGAACAACGAGAATCGTTACACCGTCAACAATCATCGCCCGTAAAACGCGTTAATAGCTTAGCTGAGCGTGGGTTAAGCCCTACGCTAGATCATAACCTTACCGTGGGTAAAAAATGGCTCAATTGTTCTGCAATGACCAAAGAATAACCAGGAGAAAACAACATGCATGACAACGACAAAGAATTATTTTTGCAATGGCTAACCCTGTTAGCAGAATCTTTTAACCGAAAAATGTCTAATTTATTGCTAGAGACGTACTGGCAATGTCTCCGTGCCTATCCTTTCGCCAAAGTGAAAGCCGCTATATTGGATATCCTGAGAAACCCCGATCGCGAAGTATGGGGCATGCCCATAGCAGCCGAATTAATTGAATTGATCCAAGGCAATAGTCGTCAGTTTGCACAGAATGCGTGGGCACAAGTTATCCATACCATACGGACGATTGGTCGTTATAACAGTGTGGTATTTGATAATCCGATTATACATTGTGTCATACGTGACGTGGGCGGATGGATTTACTTATGCCAGCAATCCGAAAAGACATTATCATTTTTACGCCAAGATTTTATAACCCGCTACCAAAAGTACCACGCTAATCCTAGCATTAATTATCCCCGTGTATTGAGAGGCAGTTTAGAACACGATAACGAGGCTAATGGCTTTGCTAATAGTCAACCCGATCCGATGCTAGTCGGTGATCCTAAGCGCGCCTTATTGGTTTATAAAAACGGTAGTAGCCCATTGGAGGTAAATTTTCCATTGTCTCTTTCAAAAGCCACTCAGCAATTTGAATCCGAAAAATAAAAATAAATAGGAACAAATTATGTTTAATTTAGTTGAAACCATCTCGCAGTATAATCAAGCGCATCACTCAAACATAAAATCAAATAAAACCTGGGGTCTTGCTTATCTACAGCCAGAAGGCTTGGCTGTTTTAAATAACGGTGAACAACTCACTGAAAAATCCGTTTACCATGCCTCACACTTTGTTACCGATCGTAAAGCCTTACACATGGCATTAGCCAGAGCAAAACACCAGTCGCCTCATGAAGCATGGCCGGTTTTTAAAAATATCATTCAACAATTAAAAACGGATCAATCCATTTTAGATCGATTAACTTGGGAAGAATCGCTTGCACGTTCATTCAGTTACCCTATTTTAGAGCAACGTTTTAACGAGGCAAAAGTAGAAAATGATACTAAGACTCAACAAATGATTAATCAAACCTATAAACAATGGAAAATACATGAGCCTTTTCAATATCATTCAAGCCAAGGTTTATTATTTTTATTGGATGTTATTACCCGATATCAAGATCATTTTTCAGAAGCACAAAAAGAACTAGGGGCAAAACAAAAAGCATGGATGAGCTCTGTGCGTCTTCCCACGGCTATTGCTGAAAATTATGAGTATTTTTTGCTGTTACAGTCAAATAAACTTCACCTATTAAGAGAACAAGTGATTGAAGCGTTGTTATTACGCTTAAAAGCCATCGAATCTCAAGGGCAAGTAACTTGTGATGATGCTGGCTCTATTTTTGCAAAATGTATCCCATCGTTAGGGTTGCCCACTATTCCGTTGCCTCACTATCAATTGAAGCTTGATAACGCTACATTTAATCAAATTCAGCGTGCTATCGAAAAGTATGGCGATGTAAATCAAAAAAAATGGTTGTATCAATTAAAAAGGTATCAACTTAAAGAATATGGTTTTATTACTCTAGCATCACACCGTTTATTAATTCCAACGCCTATAAAGAAATGGGTTGGATTATTTTTTAATCATCATCGCTTACAATTCTTAGAGGCACAGCAAGCGTTATTAGCACAACTTTCTTTTCCTATGGTTTTTGATGTCCAATCCTCTGAAGCACTGACCTTATCTGATCCGGCATTACAGATAGTCATAACACGCCATGAATTGTTACAACAGTCACTTCAATTACTTATTAAACAACAGCCTAATCACTGGTGGCAATGGCAACAAAAATACTGGCATAAAGCATGGAAAGCCTGGCTTATCGAACAAATTCATAACAATCAAGACTGTTTATCAGATTGCTTAGCCGCTTTTTCCCAGCACATACAAAGCCATAAAGAGCGGCTAAATGAAACGATATATCGTGAGAAAGTACAAACGACTATTCAAGTTATCCAAACATTAATCGACAACGATCCGCCTGAACATCAAGATACATTATTAACATCGACACTTGAACGTTTGTCTACCTTACTAAAAGAACAAGAGGAGAAAAATAACAGACAAGCATTTTCTGCTTCGGATACTTTGCTACAGAGTTTTAAAACCGATTTATCGGCTGTTTTAGCCAATTATATGAAATATTATCAGGATCAAGGCATTCCTATTCCAGAAAAAATCTTCCCAGAGATTAACTATTTATCAGATATACTCATAAAATCCACTGATATTGTGAAATTTGGGGAGGAACTTACACAACGCTATCGACAACCTATTTTGTTTAAATGGATGTCTGCATTGGATTTCAACACGTTGCGTCGTCATTTAAAAACGGTGCTTGATAATCCAAAATACAGCATGGAACAGTTAAAATTGGCCGCGCAGCCTCAACAGGAAACCGATGATTTATCTGACTCCTATTCGTTTTGTGATAGCCTATCTTCTCACAGTTCATGGAAAGAAATTGAACCGCTACCAACACAAGCTCAATCATTAATAAACAATCCTGAAAATTCCCCTTCTTTTTTTAGAAACTCTTTTAAATTCACTGAGCAACCGTCAAACACTTTTACAGTTCGTGCTACCGCATAAATAAATTTTAAAAGCATTTCTGACGAGGAGAAAAAATGAGCGATAAACAAAAAAACAGCCTCACTATAAAAGGACAGAGAGTTACAGATGACGTCTATTACCAAAAAGCAATCAAGATTAACCAAATATTACATGATGGCTCAATCAACAAAAGCAATCGGGTGCGGGTCGTTGCAACAACCATTCTAGCTTTATTAAAAGATAGTGATATAAATCGTGAAAATGACTGCCTTTCCATGATAAATGAGTTAAATAATAAGGCTGAAGAGGTATTACACGAAAAAGACAAACGAGAATTTATACATTATATAAAAATATCGGTTCCCCCTATCTTTGATAATCACATTAAATTTAAAAAAGCATTACTAGAGACCCTGCAAGTGCTTGAGAGTATCAATATTTGTTCCTCAATGAATTCAGGTACAGATATTTTAGGTATATTTTATGAGAAATTTTTAAAATACGGCAATGCCGCAAAAGAAATGGGGATTGTTTTCACACCTAAACACATCACTCGTTTTGCCGTTGAGGTATTAAATATTACCAACAAAGATAAAGTTTTAGACCCCGCCTGTGGAACAGGCGGGTTTTTAATTTCTGCGCTTGATAAGGTAAAAAATGAAGTTGGCCAAGAAGAATTTGAAAAATTTAAGTCCGAAGGAATTTATGGTATAGAGCAAGATCCCGAGATTGCTGCCCTAGCACTTGTAAATATGATATTTAGAGGAAGTAGCCGCGTTAATCTTGAAGGTGGAAATTGCTTTACAACCAAGAAATTTATGGACTTAAAAGTATCAAAAGTCCTCATGAACCCTCCTTTTTCGCTTAAAAATCCTGATGAAAAAGAATATAAATTTATAGACTTTGCTTTAAATAAGATGGAAAAAAGAGGTTATTTATTTGCCATCATTCCTAACTCAGTCATGTTGCTATCTAACGCTAAAAAATGGCGAGCTAAGCTATTAGAGGAAAACACTTTAAAAGCCGTGATAACGTTGCCAGGTGACCTGTTTTACCCCGTAAATGTATGTACTTATGCCATTATTATTCAAAAAGGAGTTCCCCATAAGGATTCTAGTGTTATGTGGGCTTGGTTAAAAGATGGACTTGTAAAAAGGAAAGGGATTATGGTTAGCGCTCCTTCACAGAAAAATAATATAGAAGTTATAAAGCATGCGCTTACTTCACATCTTAATAACGTTAAGTTAGACGCTAGCCAGCGTGAATTTATACAAAAACCAATCAATTATGATAGCTATCTTGAATACGCTCCAGAAAGCTATTTAGAAGATGAACAATTTTCAGATACAGAATTGGCATTACAAACCAAAATCGTCGTAAAAAACCTTATTCCTTATTATTTATGCAAACAATAGATTTTTATTTTGAAATACAACGGTGTAAGTCTAGTAATTTATATGATTACTCAGCGGGGGAAATTCCTTTTGTCTCGAGTACAAAATTAAATAATGGTGTGGTGAAATATGTCAGTCTTTTAGACGAAAGCGAGCTAATAAAAAATGTTCCTTGTATCGTGGTCAATACCTTTGGTTTTGCAACGGTTCAAACAAAACCCTTTATTGGTGGGGGTAATGGAGGAGGTTATATTAATCCATTAATTCCAAAACAAGCCATGAGTATGATTGAATTAGCTTATTATGCAGGTCAAATAAACTTACAATCTTGGCGTTTCTCTTATGGTAGACGCGCCATTAAACGTAGATTAATAGCGTTAAAATTGAAAAAATTCGACAAAAATATTTTCAATGAGAATATTTTACTCGATTTAAAAAATAATATGATGCTTCAAATCAATCATTTTATTGATGATTTTAGTCATATTGCTCTGTTATCAACATAAATAATATAAAATAACACCCGTCATTAGAAATTAACTATATATATTTATTTTAATTATCTTTACTTATAACCTCAAATATCATAAAAAATTTTATGGTATATTAAAATAATATAGTGCTTTTTAATGGACATTTACTATGCCCCCAATATCTCAAAAATTATTATTTCTTTTTTCATCTGACAGACGACAAGCTATTGCTGACGGTATTATTACACTCGAGCGGTATCTACAAATCCCATCAGATGAACGCGAGAGCATGAAATATCTTTTTTCATCCGATGGGCGTCAAGCGGTTGCTAACGGTGTTATTACACTTGAGCAATATCTACAAATTCCATCAGGTGAACGCGAGAGTATGAAATATCTTTTTTCACCCGATGGGCGTCAAGCGGTTGCAGCAGATGTTATTACACTTGAGCAATATCGAAAAATCCCATGGGATGATCGCTATAGCATGAAATATCTTTTTTCACCCGATGGGCGTCAAGCGGTTGCTGACGGTGTTATTACGCTCGAGCAGTATCTACAAATCCCATTCTATGCACGCGATATGATGAAGTGTCTTTTTTCACCTGACGGACGACAAGCAGTTGCAGCAGGTGCTATTACACTCGAGCAATATCAAGAACTCCCAAGGGTTAAATGCCGAAATGCAATAATTGCATTACAAGATCCCTATACACGACAAAGAATAATAAACGGCCAAATTACTATTGAAAACATTCTAGGCATCGACCCCCTTCGCCTTCTTCCACCCAACTGGCAACAAGCGATTGCTGAAGGTGTTATTACACTCGAACAATACCGAAAAATCCCACGCTTTGCAGCACATGAACGCGCGAGCATGTACTCTCTTTTTTCACCTGACGGACGACAAGCAGTTGCAGCAGGTGCTATTACACTCGAGCAATATCTACAAATTCCATGCCACGAACGCGATAGTATGCAATATCTTTTTTCACCTGACGGGAGACGAGCCGTTGCTGAAGGTGCTATTACACTCGAGCAATATCTACAAGTCCCAAGGGCTGGCCGCCAAAATGTAATGATTGCATTACAAGATCCCCATACGCGGCGAAGAATAATAAATCGCCAGATTACTATTGAAACCATTATAGGCATCAACTCTCGTCGTCATCACGCTGACGATATTGCCGTTACACCCATTTTTAACGACGTGCAAAGTACTCATACCGCTAGTGTGCATGAGTCTGTTGCTAAATCCGCGACTCGATTGGCCAAGCTTTATAAATTAAGAATTGACGGTGCTGGTTTAGAAAATACTATTGGAAAGGCGCAAGCCTATATCAATAGCCTACCAGATGACTCTGAAAAAAATAAAGCAGCTCAACGAGGTTTTTCAAGGATCCTAGCACCTGATTACACTTTTACTGACCCTAGCTCCCAAGTCTCAACAAGAAAATTATTAGCGTTAGCGTTTTTAGCAATACATGATGGCGAGAACAGGTTCGGTAGTCTTGAAGATGCAGAAATGCAATTTGTCGAAGCGCTCTATGAAATACAACGGGGATATAACTTATCAGACTCAGGCGTCGATGAAGGTGGTACAGACCAATACATTTGTCCTCCAGGAGCATTTAACAAGCTCATCGAGAAATTACAAGGCATTCATCCTGATTGTAAGATTCTATATCTTACAGAAGAAACGGCTTCATTTAAATTACCTATCATTGTTCGTGAAGAAGCAATGCGATATTTAGCAACCTTCGCTAATCCTAATACGTCTAAAGCACTACTTGCATTTACGCGCTTAATGGCGCAAATAAAAGAAGAAGGCGTGAAAGTGATTTGGGATCACATTAAAAACAATATCACTACGCGTATGTTTGATGACTTTGGCAGCCTCTATCGAGATAGAATCGATCCTAATTTTACAGCGCTAGTTGAAGCTGGAAAATACGCGAAATTAGAAGACTTAAGCACATTTCAAGAGCAAGTACAAAAAAATTACCTTAGTAAGCATGGATCTGATGGCTCAAAAGCGCAGAAACAAAATATTACAAATCCAGAAAAAACATTAATCTATACCCAGATTAATCTACAACTAGATAAACTGGAAAACAAAGCTAATAATTTACGCGATCGTGATCATATCCTCGCCTATTGCAAAGCGAACAATATCGTTCTTATATTGCGTGATTTAAATCGTGATTATTTTATAGATGAAAAAATTAACTATAATACTTATAAAAAAAAATCATTCGAAATCATTAACCAACAACGACCTGAATTAGATAAACATCGGGGTTATAAACAAATCTTAGGCAATTTATTGATATTCATTGCCACATTAGGTGCAGGACAGTTAGTTAATAAAGCTTGTAATGGTAATTTTCTATTCTCTCAGCGCTTTTTTAAGACAGATTCAGCAAAATACATTGATAAGTTGAGTAATATGATAGAGAAGCCACACGCCTCTCTACACTCGTTTGGGGGTGACATTCTTTAAAGATATTTTGCTACGACTGATGCGACTGAAATTAATCCGCGATACATCCTATGTTCACGCCCGCGCCTCCCTCAAATGACTTTACGGCGCGGGAATTTTTCTTGCTTTGCCCGTCAACGCGCTCCTGGACTGCATAATGCTTTCGCAGTGCTTTTATTTTGCCCCGTCTTTTGATCTTCAGTTGTAGCGTGAAATAGACCTACTACCGTCTCCGGTATGGTATTGACTGTACTCAATACTCGGGATGTAATTGGGAGGCGAAATAGACTAACCCATAATCTTTTTGCTACAGTAGGTTGCGGTGTAATCAGTTGTTTTTTTTCAGCTAAACTTGAAGTGGTTTGTTCAGGATCTTCTGTTAACTGTTTTCTGAGAGCTGGAATAAGAAAATTTAGTATATTACCCAATATTGTATATAAAGCACTGTTCTCGCCACTTTTGGCCATTGTTTCATGCATGTCATGATACTTAGCTTGGAAGATATCTAAAGCCTTGGCAAGATCCTCTTCTTTCTCTGCTAATAACATAACAGATAAATCACCGATAATTTCTTGTACGGTCATCAATCGCTCTTTTGCAATTTCCTTACCAAATTTAAATAAATTTTTACGTCCGCATACCCACAATTGTTCTATGAACGGTAATTCTTTGCGGAGCTCTGGATACACTCGCACTGAAGCTGTAACAAAGTAATCTTTCAAGTCCTGAAAAAGAGTCTCTATTTCTTCCGAAGTTTTCGATGGCAGACCATTCAATACCTTATTGTAAGCGATAGACAGTGCTTTACTAGGGTCTTTTGGGTCTTTTGGGTCTTTGAAAATAGCTTGTATTAAAAGCAAAAGCCTATTTTTAATAGCCTCCTGTGACTCAGACAAATCTTTTTCAGATGAACCTTTTTTAGATGTGTCTTTTTCAAAAGCAGAAGATAAATTAGAGAATAAGGGCAACATATCGACTTGACAGGTGCGGTAAGCATAAAACCAAGCTTGCACTATGGAGTCATCTTGCTTATTCGGAAGAAGACAATGAGTGAGTGGATTAGGAATGGCACTCCAGTAGTGACAAACCCTTTTCGGATCTACCCCTATATAAATCACTTGTAATAAATCATCTTCAGTTGGCACTTGCCACTTTTCCACATTTATCCTTTTGGTCTTATACAGATAAGGAAATAAGTTGCCAGTCTGAGTGGTAACACTAAAGGTATTAGTTTTGGCTTTCTTGATACGTGCCACACCCGTGTTATGTTCTTGATCTTTTTGTGCTTTGGAGGCTTTTTCTTGCTCTGTGCAATAGAGAGCATGTTTCACTAAATAACCATCTTTATTATTCAGATTGTCCTGCAATTTAGTTTTTAACCGTCGAAGATCTTTTATAAACACTTTAACCAATTCTTGCGTCATCCAACCGTAGACATTTATTCGTACTTGGAAATCCCGCCCCATTTCAATGATATCCTTCCGAGAAATAATCGTATGAAATGATTCTGGCAATTGGATCAACGTATCACTTTTTTCCCAGATAGCGTGGCAATAACTATCCAGATGTTCTTGAATAATTTTATCTGGATCTTCAACAATCGATAAGCTTTTTATCTTAGTAAGTGCTGATCTAGGGCTACATTGGCTAAAAAAGCAGGGTGAAACTAAGAATTTTTCAAACAACTCGATAGGATCCTTATTTCCTTTTTCCGCTTTGATCAACTCTAGCATTCCATCGAGAACTTGGTTTTTCGGCAACCAATAACATGATGCATCCAGTGTGCTGAGAATCTGAATAAGCTGTTCACACCTTACGATTTGCCAGTCACGTAAAATGTTGGCCATTGCATAAGCCAACCGATCAATTTCAATTTGTTTCATCGGACGTTTAGGAATTTGTTCCATTGAACATTCAGAAATAGGTTTACGTAAGAAAATTTCGGAAATCTGTAATTTTTGTTTGGAATGTTCTATCGCATGTTGGAGAATATGCTCTCCAACTGCTATCTGATCAGATTTAACTAGCAAGGGACTCCAGGCTGGATTGTCCAATAGATTAGTCTGCTTTGTTTCGTGACTTTGTTGAAATGTTGCTACTCGAAAAATACCCTGTCTGACTTCATTCTGTTTAGCTTTAGGCGGCCAAGAAAAAAACCCGCCTGGATTATCCTCCAATAGGTTAGTCTGCCTTGTTTTGGTGCTTTGTTGAAATGCTGCGAATACTTCAATGATATTAGTACAGTTCTTGGCAAGTGTTTTATTTTGGGGCAAGATCTCTTTCATTTTTTTCAATATAAGCTCCCGAGGGGAATGCATACACTGTTCGATCTCTTGCTGTAATTGTTCAAAAAAGTCAGGCGCATTCTCTCTTGTTTCAGGTAGGGCTTCACGGATAGACTCAAAGACTTGCGCAAATCGACCAGCAATCGCTTGTCCTGTTCCTTTCAGTAGCTCCATGTATTTATTAATTTGTATTAACTGGGCATTATACGTGTCAATTACTGTTGTTCCACTTAATGAATCGGCAAGATATAATATTTGACGAGGTGGTGGTGCAGCCGTAAGTAAAAATTGAGTGAATGTACCTTCAAAGTCTGTAAATTTAGTCTTAAGTTCTAATAAATCATCTGGGAACTGCTCGTCATTATTATTAGAAGTCAAGGTCTTAACGAGATCTTTTAAAACTTTATTGAATTCTAAAAAACTGGATTGTGCTAGCCGTAAATTATTAACACTAGTACCTAGTTTAGTTAGATATTTTTCCGCTAGATCCTTAACCGCCTCCTTGTCAGCAGCCTCGGCTGCCTCGAAATCGTAAACTGTTTCTGCTTCTCGCTCTAGTTTTCGAGATAGATTTTTTCGATCGCCCCTTTCGATAAAGTACTTTTCTATAGCTTTTTTAGCAGCACTCCCCCCTTCATAACTGACGTGGCCAGTCACATACCCCATATGAATTATATGTACAACTTCAAGTAGCTCCCATGTGATTCCAAGCACCGCAATCGCTGTTATTTTTTCAATAATCATTGCTATCCCCTGTTATGTTTGATTTCTGCTTTTTCTTTCGCTCAGTACACTTTAAGTTAAATGGGATTCCTAACTTATCAGATGATAAGTTTTTCATGAGCTAAAGCTAACTTTATATTGTGCAAAACAAAACCATGACCATCCCCGCTTCATAAGGAATAATTGGTTAGTTCTAAGATAATGAAATAAATAAAGTAGATGATTAAATATTGAAGATGTATTTTCTAATGAAAAATTGCCAGTACATTTCAAAATATTAAGCGAATCAGACAATCTCATTCACGCCTCCTTTTTATTTTAAATTGAGCATATCAACATTATAAAGTCCGCATCTTATCCTTATTTTATTTACTAAATCTACCCATAGTTATATTTTGAATAAAATAAAGGTAATATTATATTTGTTTTTTATATGATAATAATCCACATCGAAAAGTAATTTATATTTTTATTTTTTCAGAAAATAAGTAAGCCATTACCCACTATATTGAGCAAGCTATTTGGAGTCTAGTAGACTGTAAATGCTTCTAAGCTTGATTTATAAAGACTGCCCGCCCATTTCACGATGTGAAAACCAGCCAAGACCTCACTTTTCCATCGTCTCTACGATACTTGTAAAACTGAGGTCTTGGCTGTTGGGCGGGCATAAAATAAATCAAAGTAGAAGTAGTAGGAAGTAAAGAAAGAGAAGAGGATAAAATATATCATAAAATAGTTAAAAAACTTAACCACGGTCGCTTGGGCTTTTATGAACAGCCCTACTTTGTGGATAATTTTTTTAACTATTTTATAATTTTCCTATAATATGAAGCTGGTATAAACAAAACAGTAGTAAATGAGTTTTGTTTTGATCTATATAATTTTTAAGGATTGATAAGTTATGTCTGAACTTTCAAAAAAAAAATATTGTAGCGTTTGTAGATTTATTGGGTTTTAAACAGGCCGTAGACTCCGGCACGGAGGAAAACAAAAAAGTAATATTTGAACTCCTTAAACAAATAAGGTGCGGAAAAAATAATAATTGCACTGCGCGTATTAATACAACCGAATCAATTACTGAAATACAAATAGAACCCATAGTATCGACATTTTCAGATTTTATACTTATAGCTATTTTAGAAGAATTATTTAATGGAATTCTATCTTTGCGACATGCGATAGTAGAAATATTAAATATCATTCAACAATTATCAAATTTTGCAATACAAAAAGGCTTTCTTATCCGTGGTGGAATATCAATCGGATATTTTTTATATGATGACTGTATTCCTTTTGGAAAAGCTTACAATGATGCTTATATGTTAGAATCCAAAGAGGCAGTTTACCCGAGAATACTAGCTTCCCAAGAGGTGGTGGACTGCTTTAATTCAGACAAAAAATGGGGAACAAAAGAATACTTTCTGAAAGATGATATTGATGGGCGTTATTATTTGGATTATTTACCGGCCGCTTTCACGGATCCAGCTCAAATTGATGTTTATCGGAAAATTATTCAAGCAAAAATAGCTGCATTAATGAATGATCCAATAAAAGATGAACACCATAAGAGAATTTTAGATAAATGGTTGTGGTTTAAAAACTATTTTCAGTACACAATTGATAAAATTACCATAAATAATGCTTGTTGTTAGTAACAGGATATTAAAACCAAGGGATTATCTCTTATTTTGTTACTTAAAGCGCACTAATGAACTTGACTACTGATTAAAAATAGAGTGAACTTTATATACAAGAATAATATGGATAATCCTTTTGAAATTAACATCCCGTGATGTAGAGATTTTAAAATTTATCAATGAATTTGGCTTCTGTGAAATGCCACAGATCAACCAACGCTTTTCCTTGCGAAAACCCCGTAATTACCAATTACTCAGTAAACTAGTTCGTCATAATCTGTTACAGCATGAGCGAATTTTGTATAAAGAGCATGGCATATTTCGTTTAACTCAAGCCGGCGCACGTTTCACGACATTACCTCCCATGCGCCGAATCACCTTTGCAAATTATCACCATGATCGCATGGTAATAAATCTTCATATTAAGTTAATGGCAACTTATCCAGATGCCACCTGGATTAGCGAACGAAAGCTAAAGCATGAGAAATGTAAACTAGGCGTGGGTAAAGAAGGCCACTTACCGGATGGGATATTAGTGTTTCCCAATGGAATCCAGGCGGCTATTGAAGTAGAACTTACCTCTAAAAGCAGACAGCGTTTAGAGGATATTTTAAAAACCTATGCCACCCAATTTGCTTTACAAGAAGTTTGGTATTTTTGTCATGAATCGATGGTGCCACGATTAAAAGAAGCGGCAAAAGCGATGCCTTTTGTCAAAATTTATGCGCTAAAAACATTTTTAGAAAAACAGCCCACTCACGTGCCTGCGCTTACAGGATAGTGTTTTATCGAACAACCACGAGAAATTATACAATGCGTGCTGATTGGACTTTGTTGTTTTATGGCAAAGTATCGTCGGTTTGCTGGGTGCTTTGCTTTTTCTTATCTTAATTCGTGGACTTCGTTATTCCGTTTGGTCGATATTTTTAGTGGGTATGGTGTTGGCACTTGCCAGTATTTTATTGATCGAATGGCAATCACACTTCACCTTATCTTTTTTGGATTTTATTCACGCCGGCTTTGCAACACAGTATTTTTGGAAAGTGTTGTTTTCATATGGCTTTGGTACCGCCTATTTATTTGTTTATCAGCAGGTATTTTACTATGTGCTTGGCTTTCCATTAGTATTTGCTGGTATTTTAGGCATGACCGAATGGATTCCGAATGCAACGCATGAATTTGAACTCAAAGCGATACGACGAGGCAAAGCCTCCTTGTCGAATCAATCAGAATTTAATTGGAAAAAATACATTACTAATCCACATAAACGATTGCAAGAAGGAACGCTATTAGGCTTCTCTGCTAAACGAGAAGCGGTGGTTATCCCTGATCATGCTATCAATCAGATGCTCTTGGTATTGGGTACGACGGGCGGTGGTAAGACAGTGACTTTACGGCGCTTTTATCAACGGGCTGTGCAGCAAGCGTATCCCCTGATTATTATTGATGGAAAGCCCACCGAAGAAAACGTCGCTTGGTTACAGAAAAAAGCACAGGATCACGGCCGCACCTTCTATGGTTTTAACTGCGCGGATAAACACCATTATGATCCCCTCGCCCACGGTGGTTATACGGAACTTAAAGACAAGCTGATTAGTTTAAAAGATCAATGGGAAAACGATTATTATCGCTCGATTGCTGAAGATTATTTGCAAACTACGTTTGAAGTGCTGTTATATTTGAACGAACCCTTTGATTTAAAGACCGTCGTTAATTGTTTAGATTTTCGAGAATTGGCACTTAAAGCACGTTCCATTGATGATGAAAAACTGAAAAACCGTGTACTGCGTTTACAACAGTATGACGCGAAAGATATTACGGGACTACAGGCGCATTTGAACTTATTAATCCATTCTGAGCTCGGCGCTTTTTTTGAGAAAACAGATAATACCTTTAATTTAGAAGAAATCATTCAAACCAACAGTGTGGTGTATTTTGCCCTACCCGCCTTACGTTTTCCGAGTTTTGCCAAGGTTTTAGGCAAGTTAATTATTAATGATATTAAAGCGGTGATTGATCGTTTAGAAACCAAACAACGCATTTTTACGGTATTTGATGAGTTCTCTGTCTTTGCTGGTGAGCAAGTATTAAACCTCGTGAATATGGGGCGCGGTAAAGGCATTCATGCGATTTTTGGTACGCAAGGCTTAGCGGATTTAAAGCGTGTTGATGACAATTTTGGTAATCAATTATTAAATTGCGTGAATACACTCATTTGTCATCGGTTGAATGATCATGAAAGCGCTGAAAGCGTAGCCAGTTGGATCGGCACACAAGATGGATTTGTTGTTACTGCCCAGATTAGTGAGGATAAATCAACGGGGATGGGTACAGCCAAACGCAATAAGTCATTCATTATTCATCCTGACTCTATTAAGCAAGAATTACAATCAGGCGAAGCCTTTTACATTAGCAAAGTGAATCAATTTCAGCATAAAAAAGTAAAGATTATTTTTACAAAATAATTAAAAAAACACTATTTTTATAGTGATTTTTTATAAAAATTAAGTTAAAATAAGTGAATCAAATACTATCCTTTTTATTAAAAAATGTCATTACGAAAAGGGAAAAAAAGAAGATTCAAATTAATCTATTTAGCACTAAGTCTTTTCTTGTTTTTCCCTTCCCTGTCATGGGCTTTTGGCGGCGAAACACCCGTTAGTCAAGGCCTTAGTTATATTATTGATGCTATTTTTGGCACCACAGGAATAGCGCTTGCGACCGTTTCTATTTTTAGCGTGGGAATAGCATGTGCATACCATTATTTTGAGTGGGCAATATTTTGGCAAACGTTACTCGGCATATCCGTTATGTTTGGTGCCGACGGTGCAGTAAGAGTGATACATAGCCTTTTGCATTAAAAACGATAATAAGGAGTAGCATGAAAGAATATCCGATCGAAATTGATTCTTTAGCACTCGCCTTAACACGACCTGCCCTATTTATGGGCATACCGATGCGTCTATTTTTCGCTAATCTAGGGGGAAACATAATTATTTGTCTTAATCTGCATTCTTTAATCGGTATCCCCTTGTTTGGTGTCATACATCTAATTTTATTTCGACTAACGATGAAAGATTTACAATTTTTTCGAGTCTGGCACAAATACATCACCCAAACGCCGCCGGTCTTAAACTGTGGCTTTTGGGGTGGAACGAATAGTTATTCGCCAGGATAAAATAGGCTTTCTAGAATGAAAAAACTAAAAAAGCGTAAATTTAAGCCCTCAGAGCGATTGCTGCGAGTAGAAGCCAATGCGTCACGGCACATTAATATCGTAGGACACTATGACGATAATACCTTGATCGACAAAAGCGGGAAACTCATTCAAATTATTAAATTATCGGGTATTGATGGACTCGCGCAAGGTGAAGCAACATTAGATGCCTATAAAAATCGTCGTAATAGTTTATTAAAAAGCTTTTCCTCTGAATATGCTATTTATTTTTGGATAATACGTCGCCAGACGACTGATTTTACCGAGGGTGAATTTAAACCAGGCTTTGCACAGCAATTAAATACAAAGTATCGCCAGCAAATTCAGCAACGGCCAATGTTTCAAAATGAAATTTATTTAGGAATTGTTACTAAGCCGGCGGAAGGAATTTTAAATCAAGGGTTTGATTGGTTTAAAAAACTAAACCACCAAGCTGATCGTGCTGCACAGCAACAACAAACACTTAAAACACATGAAGCCTTAACAGCAGCAACCCAAAAAATATTACAAACCTTATCGGATTATCAACCTCAGTTATTGAGTGTTTATCAAAAAGACGGCATTACATTTTCTGCGCCTTTAACGTTTATCGGTCAACTGATCAATGGGGATAAGCTATCTATCCCCTTACTCAAACAGGATGCTTCCTGTTATCTACCTCGAAAACGATTATTTTTTAATCGGCATAGCGGCAGCCTTGAACTGCGTGCTAATGATCAATTAAAACAATTTGCCGCTGTCATTTCGATTAAGGCGTATCCCGCCATGACCTACCAAGGGATATTAGATGGCCTTAATTCACTACGCATAGACTATACACTCACCCAATCGTTCCGGTTTTATGATCGTTACCTTTCTAAAAAACGTTTACGTGATCAGCAATACGATATGCGGCAAACCAAAGAGGAATCGATACGACAAACCGAACAACTTGATGACTCGTTTGATGATACGGCTAGTGGCGAAGTCAATTACGGTAAACATCATTTTAGCTTGGTTTGCTATGCTGACACCTTAGAACAATTAAACCAATACGTGAGCGAAATTACCGCCTTATTATCCGATCGCGATATCGTCTGTGTTCGAGAAGATGTGGCGTGTGAGTCTAGTTTTTGGGCACAACTACCAGGGAATTTTGATTACATCGTACGAGAATCCGATATCTCGACTAAAAATATCGCCGCCTTTGCGAGCTTACATGATTCGCCTTTGGGTCAACGTGATCATAATTTCTGGGGTGATGCGGTCACGGTATTAGAAACCTTATCCGGTAGTCCGTATTATTTTAATTTTCACTATAAGGACGTTGGCAATTTTATGGTGGTGGGTGCCACGGGTAGTGGAAAAACTGTCCTTGTTGGATTTCTGATTGCCCAGAGTATGAAATTTGGCGGCAAACGTGTGATCTTTGATAAAGATCGCGGATTGGAAATCTTAGTTAGAGCCTTAGGGGGCATCTATGAAGTGTTAAAGCCAGGTATGGACACTGGCTTTAATCCTTGTCAATTGGCGGATACGTCAGAAAACCGCACTTTTCTATTACAACTCTTTAAACAACTTTTAAAATCACCGACTAACCCATTGGACGAATCCGATATCAAAGTGATAGAAGAAGCCATTACCGGCTTGTATCGTTTGGATTCAAGTGAAAGACAATTTTGTCATGTAGCACCGTTTTTCGGTAAAAATAGTAAAGGATCACTGCGCGCACGGTTTGAGTCATGGCACAGTGGCCGTGAAAATAGTTGGTTATTTGATAATGCACAGGATTGTTTTGAACAGCAGCATTATGATTCCGATGTCATTGGCTTGGATTTAAGTCATATCCTAAAGGATGAAAGCTGCAAAACACCGACTTTAATGTATTTATTACATCGTTTTGGTCAGCAACTGGAAGGTCAACGTGGCATGTTCTTTCTTGATGAAGGCTGGTTAGCCTTACAAGACGGGTATTTTAAAAATATTATCAGCGATTTATCTCGTACACCGCGCAAGAAAAACAATTGCTTTGGTTTAGCCACACAGGCCGCTTACGATACGACCGCATCAAAAGTTACCAGGTTATTAACGAAGCGGCGGCCTGTAAGATATTTTTCCCTAATCCCAGCGCCGATCAAAAAACTTATATTGATGGCTTTGGTTTAAGTGAACGCGAATTTGAATTGATTAAAACATTACCCGATGACAGTCATTATTTTTTACTCAATTACGGTCGCGGTAAAGAATCTGTGGTACTCAGAGCAAACCTACTCGGTTTAGAAGACGAGATTGCCATTATTTCAGGACGTACAGAAACGGTGGCATTGCTGGATCGGATTCGTGTTGAAGTGGGTAATGATCCCGCTGTATGGCTACCGATTTTTCATCAGCAGAGAAAATCTCATGCGGCGTAACGTGGTCAAATTTATCCTCTTAAGCTTATTGATACTTTGCCCCTTAAAGAGTTATGCAGACCCTTTCATTAGCAGCGTGTTGCAAATTGCGTCACAAATCAAAGATTATCAAATGCAAATGGCCGATATCCAATCGACAATTCAACGCTTAGATAGTCAGATACAACAGGCAGTATCTGGTCACTCGGAATGGGGAAATTGGCAATTTAACGATTTTAACTCTTGGGGACTTAATGCGGATCGTTGGAGTTCGCTTTTAAATAGTACGGTCAATGGCGATACTAATAGTCAATTAGGATCAATGCTGCGTTTATTATCGCGAGAGTTTCCATTAGCCGTGGAACTTTACAATCGTGTTAATCCGAACAAATCCGATCAAAAATTCTATAGCTTAAAAGCAAAAACTGCGTTAGTAGCAAGAGCCGCCAGCCAATTGAGCTACGATAAAATTCAAGAACAAATTAACTATACGAACCAGTTGCGCCAACAAATTGGTACCACCTCTACCTTAAAAGAAGCGGTTGATCTCTCAAGCCGTCTAACCATCGAAAATAATTTGATTCAGATTGAAGTATTGCGTCAATTAGCGCTTATGAATCAACAGCATGCGATTGATGCACAAGCTGAGATCAATGATGAATTAGAGAATGCACGTTTTGTTGATGCGATGAGGTAACACATGAAGGAATATCCACTATGTCAAAACTAACGCCGTATATCACCTTAATTTTATTTTTAGGCATTTGTCTTGTGAGCTGTGCCGCAGAACCCCTACGGGCACCGTGTGATGCGATGGTGCTGGCTAAAACAAAAATTAATACATGGTAATGCTTTTTGCCGAAAGCTTTATTACGGATACGTTAGCGGCGGTTGATGAGGTCATTGGCTACTTTGTGCATACGACCTATGAACAATGGGTACAACACTATAGCAACACCTTAGTCGCATTGAGCACCCTTTATATTATGTTACTCGGCTATCGTTTTCTCATACGTACCTTGGATGCCGATTTAATGACTATTTGTCGGCATCTGATCGTTTTATCGATTGTTTGTAGTTTATGTACCAATTGGTCGCTTTATCATTTATTGATCTATGACGTGTTCACTAACGAACCCAATTATATCGCACAAATGATCGGACAAGCCCCAGGCCATGCCACCTCTCATGACTCCGTTGCACAAGGATTAAATCAAATCTTTAGCACGGGTATGGGCGCTGCAAAAATGATGTTTAACAAAAGCATTCGTCTTTTTTTCTGTGCGGCGGCTGTCTTTGTCTTTACTTTTTTATGTTGTATCTGTGCGTTAGGACTTTTAGTTTACGCCAAATTAGCGATGGCCATTGCCTTGGCGCTAGCGCCACTTTTTTTAACCTTTGTATTATTTGAATCCACACGCGGTTGGTTTGTAAGTTGGTTAGGAAAACTATTTAATTTTTCACTGGTACCTATCATCACCACCGGCATCCTGGCGTTGATGCTATCTGTTATCCATCTGGTGTTACCGGATTTAATTTATGAAGCCAGTGTCGGTAAACCGAATCTTTTTACCATGGGAATTTTTGGCGGATTATCGTTAGTCACTGCGTTTCTATTAAAACAAAGCTTATCCATCGCTGGCACTTTAAGCGCAGGGCTTACCTTAGCCGCCTTAAGCCAAGTCGGCGGTATGGTCAAATCAGCTCTAAAGAATAGTGGTATTCATGCCGCCGCCAATTTAGCCGGTCAAGGTTTTAACACTGCGCGCCGTGCATTCTCAAATCGTGCTGCCGCCCAAAAACACGCCTCGATTAATGAAGCAGTACAACAAGGAAAAAATCATTAAATCGGGTTGCTTTTTAAATAACAAAAAATAGTAAAAAACGATGCATGATACAAAAGAAATTAACAGTGATCTGAAACAAGCGTATTACCAAACGGCAACGGATTGGCGTTACGATATCTATCAAAATAAAAGTGTTTGGTTACGTTATTCACTCATCGGTAATGCCGGATTATTACTGACTTTGTTACTGGCACTCCTCACGCTGGTTTGTTTAGTACCACTCAAACAAAAAGTACCTTATCTGTATACGTTTAATCATGCGACCGGCGAAATAACCAAGCTAGGTGAATTAGAACCCACACACTTAACGGCCAATTGGCAATTGACACGTTATTTTCTGATTCACTATGTGATGAATCGTGAAAATTATGATCGTGATGATTTAGAGCGTCCGTATCAATTAGCCTGGGCGCAATCCAGTCCAACGATTCGTCAACAATATGATGCGGAAGTCGATAGCAATGCACCCACGTCACCGTATCAAAAACACGGTAAAGATAAAACGATTAGAGTAAGTAAAGTATGGCCTTCTCGTTTAAATGACCACACAGCCGTTATTCGATTTGAAAAGCAGTTACGTGATAAACGCACTAATACACAACAAATCGCGTATGAACAAGCTATTGTGAAGTGGCAATATCAATCCGTTAAAGCCACGCAAACGCAACTAGATAGAAATCCACTCGGATTTACCGTGACGTATTACCAAGTAACGCCCGTGAGTTTAAGCACTGAAGAAGGAAAACAAAATGAATAAAAAACTCAGTTTCTTTGTTTGCATCCTCATGATCATTCTCCCGCTTCATGAAGCAAGCGCCGCTTTAGTGCCTCGGCCTGTCGCGGCAGATCGGCATATTAAAATCGTGAATTATGATCCGAATAATGTGGTCATGATCCAAGGTGCTTATGGTTACGAAACACATATTGTCTTTGCACCCGATGAGGAAGTACAAACTATAGCCATTGGTGATAGCTTAGCCTGGCAAGCGAAACCGGTTAAAAATAATTTGATACTCAAACCAACTGCTGCCTCCAAAACGAATATGACAATACTCACCAATGCCAATAGCTATACCTTTCAATTAGATTCTAACGATATCAAGGCTTCCCCCACTTACCAATTAAAATTTAATTATCCGGTAGCCGGTTATGATCCTCAGGGACAAAGTAATGCGGTAGGTGTATGTGATCCGACAAAAATTAACTGGAAATATAGTTTCACCGGCGACCCGCGCTTAGCACCTATGGAGGTATTTGATTGCAACGGTCAGTTTACTTATTTCCGTTTCAAAGGTAACTTGCCAGCCATTTTTGTGGTGGATAAAAAGCGAAAGGAGACACTGGTTAATTATCACGTAACAGGAAAGTATGTGGTGGTTAATACCACTGCCCCGAGGTTTACGTTACGTCATGGGTCGAGTGTCACCAGTATTTACAACAATGCGCTTATCGGTGATTGGCAAGACGTGGTTAATGCGAGGTAATCAAATGGAAAAGCCAACCTCACAAACACCCTCCTCTGAAGGATTACCCGAGATTGCAGAGTCAACTAATAAAAAGCGCGTGCTACTCGTTATTCTCGGCGGACTGTTATTGTTATTAGTGACGCACTTTTATTTTAATGCTAAAAAAGAAACAATCAAAAGCGAATTTCCCGTCGAAGAAAGTTATACCACACCCAATACCCAGCCAAAAAAATCAAAAGAAAAATCAGATTCAGTCGAAACAAAACCTTTATCAGAACAACAACTCGCTTTATTAGGAGAAAAACAAAAAGAACTACAGCAACGCTTAGCCGCACCCATGATGGTATTCAATCAAGAAAATAATAACAGCCCTACCGTAAAATCCGATAAAACAGTGCATGCCGGTGAAGTGGATGCTAACCGCCAATTTTTGCAACAAGCCAGTACCGCTTCCAATTCCAATCAAACTGTTCAAGCCACAAAGATGGGCGCTTTAAATCAATTGATTGCAGAAGGACACATGATCCATGCCATTTTAGAAACGGCGATTAATTCTGATCTACCAGGTAATTTAAGAGCAATGATTGATCAGCCGATTTATTCAGAGGATGGATCACAAGTATTAATACCGCCAGGCAGTCGATTAATGGGTCAGTATAAAAGTGGCATGCTACAAGGCCAATCACGGGTTTTTATAGTGTGGACACGTTTAATGACACCGGATGGTGTGAGTTTAAATCTGGCTTCGCCTGGTGTGGATTCACTGGGTATGGCAGGAATGTCAGCCGACACCATTAATCATCATTTCTGGCAACAGTTTGGTACAACGGCATTGCTTTCAATCTTGGGTGTCGGTACATCGAATGTCGGTGTAGATAGTAATGCGTCTTATAACGCTTCACAGGCTTATCGTATGGCGATAACCAATAGTTTCAACCAAACAGCCCAGCAAACGCTACAAGCCGGTATGATTCCACCAACCCTATGGGTTAATCAAGGTAGCCCGATCCAAGTATTTGTTGCACACGACCTTGATTTTAGTGCGGTTAGTCAAACTACACATTCTAAAATGAATATTTTTTAACTAAAAAAAACCAATGTCGACTAAAGCCCTAGAAAAATACTTAGCGCCGTTACAACCCTATTTGCAAACTAATGGTGTCACCGAAGTGTGCATTAATCAACCAGGCGCGGTATTCGTTGAAGAAAACGGCAAGTTTACTCGATATACCAGTGAACCACTCGAATTCGGGTTTCTTGAAACCTTAGCAAATCTGATTGCAGAATTTAATCATAAGCAGTTTCCTCATCCTTTGCTTTCCGGTTATTTACCTACCGGCGAACGAATACAATGTGTGATGTCGCCTGCCTGTGAAAAAAATAAGATTATCTTTTCGATTCGTTGTCATTCACGGCGTGATATGAGCTTAGAGGATTATCAAGCCAGTGGAGTTTTTGACCAATATGCCGCTGCAAATGAAAGCACGTATGCACAAACAACAGATTTACTCAAAACATTACATGCCAAGAAAGACGTTTTTGGTTTTCTAAAAGTAGCAATAAAAGCCAAAAAAAATATGATCATTAGCGGTGGAACCGGCACAGGTAAAACCACCTTTCTGAATGCGTGTTTAAAATTGATTCCGGACACAGAACGGTTGATCACGCTAGAAGATACGCGCGAGGTTAAGATTAATCAGCCTAATACCGTTCATTTATTGTTTAATGAAGATGATGAAACCATTACAGCAAAAAAGCTATTTAAAGCCTGTTTACGCCTAAGACCCGATCGTATTTTATTATCTGAGTTACGCGGTACAGAGGCATGGTCGTTTCTCCGTGCAGCGAACAGTGGCCATCCAGGCAGTATCAGCACAGTACATGCCGATACGCCGCAAGGTTGTTTTGATCAGCTCGTTTTTATGATGCAGCAAGCGCGTTCATCTTCAACTGAAGAAAACCTACGCACCTACATTCAATCCATTATTCCTATTGTTATCCAGCTAAAACGTAGCACTAACCCAGCAAGATTTGTGGAAATAGCCGAAATTTATTTAGGAGCCTTCCTTTAATAAACTCCTTTCAATAGCTTCTATCAACAATTTAGTTAGAATAGGTTTTGTTAGTACCTTATCTGCCCCTAATGCTAGACATGTTTCTTCCTTTTTCTTATCAATATGTGTTGAACAAGCAATCAAGAGTGTTGATTTATTTAAATTACAGTCACGAGCTGCTTGAATAACCGCTTGACCAGGTTGATCAGGTAAGCCTAAGTTAATTAAAATTAAAGCATAAAGTTTATTACTAACTAGGTTAATAGCCTCTTCTGCCGTTTTAACCACATATACCTGGTAACCTAGATGAGTTAACTGAGAATGAATTGCCATCTGGCAAACAACATCATCTTCAACTAATAAAGCAGGTAAAAAGTGGTGTTTTTCCTTTTCTTGTTGTTTATATAACTGCACCTTTTTATCTCCGTATTATTAAACTTTATTTAAAAATTATTGTTGATGATAAAAAACAACAGCTTAAAACAAAATTTTATGGGGTGTTTCTAAGATCAATTAATATTTAATCTATATAAATTGTATAGATTAAAATTAAGACTTGGCACCCGTATTGACTACGGGGTATTGAAAAGAGATAGACTTAGGAGAAAACTCAGGGTTACGTATAAAGAAAACTGAAACAAAAGCCAGGAATAAGCCAACGCTAATAATCCACAAAGCATTCTGATAGCTAAATAAAGTATAAATCGCTACTCCATTTATAGTAGTATGCGGTGCAGCAATATTCATTACCCATCCAAAAAGTGGCATAAACACAATATATCCACTCATCGTCGTAAATGAGACAATACTTGCTGACATAGCAGGAATTCCTATTCGATCATTCTGAGCGGCCGTTGGGTATCCTAATATTTGAGCGCTTGAAATAAATCCAACTAAAAAGAAAACAAGTAATTCAGCATTCTTGCTTAAATGTGGCTGATAGGTAATAAAAACTGTCAAAATCAAAGATAGTAACGCTGCGAACCACATTACAGCTTTTCTTTTGCATAAAAAATCAGATGCCCAACCAGCAATAGGAGCACCAACGATGGTTCCAATAAAAATCATGCTAACAATAGTAGCTGCATCAGCTCTAGCAAATGAATGAGCTTGCATTAAAAATAAACTTCCCCAAATTGCCCCTAATAACATCATGGGTAAATTCATAAGACACGTGTAAATACCGCATGACCAGTTACTGACTTTTGAAGCAGCATTTTTAAAAGCATGCCAGTAATTGATTGTTTCAACTAAATTTGGCATATATCTCTTGTTATCAGGTGAATCTTTCACGACTGATAAAATAGCAATACCCACCACAGCACCCACCATAGCATCAATAAGAAGCGCATTTCGCCAACCATATGTTTCAACAAGCAACATTAAGGGAGTTTGTGCTAACACCCCTCCTAACATCGCGATAGTCATAATTAATCCGGTAGCCAATGCTAATCGAGACTTCGGAACCCAATTTGTTGAAATCTTAAAACACCCTAAAAAACAAAATGCGCTTGCAATCCCTTCAATACACCGATAAACAGCTGCCAGCCATAATTCATATGAAAGAGCGAATCCAATAATCCCAATAATACTCAAAATTAACGTAACCAAAATGATTTTCTTTGGAGAAAAACGATCTAAAAGATAGCCTGCAGGTAGCAAAAAAACGACAGTCGAATAAAAATAAATAGATGATAAAAAACCTAATTGGGTTGAATCAAGACCATAAGCTTTCATCACCTCAGGATCAATTGAACTAAACATATTGACCTGAAGAAATTCAAATAAAAAGAAAAGAGAAGCAACAAAACAAACAATCCAACCTTTCAGTCCTAAGTTACTCTTCAGCATGCTGGTTGAATTTGTGTGGGAATACGACATCTTGAATTCCTGTTTTTTTCAAAAATATTGCCAACTCATCTTTACTCAAATTAATACCTAAAACTTTGAAAATTTTTTGTTTCATTTCTTCGATATATGTCTCAACAGTACGATACGAAATACCAAGGTAACGCGCACATTGCTTAGCGGTAGCCCCAGCAACAAGATAAACAGCAACTTCAGCTTGCTTAGGCGTAAGATATAAATCATCTGATGCACTTAAAAGATAGAACTTATCCATCTCTGTTTTTTTATAAAAAGCTGTTCTAGTTTCGAGGGATACCTCAATATCCTTAAAACGATTAGGATTTACAATTTGTCGTTCAGGTAAAAATATTCTATTTTTTGCTGACTGCTTAATTAAATCAGCACCCCTGTCTTGAAAGTGTTGAATAAATCGTTTAAAAAGATCGATATTCCTAACATAGTAGTTATTAATATGAACGTTATCTTTAGTTGATGCAAAAATGTAAAGATAGGTTACATCATCACGCTTGATGACAAAACTAACCCCATTATCGATGTTAAACGACTCCCTTCCTTGACTATAGGCCGGATCCGCTGAATCAAGTTCAGACCACAAGAAATAGCCTTTAGGCAAAAGATGCTCAACATCCACTGCCCCCGCTGTCAAATAGAGTGCATTTTGATAAAAATGATCAATCCAAGGCGCATCATTAGTCAATAATTCACGCGAGCCATCTTTATAAATTTTGAGATAATTGAAATAGCTAACTCCAATGTCTTGCAACGGTGTGCAAATCTGATTGACCTCATCAGCCGATTTAAGTGCATAATGATTTTGTAAATCCATCCCTTTCATAAAGTCTTCCGATTTCTGAATTCTTTAGGCTTGAGGTTTTTTACTAACTAACTTTCATCCTTGGCACTACGCTCGCCTCTTCTGTAAACGCAACCCTATCACTTAAAATCAAATCCAGCAAAGTTACCGGATCATCACAACATTTAATTAATGCCAAATGTGAGGTACTAACAAATCCCTCTTTAACACCTCGTTCAAGTTGAGCAAAAGTAAAATCGAAATACCCATCAATATTTAAAAGACCTAGCGGTTTTTTGCTTGCCCCAATCTTGCGGGCATTCCAAATTTCAAACATCTCTTCAAAGGTGCCTAAACCACCAGGCATAGCAATAAATCCATCAGATAAATCTGCCATCATCGCCTTTCGTTCTTGTAAGCTATTAGTCACATGTAAATGAGTTAATCCGTCATGGGTTATTTCTCCTTCCAGCACAGTAGCCATTACACCTACTACTCTGCCACCATTCGCTAGAACGGCATCAGCTAATTGCCCCATTAACCCAATTTTTGCACCACCATAGACAAGCTGAACTTTTCGTTCTGCCAAAATCTTCCCTAGAGCCAATGTAGCTTCTAAAAATTTTGGATTTTGAGGAATGGTTGCACCAAGAAATACACATAGGCTTTTCACAAAAAATTCTCCTTCGTTTTTTTATAAATTTCTTATGTACTCAAAACTAGATAAACAAATGAAATGAAAAAAATGGAAAGGAATATATTATAAAGAAAAGATAATACCCTTAAAGTAGGAAATACCCGTATAAAATTTTTTTGTTCCACTATTTAACTCCTTTGCTTTTAACATATAATACGTTTTATCATCTAATTATTGCCTAAAAGCTAGATGGAACCCATAGCTTTCATAGCGGCTTCTTTAGTTTCTTCTGCGACTTGAATTAACTGCTGATAAAGCATTTCAGCCTCTCCTTCAGGCGATTCTTTTCTTAATGCTGCCGCTAGCTGTTCACAAGCTTGCTCTAAACGACTTGCACCACAATAACTTGCTCCGCCCTTCCACTTATGTGCCATATTTCTAATCGCTATCCAATCATTCTTTTCATGCTCTTGTTTGATAACTTCTAAATCTTCGTTAAGACTACTTGCCAGTAAATCTAAACATTCTTTAACAACTTCTTTTTTACCTATCAGCTTAACAGCTTGTTCAATGTTTAAAAGAGAACTAGATTGTAGAGAATCCGCTGCTTTAGGGATTACTCTTTGGGACTGGTCTTTATGTGATATAAAAGCACTTAATATCTCAGCGGCTTTTCCAGGTGTCAGCGGTTTATTAAATACCGCATTCATTCCATCGGCTAGGCATTGCTGTTTCTTTTCATTCTCAACGTGCGCTGTTAACCCAATAATCGGTACGGATGGGTTTTTTTGCCATTGCTTTAATCGAATACGCCGGGTTACTTCACAACCATCATCATCCGGTAAACCCATATCCATTAAAATTAGATCATAGTGATTCTTTTCTATTTTTTCTAACGCCGTTTTTCCATCGGGCGCTGTATCTGTTCGACAACCAAGTTCTGATAGCACGTTTTGTGCTACCATGACCGCTATCGCATTATCTTCAACCACTAACACATGGCTTCCATTAGCATTAACAGCTTCAGCCACTAATGATTTATCAGCTTCACTTTTTTTCGGTAAAATACCATTTTCTTTTAATGCTTTCGATGCCCCTGCAGGGGTTTCATCCTTGGATAACGATTCTTGAAAAGGAATGACACAAATAAACGTTGTACCCTTCCCTACATCACTCTCAATATGAATTTCACCACCCATGTCTTCGATAAATTGTTTAACAACCGATAACCCTAAGCCTGTTCCTGGATAAAGACCCTTGTACGAAGGTATTAAGCGGGTAAAGCGGTCAAAAACCTCTTTATGCTTATCTTCAGGGATACCCATACCTGTATCACTGACGCGTAATTCAATCGTGACTTCATGGTTTTTATTTTTTATTAAACAAGCTCTGACTTTAATCGAACCTTTATTGGTATATTTTAAAGCGTTAGTCAACAGCTCTAATATAATCCGTTGCACACGGATGCCATCACCACGCAAATAAGATGGAATTGTCTCATCATAATCTAAGCTTAATTCCAAACCTTTTACGACGGCTTGTGGTTTATTCAGCCGTACAATTTGTTCTAAATCTTCTTTTAAATTAAATTGCTTTCTCAACAGGGGAACTTCACCACTAGACACGGAAATACTTTCCATGATCTTATTCAAAAATCCTAATAAAGCGTCACTTGATAGCACTAAATCATCGGCAAATGCAGTCACTTTTTTTGGAAGACCTTGTTGCATTTGAATCAGATGTGCACAGCCAACAATTCCTGATAACGGCGTTCGAATGTCATGCCGCATGTTTTCTAGGAATGCAGTTTTTGCTTGATTGGCAGCTTCAGATTTTACTAAGGCAACTTGAAGAGCGGTCTGAGTATCTTTGAGCTCGCTAATATCAATAGAAACTCCTGAAATACCGACAATATTCCCTTTTTCATCAAATAAAGGACGTTTAGTGGAAAGTTGTGTACGTTTTTTACCGGAAGGTAAAATGGCTATTTCTTCACTCGTTCGTGAAATATTACTATGGGTAACTTCCAAATCGTTTTTTGACAAGTGAGTCGCTATGCTCCCGAAGAATTTCGGCCATCGTGCCCCCGAAATTCGTTCGCATGACGCGACTGAAATTAGGCCGCGATACGTCCTGCGTCCGGCACGCACTCACTCCTTCGGAGTTCATGCCCGTGCCTCCCACAAATGACTTTACGGCGTGATGCGTTTCCTGCTTCGCCCGTCAACGCACGCCTATCGCGGGCTCTTCGACTTCGCATTGCTTTCACAATGCTTTCCTGTCTCATCGAAAGATTTTAGCCGTTTCTTTATCAAATAAATTGTCATCTGACTTTCCTAAAATATCTTCTTTTTTCCATTTAAAACCCATTTTCTGCAAACTTTCAACACCTGCGTGATTCATCCCCGAATACACTAGTTCTCCATTAGAAAAATGCTTCCAATAAACATCTCCTGGCAGATCATCAATAATAGCTTTTAGCTGAGAGATTTCATTTTTTTGCTCCTCAATAAGCTTCTTTAAAGAGGATGTTTCATTATTAAGAATTTTCTTCATTTTTTAATCCCTTGAGCACAAAAACTGACCTTGAATTATACAGAGTTATATTCACTAATGTAGTGCTGTAAGGCGCCACAAGGCTTACATTCCCCCCCTGAATTCTTTAATATCCAATCCGGAAGTTGAAAGTTATTAATAGTCTGCATTGAAAAACGACCATTTGGCTGCTTCTTTAACCACTGAGTAGCCACAAAAGCCTGTAAACTTGGATCCAGCGCATAGATGCCTGCTTTACCCAATAATTCGCCTTTAATAAAAAATTGAGTAGCTTGCAAAATACTACACAGTACTAAGGCTCGCGTTAATTGAATATCTTCTCTCGGAACAGATTCGCCTGAATTATCAAAGTTAACTGGAAAACCGCCTTTTAGAATGCGAATAACCCCCCCTTTTCTTGTGGTATACCGCACTTCGTCTAATACATTAACTACGCTTGTATTGCCCTCTTTTTGGATTGCCCTAAGTAAAGATAAAAACTCTTTATCTTCAGAAGAGCAACTTATCATTGTTTTGTCTTTTTCGGAATAAAGGATAGGGTCTAAGTCTTTAATAATATTTTGCCCTGTACAGCCAAAAATATAATCAGAAACATCTATTAGATGTGATAAATTATGAGTATAGTTAACCCCTAGCGCAATCGATGACACTGCATTGCAATCGTACACTATCACCTGGTACCCCATTGCAAGTAACTTTTCAGAAAGTGCCTTGCCAATAGCCCCATACCCAATGACACCACATACCATATCTATTTTTTTAGAAATTAAGGACAAAAGCTTGTCAGTAATAGCGTCCGCAATTAAAGGTGATTCGAGTATTTTTTTTGTTGCACTAGTAGCCATACTAATCAATGGAAAAGGAGGTAATCCATATTCACTCAACTTTATTAATCCGGCTGTCGTTTTTTCTACACCTACTACTTTGTATCGCCTCAGAATTGGTGCTGGAACAAAGCTAGTGGCATAACCGCCGTGATCGAGTATCAGTATATTTTCCACTTCGGGTGATGAATCATGAACTTGTTTCCAAAGCCAATTAATATCACGCGTAAAACTGTATCCAAATTGACCTAATCCTAATTGCTCAGAACAAGTTTGGTAATACACCCCATATTTTTTTATATTCTCCACAACGGCGTTACATTCAGAATATTTTTTCCCTAGTACAAAAATATTTTGAGGCAATGCGCCTAAACGAATCATGGCGTCAATTACATTAATTGACGTCGCTAAAGCATGATGAATATATACAATTCCTACATTCTTTAGGGAAAAATCAGATTTTTTCACCGCCTTGTCAAGAATTTTTTCTAAAATTTCAAGTGGAGTAAATCTGAAAGAAAAGTACTGGTGCTGAGAATCTACACAATTAGATAAAGTCATTTTTAATGTTAAGCTACATAAATTATTTATTCTTATTTTTGAGTGAATTTATATAATTCAACTGAAATTAAGTTGGCAGATTATAGTATATTATGTTTTTTTTATCCAAGCATATAAAAATAAGATGTACATTAATAATTTTTTTAACGGCCTTTCTTCCTCTATTGATCTGGAAAATATCGATAGTATTTTAGAAGCACTAATAGATATAGAACCCCTAAAAGATGCCTTCTATAAACTTGATGGTACTTTGGCAGATAATTATCTTTACAATTACTTTATTTCCTGGCTAGGCCATTATGCTCAAACGAAAAAGCATACTTTACTTTCATTTTTTCTTGGAAAAGAAAGCTTAGATTTTATTTGTTTAGATTTCATTAAATTCTGTTTTTATAACAAAATCATCATGGACAAAGAAAAGACGTTAAATTCCTTTAAAGCTCATAACAAATTGTCCGATGATGCTGTAAAACAGCATTTAATGAAAATACCTAGAAGAAAAACAGTTAACTTACTTGGCTTCGGCTTAGACGAAGGCACCTATGAAAAAGAATTAGCACAATTTTTGATAGACAATAATTTATGTCAAAATGTTATTTTATATGGATTAGACCCTTATGCTAACAAGAGCGAAGCTGTTCACTATTTGACCCCTGAACAGCTTTTTGTTCAAAAAAATTTAAACTTTGATCTTATTATTGCTCGCTGGTCTTTACATCATGTGGCGCTTCAAAATAGATGGAAAAATCTAATTCAGTGTATAAATCATTGTAGCTCTAGCGCTCATATTCTATTTGTAGAACATGGTACCTTACATAAAAAATTGTCCCCGAATAAAGAAAAACTTTATGAGCTACTGAATGCCACTTTTGATATTATTGCTAACATTGGGCTAAGACCAAATTATCTTATGCAAACAGAATCAAAAACTGAAGCTAATTTTTTTATTCGTTATCTTACGTCAAAGGATTACTTCACTATTACTAATAGTATTTCTAAACCTGTTCTCTCTCAAACTATCTACGATGTAGGTCCCCATTTCCCAAACCAAACTATCTATAGTTTTTGTATTAAATAAATTTATTTTTATAACCTTAATAAGTGATAAGGCACTCTGCCCATAGAGTGCCTCCTAACCGGAAATAAATTTAATAGCGTTCGTTTATACTAATTTAGAACCTAGTTTTTTTGCCCATTGTTGATACTCATCCCTGACTTGAGCTGACTTTTGTGTAATATGCCGCAGAGATTGGATGAAATCATCTATTTCAAACCCTGAAAAAAATAGCTGCTCTTTCTCTTGTAAAAGTTTTTTTAACTGTTTTAATAAAATTTTAATTTGGTAATAAAATTTTCTTTGGTATCCTGGGATTAAAAAACATTCTTCAACAGTCCCTGCAAAATTTTCTCCCAAAATAGGTTTGGCTAACACCTTATCTGCACCTAAGTCTAAATATTTTTTCGTTTGTAAATCACCGTGCGCGCTACAAACAATCAATGGTGTTGCTTGGTTAAGTTCACACGTACGCGCCGCCTGTATAACTGCTTCGCCCGACTGATCGGGCAAACCCAAATCGGTTATAATTAGCGTATATGATTTACTCTGTATAAGCTGAATGGCTGTGCTAGCTTTGTTAGCTACTTCAACTCGATAGCCTAGATTAGATAAATAATTACATAGTAAATACTCGCAAATATTATCGTCTTCTACCACTAAGGCTTCTTTTATTACTTGGTGATTTTCTATTACTTCTTGTTGTTCTTGCTGTTCTTGTTGCTCCATTTTCATGTCCTTTGACTAAAAGTTATTAGAAAAAGGATTATGAAACGTATAAAACATAAAAAACACCGTTATATAGCGCTATTATTATTTTATTGGTAGAATGTATAGTGTGGAATAGTACTATTTATAAAATTTTTTTAAAAAATAATGTAAAGATAAATTGATTAATTTTTTTTATAAATTAGGTTATCGCTTATTAAAAAATGCCAACCGTTCTTAACAGCGACTAATACTATTTCAGCTCTACTTGTACATTGAAGTATACTTTGTAGTTCCGTTATAATTGTTGTTATTGTTCTAAGCCTAAGCTTTAAAGTATAGGCTATTTCTAGTGCACTATGTCCTTTTATTATCCCTATAAATACTTGAGTTTGTCTTCGTGTTAAATTTTGGTTATGAAAAGCCTTTCCTAAATTTAATCTTTTTTGCTCAATATCTAATTTCCCTTTTCTTTCAGAAATAGTAAAATTATCTACACAAATATTAAGCCCTACAACTCCGACTACCTCCTCTCTACGGTTATACATTTTTACTTTTGTTATTAGGAAATCATGAAATCCATTTTGGACTAGCACTGTTTCTTTATGATTAATTTGTGGTTGATTTGCCAATGCCTGCCTATCCGTTATAACAAATGACTCTGCTGAGGTAGCCCAAATTAAATCATAATCGGATTTCCCTTGTAGTTGTTTAGGCGAATCAACACCAGCATACATGGCCGTTGAATCACTACACTCTGAAGCGATATATCTAAGATTAAGGTCTTTAGCAAAATAGTTATGATTTGGCATCCTGTTTAAAAAATCATCTTTTCTTACTTCTTGTAAACCCTCACCATCTTTACCGATATCCTTAGCCATAATTCCTCCTGATTGATACCAGAGTAGTAGTTTTTTTATAAAGTCAGGTTGCTTGTCTTCACAATGAGTCGGATCGAGTCTTTAAATCTGGCTTGTGGCATAAATATTTCTCTTATCATTCTTTTATGGAACATGGGTTTACTTAGAGGGGATATCATCTGTCTCCTCTAAATTAATAGACCGAGTAAATAACTGTTTCGGGGGAAAATAACCCATATGAGTTAATCTATAAACAGCGTGGTCAGCATTTTTTACATTCAATGTTTTAAATAAGTGTGACCTTTTTTGCCGAAGATTCGCTGAATTACTATTTAATGATCGTGCAGAGGCTTTTGTTTCTATTCCACAAGCTGCATCATAGAGTAGCCGGATATCCCTCTCTGATATGGCGGGTGCTAAAAGAATTGACAGACCCAAATAGGTATTTGAAAGATAATTTCTAGCTTTTAAAACATCTTCAACAGTTGGATTATGGATGCCTTCGGTAAGTAACATAACGTAGGCGGCTGCCTCATAATAAGGCTCTTCTATCGCGGCTAATTTGAATTTAGCTTTTTTTAGTTTTGATGTGCTATTAGCCATTCTCAACTCCTGAATAGTTGATCATTGGTGAGTGTTAATTTTCTTAACACGGTAAGCGCGATTTTCTGCGCTTTTTTCTTTTGTATTGGATTTATTCTAATCAAAATAGGATTATTTAAAATATTCACTGATGTGATATGAAAAAACTTTAAAAATAGATAAGTTTTTATGCTCACATATGTGATATTAAATTTGATTCGATCATTCGATCGAGATAAGCTTGATACAGGCATGATGCTCGACTCTCCTACTACTATAGGTTGTTGAGATAAGTGCCAGACAGCGACAGTGTTTGCGCACTCGTCGCTGTCACCCCAACGGGGTTGGCGGTTAGGAAATCAATAAGGATTTAAATAGACACCTCAATGCTAAGTTGAGGGGTCTTATATTTAATCCCTCTCTTCTAGCAATGGACTGAAAGAATCTTGATAGAGTTCATTTAATTTTCTTTTACGAATAATTAGCGCGGTCACCATCGCTTCTACTCCAAGCAACCTTTTAGAATAAAGTTTATGCAACTCCTTAATATCCATTAGCGCGATATTGCCACTTTTTAATAGATTATCGCTAGAGTTGTATTTAACTTGTATGGGAAATAAAAGCTTAGTTGCTTCATCTATAAGTTCTTTTAATTGCCGAATCAAACCTTTAATTTGAAATTGATAATTACGGGCAGGCTGTTCTAGGTCGGGAAATTGATTTAAACTAATGACGTGTGCGGTCATAACTGACTCCTTACTAATCTAAGGTTGTTGGTTGTGTTTGTCCTCAGGGTCTAGTTCACCTTGGGGGACGCACCTTCTTTATGAATTTTTATACTAGCGTCAATATATAATTTATTCAACAGTCATTTTTTATCAAAAAAATATATATAAAAAATAATATGTTATTCAAAATATAAATCAAATATTACCTTTTTTACATTCCTAGATACACTTTACTTACTCAAATAAGAACAAGGAATAATCATGTCTCTTAAAAAGAAAAAGCTGGTAAGATCAGAACAAGATTCAGCATGGAAAGACATTTTAGATGCCTATTTCAAAGAGTTTATAGAGTTTTTCTATCCTGTTATTGCTAAAAAAATTGACTGGCTATCTGGTTATGAAGCATTAGATAGTGAATTACAGTCTATTACGACTGATGCAATGATTGGAAAAACGTTTGTTGATAAATTGGTCAAAGTTAAATCTTTAGATGGAAAAGAGGAAGTTGTACTAATCCATATTGAAGTGCAAAGCCAAAAAGAAGAGGAATTTCCTAAACGTTTATTTCAATATTATTGCAAATTGTTTTCAAAGTATGACCAGTCCATTTTAACCTTGGCTATTCTGACCGATAGCAATAAAAATTGGCACCCTGAAAATTATGAAAGGGAAGTTTTTGGCTTTCCAGTCATAAGCTTTAATTTTTGGACACATAAACTTCTTGATTATGATCATAAACGACAAGAGTTGGAGATTTCTACTAACCCCTTTGCAATGGTAGTTTTGGTTCATTTAGTTTTCTTAAACACTAAAAAAGACCCGAAAACCCGATCCCTCATGAAATTTCACCTGACCCGCCGATTATATGATAGGGGCTGTGGGCGGGATAATGTAATAAATTTGCTCAAGGTGATAGACTGGGCATTAGTCATACCAGAGAATCTTGAATTAGAATATAAACAGAAACTCCATGCATTAGAGGAGGAAAAAAACATGGCTTATACGACAAGTTTTGAACGTGATGGTCTTGAGAAGGGTCTTAAAAAAGGTCTACAACAGGGGCGTGAATTAGAGCGCTATGAGATGGCTAAAGGCCTTTTAGCTGAAGGCATCGCTTTAGATGTAATAAAGAAAGTAACTAAATTACCCGACCTCGCTTTAACTGAGCTAGAGAAAGCCTAATTTTCTCCCCTTGAGCTAGAAAATTAATATCGATAAAATAACAAGGAAGTTTTATGCGTTATTCCCTTAACCCCGAGTTTGATACCAGACTAAAAGAAGCTCTTGATGAAATGGGTTATCCTACAGAAGAGCAAGAAGCACTTTTAGACTTAATGGATCGAGCCGCTTTAGCTTTCTCCGATAAAGTATGTCTCCGTATAGCCAAAAACCTGCTAGAAGAAGGTTTGCCCCCTGAGAAGATTAAACGCATTACGGGTTGTGATGTAGAAATGTTGGCAGCAACCATACATTAATCATATTTCTTTTCTTTCTAACTTATCCTTAAAAATCCTTGCGCGACTTTTGCGCGACTGAACATGACACACATCGCCATTATTATACATTTGTAAGGGTCGCCCTGTTTATAATAGTGCTGTTTTTTCAATAACTTAAGGTAAAGATATTAGACTCTTAATTTATTGGTCGATGGTTCGAACCCATCACGGCCCACCAATAAAATCCTTTAAAATCAAATACTTATACCATTACTGAATATCTCTTTAAGTTTCTTTGTCAAAATTTTGTCAATATTTTGTCAAAACTATTTAAAAAATATCTTAAGCTTGCTTCTCCGTAGTAACGAAATTTAGTTTTAATCCGGCTTCTACCTCTGTCCATTTTGGCTCATGTCCTTCTTTATATTTATCCGTCATCGCTCTCGTTTTATGGCCCGCTAATGCCTGGGCATCAATCGATGAGACAGGAAAGCATTGTGAAAGCAATGCGAAGTCGAAGAGCCCGCGATAGGCGTGCGTTGACGGGCGAAGCAGGAAACGCATCACGCCGTAAAGTCATTTGTGGGAGGCACGGGCATGAACTCCGAAGGAGTGAGTGCGTGCCGGACGCAGGACGTATCGCGGCCTAATTTCAGTCGCGTCATGCGAACGAATTTCGGGGACACGATGGCCGAAATTCTTCGGGAGCATAGCGACTCACTTGTAAATTAGAAGATACAACTTCTGCAGCAGAAAAAAAGAACCTAGGCTATTTAGATAAAACAGCCACTAAGTCCACGTTTTTTAGAGAATCGTTCGATCAAATTAATAGGACTTTCGAAGCTATCTCTATTTCTGACTTTGATAGCCGTGCTGAAAATCAAGTTACATCGAGCCAATTGAATAGGACGACTATTTCGTAAAGGAAAATTTATCGTCATTGGAGTGCCACAAGCGCTCGCAATGGCACCTATCCTTTAATAGCGGTTATAAAAGAGTATAATCCTCGATTATTACCATTAACAAAAAATCGCTAATGCCTGAATTACCTGAAGTAGAAACCACACTACGCGGAATACAACCTTTTATTGAAAACCAAACTATCCAAAAGGTTATTATTCGTCGGCCTAGCTTACGCTGGCCGATTCCTAAAGCTAGTTTGCAGCAGTTAATAGGCTATAGGATCAACCAACTCCAGCGACGTGGCAAATATCTTTTATTATGCACCGATTTAGGCACCGTGATTTTACATCTTGGCATGTCGGGACGATTACAGGTACTTAATAAGCCGGTAAAAGCAGATAAACATGACCATGTCGATATCGTCTTCGACAACGATTATCTGTTGCGTTTTACTGATCCGCGTCGTTTCGGTGCACTGTTGTGGACAGATGATAATCCACAATGCCATCCTTTACTTAAAAAATTAGGTGTAGAACCACTAACGCGTCATTTTAATCATCAATATTTACAAACACAGCTGAAAAACAAACAGATCGCGATTAAAGCCGCATTGATGGATCAACATATCGTCGTAGGTGTGGGTAATATTTATATAACGGAAGCATTATTTGTTGCGGGCATACACCCCACCATACCTGCAAAAAACGTATCGCCCATGCAATTAAAACAACTCGTGGTTGCCATTAAAAGCATTTTACGACGTGCTATTAAAAAAGGCGGTAGCAGTATAAAAGATTTTTTAAATAGCCTGGGAAAACCAGGCTATTTCAGTCAAGAACTACAAGTGTATGGTAGAGCAGATTTACCCTGTTTACGGTGCCAATCCATTTTACAGCTTATTACTATTGCACAACGTAGCACGGTTTATTGCAGCCATTGTCAACCAACATTCAGATAACGACTTACTTCTGTTCCGTTTGCGATAAAGCGCTATTCGAGCTTCCCACCATACTCACTAACTCACGCACAACAACAGAAAACATCATGAGTTTAAGTTCACTGGTACTACGCAAATCTGCTAACAGACGCTTCCAACGACTCAAAAATAGGGGATTATCATTCTCCCATTGTTCTAGAGAAACACTATTGCTGCCTTGTTTATCTACCACACATTGCAAAATAGCCACGGTTAAACGACGCTGTTGCACATCTAAGTCATCTAGTAACGCAACCCTACCCAAGGTATCCCACAACGTTTCGATGGATTGCTTCACAATTTGTGCTCGCAGCCAAGTAAACTCAAAGCTCTCGTTTATCATAAAGTAAAGTTCAGAAACATTCGTCAGCGGCAAATTATTTTTTTGCGCGGCTTCAATAATATCCAACAAGGCATATTCATGATCAACACTCGCGAGACGTTTTGCTGCTGCCTCAGGCACACCCGTATTCTGTAACCCTTGTACACTTTTTTCCCATTGTTCTTTTTCTTCACCAATCAACAATTGAGGTAATTTTTCTTGCAAAGAAACAATCGGTGCACTAAATCGGCTAACCATACCTAAAATATCGCTGAGCTGATCTTTATAATTATAGATAAACCAACGGGTCGCACGTCGCATTAAGCGATTGATTTGTCGCATAATCGTATAGCGTATTTCAAGTGCGACGACATCATCTAAATTTTCTACCAGGTTAACCAGCTCTGCATAAGAAAATACTTGATGTGCAATGGCATAAGCACGTGCAATGGAAGCAATATCTGCACCACTTTCTGCCTTCAAACGAAAGACAAAGGTAACACCCATGTCATTGACCATGGTATTACTAATTTTAGTCGCAATGATCTCGCGACGTAGGCTATGCTGTTGCATAAATTTAGAAAAACGACCGCGTAATGGTTTTGGAAAAGCGGACTCCAGTATTCGAGTTAAATAATCTTCATCTAAAGTATGCTGCTCTAATAGCTCCGCTTTAACCAATATTTTGGTATAAGCTAATAAGACAGCAATTTCAGGGCTAGTTAATCCTTTACCTAAGGCTTTACGTTCTATTAATCCTTTTTCATCCGGTAAAAACTCTAAGCTTCTATCTAACTTACCATCACGTTCTAGCTCTTCTATATAACGTCGCTGTAATTCTAAATCTTGTGGCGCATGTGCGACAGCCAGACTAATCGTTCGTGTTTGACAAAAATTATCGTAAAGAACCAGTTTAGCAATCTCATCCGTCATTTCACCGAGTAAATGATTACGCTGCGCGACGGTCATCTCACCGGCTGTCACAACGGCATTTAATAAGATCTTACAATTGACTTCATGATCAGAACAATCTACCCCCGCTGAATTATCAATAAAATCGGAATAGATCAAGCCACCAATTAACGCGTACTCAATCCGCCCTAATTGGGTTAAACCAAGATTTCCACCTTCAGCAACAATACGACAACGCAATTCATTACCATTGAGACGTAAGTTATCGTTGGTTCGATCGCCAACATCGACATTGCGTTCAGTCGATGCCTTAACATACGTACCAATACCACCATTCCACAATAAATCTACTTTGGCTTTTAAGATAGCTCGAATCAAGCTATCCGGTGTTATAAAGTCTCTATTAATATCTAATAACTGCTTTATTTCAGCTGATAAAGGAATAGATTTTTGTGAACGACTAAAAACCCCGCCTCCCTTTGAAATTAAAGCCGGCTTATAATCTTGCCAACTAGAACGCGGTAAATTGAATAAACGTTGACGTTCTACAAAACTTTTTTCTGGATTTGGATTGGGATCAATGAAGATATGCATATGGTTAAATGCCGCCACGAGTTTAATATGCCGCGACAACAACATCCCATTCCCAAATACGTCGCCTGACATATCACCAATACCAACCACCGTAAAATCATCTTTATCTGGATTTAAACCCAATGCTCTACAGTGACGTTTAACAGATTCCCAAGCACCACGCGCCGTAATACCCATTTTCTTATGGTCGTAACCTACGCTACCACCGGAAGCAAATGCATCACCTAACCAAAAGTTATATTCAGCTGCAATGGCATTCGCAATATCTGAAAAACTAGCGGTTCCTTTATCGGCAGCCACGACTAAATAGGTATCCTCTTCGTCATAACGCACCACATCCTGAGGAGGAATCAGCACGCCATTTTGCAAATTATCAGTTAAATCTAATAAACCGCGCATAAATGTTTGGTAACAAACAATCACTTCGTTCATAACGGCTTCGCGATCACCACTCTCAGGTAATCGCTTGCAAACAAATCCACCTTTAGCGCCAGCTGGAACGATCACGGCGTTCTTAACCTGCTGTGCTTTCATAAGGCCTAATACTTCGGTACGAAAATCTTCACGACGATCCGACCAACGTATACCACCACGGGCGACTTTGGCTGCGCGTAAATGCACGGCTTCCACACGCGGTGAATAAACAAACACTTCATACATCGGCCGTGGTAATGGAAGCTCACTAATTCGAGCCGGATCTAATTTAAATGCAAGCCAGCTTTTAGGTTTACCATTCGGCTCTCTTTGGAAATAATTAGTACGTAAAGTTGCTCGCATCACTTCAAATAAATGACGCAAAATACGATCTTCATCCAAACTCACCACAGCATCTAATGCTGTTTGCAAGCTCTTTTCTAAACTTGCAATAAAGCTCCCAGCATCGCTTTCGCCTTGACGTCTAGGATCAAAATAATATTTAAATAATTTAACTAAAATTCTAGCAATATCTGCATTGCGTGATACCACGCTTTCCACATAGCTTTGGCTAAACGGTACACCAATTTGACGTAAATATTTAGTGTAAGCTCTTAAGATGGAAACTTCACGCCAAGTTAATTGGCCGGCTAGGATTAAACGATTAAATCCATCATTTTCTACCTCACCAAACCAAATTCTACGGAACGCCTCTTGGAAAATTTCTTTGACTTGCGAAACATTGACTGAATCAATCTGAACAGGCTTGACACCAAAATCATTAATCCAAACACGTTGGCCATCTTCTAGCGTAATTTCTTGGGGCCATTCATCCATAACCCGCAGACCCATATTTTCTAAAACAGGTAGCGCATCCGATAAAATAATCGGTTTACCGACTTGAAACAGCTTAAAGCGTAAAGGCGCTGCCGTTGTATCCTTAGGATGATAAAAATTCATCTCTAAGGGACGTTCCGGTGAAATCCTTTCTATATGTTCAATGTCATGCACGGCCGTGCTGGGCGGAAATGTATCCCTATAACCACTGGGAAAGGCATAGCTATATTTCTGAATTAAATGTAGACCATGATCTTCACCGTAATACTCAATTAAGGCTTGTCGTAATTCTTCTCGCCAAGAGCGAGCCACTTCGATGAGTTGCGTTTCTATTTTTTTGACGTCATATGTTAATTCTTTTTTAGGATCCGTTCTAATTAAGAAATGTACCCGGGCTAGGTTTGAATCACCAAACAACGTAGAAAAACCAATTTCTATCCCAGAAAACTCACGCACCAGAATTTTTTCCATTTCTTTCTGGAGTTCGGTATTTAATTTTTCCTTTGGCATATAAACTAAACAAGAAATAAAACGCCTATACGTATCTTGACGTACAAATAAACGTACCGCGCGTTGTTCTTGTATATGCAAAATACCCAAAGCCAATCGAGTCAACTCATCTGTACTCGCTTGGAATAAGTCATCTCGTGGTAAACTCGATAAAATATCCAGTAAGGCTTTACCGGCATGCCCTTTTAACGGGAGATTAGAGTTTTGCAAAACGACTTGGATTTTTCTGCGTAGCAAAGGGATATAACGTGGATCACTATGATAAACCGTAGACGTATAAAGACCGATAAAACGACGTTCGCCAATTAACTCGCCCTTCTCGTTAAATCGCTTTACACCAATATAATCCGCGTAAACAGGTCGATGAACTCTCGCTTTAGTATTTGTTTTAGAAATAACCAGCACTTGTGGAGAAAAAGCTAAGCGTCGTGCTTCCGGTGGTAACTCTGTCAGTGGTTTTTCTTCTTTGCTTTGGCTTTCATCCCGCAACACACCCAAACCGGATGATTTGATCATACGCAATGCTTTCTGATCTTTACTTAATTCATAATCACGGCAGCCTAAAAAGGTAAAATGATCTTTTAATAACCAGGCTAGGAAGTCTTTTGATTCAGCGACATCTTCCCGATCGGAAAGAGAAGAATTTTTCTCTAACTCCTGTAAACATTCATCCATTTTGGTACACATGGCCGGCCAATCGGTTACAACCCGATTAACCTGTGCAAGCACTTTTTCAAGCTTATGAGCAAGTTTTTCCAGAACATCCTGATCAGAGATTTTGTCAATTTCCATATAAATTAATGCTTCAACTTGCATATCAGGCAAAGCGGCATCATTCGCTAAAATCTCAAAAATCTCTCCCTGAGCATTACGTCGTAACTTTATGTCGCCTATATTGATGGTAAAAAATACCGTGAAGCCCTGTCTATTAATCTCCATTCGGGTCGAATCGACCAAAAACGGTTTATCGCCTGTAATTAATTGCACAACAGTATGCTTGGTTTCCCAATTTTCTTTTTCTACGCTGGGATTACAAACATGAATTTTATCTTGGCCGGGTAACCGCTTATAAGCCAATTTCCAATGCGCTACGACAGCGGCGGCTAAACTTTCTATAGAGCGACTTTGTAGCGTCTCTAGATCAGTGTGCGCGTAATATTGTTGTATAAAGGCGGTAAAAAGCGGGATCTGCTCTTCTGCTATTTTTTGTTTAGCCAGTGTTGAAATTTTTTTCAGTACGTCACGATAAGCATGGTCGGTAAGGTTATTCATATGGATCTAAAATAAATATACTCTTCGCATGAGTCAGACCCCATAGTCACTGGGTGGGGTTATCCTAACTCCTACTACTCCTGTAATAACCAATAGACACACGATGGGGGGTATATGTAGACTATTGTAATACGCCCTCTATGAAAAACCAATGCGTGAGTTCCTTTTTTATGTCGAATAGTGATCCAGTAGAAATCGATAAATTCTCTACAATAGCTGAAGAATGGTGGAATCCTGCAGGCCCTTGCAAGCCCTTACATGCGATTAATCCTATACGCTTACAGTTTATAGAAAGCTATGCCCCGCTACAGGAACAGAAAATAATCGATATTGGCTGTGGTGGCGGGCTATTAACGGAAGGGCTGGCCCATAAGGGCGCTCAGGCCACCGGAATCGATAAAAGTGAAGCGCTCATAGCGATTGCAAATCAACACGCCAAAGAAAATGCACTCAACATTGACTATCTAGTCGACGATGTAGAAAGCTTAGCAACTCGGCAAAAGGGTTATTTCGACAGCGCTTGCTGCATGGAATTACTCGAACACGTACCCGATCCCCTTTCGCTGATTCAAGCCTGTAGCGATCTGGTCAAACCCAATGGTTGGTTATTTTTTTCTACCATTAACCGCAATCCTTATGCTTATTTAACCGCGATCCTGGGTGCTGAATATGTGTTAAACCTTTTACCTAAAGGAACGCATCAATACAAAAAATTTATTCGCCCTTCAGAGCTTGCCATGGCAGCACGCAAAGCCGGCCTAAGCTTAAAAAAGTTACAGGGTATTCATTATAATCCACTCATCCCTCGCGTTACGCTAAGTCATGATATACGTGTCAATTATATTGCCGCTTTTCAAAAGCAAATTTAACATGTCTGTAAAACCACACCGCTCCGAAAAAATTGAGGCTGTATTATTTGATTTAGATGGCACTTTACTAGATACGGCCCCCGATTTAGCCGCGACACTCAATGCGCTGTTATTAGCGCAACAACATCCATCACTACCATTATCTGTCATTCGCCCTGTTATTTCGGAAGGCGCAGCGGGTTTATTAAAATTAGGATTTAATATCAGCGAAAAAGACCCTGAGTTTCCTGATTTACGCCAGCAATTTATAGAACACTATAGCCAACACAGTTGTGAACAAACCCAATTATTCTCTGGTGTGGATAAACTCATTCATCACTTAGAAACAAACCACGTTGCCTGGGGAATTGTTACTAATAAATCAATGGCATTAACCATGCCCTTAATCGAGCATTTTTCTTTGCTCAAAAAAGCAAAATGTATTGTTGCTGGTGACACCCTTAACTATAGCAAACCCCACCCTAAACCTTTATTACATGCCTGTGAGTGTGTTAAGTCTACACCCAAAAATTGTGTTTATATCGGTGATGCAAAACGAGACATTGATGCGGCCAATGCAGCCGGCATGCACAGTTTAATTGCTTTATATGGCTATATTCCTAACAAAAACGAACTTAAGTCATGGAACGCGAGCGCTATGCTTAACACGCCTCTTGAACTGATTGACTGGTTAAAATAAGCCTGTAAAACAGTAGTATCATTTTGCATCTGCTATACTCAAAGCTTCTTTTGTCAAGAAGGCCGCACTGTGAAACCTACCCATCACTTAGATCCTACCTTACGTGTTAAAACCCGACCGAATGATGCGAATAAATCGGGCGATATTTTTGGCGGTTGGTTAATGTCACAAATCGATATCGCGGGCGCTATTGCGGCGGCTCGCCGTTCTAAAGGCCCTGTGGTTACCCGTTCTGTGAAAGAATTAAACTTTTTACAACCTTTATTTATTTATGACATCGCCAGTTTTTACACCGAAGTCATACAAGTCGGTAACACATCCATGACGGTTAAGGTTGAAGTCTACGCGGAACGTTATAGAGAAGGTGAAACGGAGCTCGCTGAGATAAAAGTATCGGACGCTATCCTGGTTTATGTCGCCGTTTCAAAACCAGGAGAAAAACGTTTAATCCCAAAAAGTTAAGTGAGTTCGCCCTGGCCCGCTGCTATCTCTGCTGCATTAGGCAGTGTAATATTTAACTCTAAAATAGAGCAATTTCCAGCACGCTCTAGCTCGACTTTAACTTGGTCTTGATCAATATCTACATATTTAGCAATCACTTCTACTAACTCACGCTGTAGCTTGGGCAAAAAATCAGCATCATTATCTGTTCCGGTTCTACGCTCATGCGAAACAATAATTTGTAAGCGTTCCTTCGCCAGTGATGCAGTATTTTTGGTTCGATTACGGAATAGTCGGTCTAATAAAGTCATGTCGCTACCTCCTCACGGCCAAAGAGACGACGTAGCAAACCTTTCTTTTGTGCTTTAACAAATTTAAAAGGTACTTCTTCGCCCAATAAACGGGAAACCGCATCGACATAGGCTTGATACGCATCGCTCTCGCCATTTAAAGTCACTGGCACACCGGAGTTTGATGCGCGCAACACCGCTTGCGATTCAGGAATAACACTTAACAAAGGAATAGAAAGAATATCTAATACATCATCTACACTTAACATATCGCCGTTTTCAACGCGTGTTAATGAATAACGTGTCAATAATAAATGCTGTTTAATAGGTTCTAAACCTAACTCAGCACGTCGTGATTTACTATCTAGGATGCCTAACATCCTATCCGAATCACGCACGGAGGAAATTTCAGGATTACTGACTACAATGGCTCTATCCGCAAAATACATCGCTAAGGTTGCGCCACGTTCTATGCCGGCTGGAGAATCACAAATAATATAATCAAAGTCCTTCTTCAGTTCTTCTAATATATTTTCTACACCTTCTTTGCTTAGCGCATCTTTATCACGTGTCTGCGAAGCCGGTAACACAAAAAGATTTTCAAGTCGTTTATCTTTAATCAATGCTTGTTTAATATTGGCTTCGCCACGAATCACATTAACAAAGTCAAAAACGACGCGGCGTTCACATCCCATAATCAAATCTAGATTTCGTAATCCAATATCAAAATCAATCACCACCGTTTTAAATCCACGAAACGCAAGACCTGCAGCGATAGCGGCACTACTTGTCGTTTTACCCACGCCACCTTTTCCAGATGTAATAACAATAATTTCAGCCAATGCAATTGCTCCCCTTGCTACAATAGCAAGTTAAGTAAAATAATAAACGAACTTTTATTCAGATTTGTAGTAGGAATTTTTGATATTGTCTAGCAGACATTCACCCTATATATTGATAGGCGACAAAAAAATGGCCCTATATAGTGGATATTACTGGATTTCCATGCGAAGGGGAAGTTATTAACTATTAAAAAGATAAGTTTATTTTTTGTACAGAACATCTCATTTATTTAGCGCTTATGTTAAACACCGCACAATTTGAACCTGCTTATATTTTACACACAAAACCTTATCGTGATTCCAGTTTATTAGTCGATGCATTTACAGTATCACAAGGACGCATCAGTCTTGTTGCAAAAGCAGCACGCGGCATACGCAGTAAAAATTCGCGCTTTAAAGGTTTATTACAAGCATTTGTTCCTTTATCGCTCTCTTGGCGAGGAAAAACAGAACTACTCAATTTATTAAATGCAGAGCCCAGTGGACTTTTTTTACCACAGTTAAGCGGCAAACTTTTAATTTGTGGACTTTATCTTAATGAATTATTAATGCGTTTACTTTATCGTTACGATCCGCACCCTGCACTTTTTCAAGCCTATCAAACCGCATTAACAACGCTGCCACAAAATCCCAACGTCGTATTACGTTTATTTGAAAAACAATTATTAGCCGAGTTAGGCTATGCGCTACATTTAAATCAAGATAATCAAACTCAACAACCCATTTTAGCGGATCAACATTATCAATTTATTCCTAGCCAGGGATTATTTATTTGCTTAAACACATCGGTGACTAACAAAATGTTTCTCTTCTCTGGCGCATCCCTGTTAGCTATTTATCATGAACAGTGGACTACACCGGATCAATTATTCGATGCCAAACGTTTGTTTAGGCTTGCATTACACCATTTGCTAGAAGGAAAAAGCATTCGAAGCCGTGAATTACTTTTCAATTCTGCTTAAGTATTCATTTTATTAGCCTCTATTTTCCTTCTAATATGAATAGGCGAGCATTGACGGAAAAAGGGTGGATGCTTATATTAGCCTGAATATAAGTAGCTCTATGTTTTATCTTAAAATGGGGCTTATAATTAAGGGTCTATTATGAAAGTTACACATTATTTTTTATTATCATTACTCAGCCTTATGACATTGCCGGGTTGCGCACCCTCTTTGTCACCCAATACTTATAACGCCGCCAATGCAGGACAAATACAGCGTGTGGCTCAAGGTGTTGTCATCAGTAGCCGTATCGTTCGAGTCTCTGATAGTGGAACAGGCGTGGGTGTCGGTACCGTCACAGGCGGTGCCTTAGGTGCCATTGCTGCTTCACAAATAGGTCAAGGAAACGGCAGTTTAGCGGCTGGTATTGGCGGCGCTCTTTTAGGCGGGATAGCCGGCGGCCACGTTCAACAAGGGTTAACCCGCCAAAACGGTATTGAATATGTTATTAGATTACATAACAAATCTTTAATCTCTATTGTACAAGGACAGAGACCCCGCTTTCATCGCGGCCAACGTGTACTCATACAATATGGCGTGGGCGGCCCTTCACGTGTCACAGCTGATTCAGATTATTATGCTAATTAATAGTTGCATTTAATTAAAAAAGGGAGCAAAGCCTCCTTTTTTAGACTCACAGCAATGGGATTTTCGGCAAGGCGCCGCGAGAATGAAGCAACCGGAATGTATACAACATACATGAGGATTGCGAATCGAGCGGGAACGCCGCCGAAAGTTCAAGTGCGAAGAGTATATTAGGAGAACCCGATTAATGCCAACCCCGCTTAACAAACGGAATTTATTTGCTACGTTATTATTAGGGTTTTCATCCGGTTTACCGCTCGCCTTAACCGCAAGCACCTTACAAGCATGGTTTACAGTAACTGGCGCCAGTATTCTGGCCATTGGCAGCCTTGGTTTGATTGGACAACCGTATGTGTATAAATTTCTGTGGGCACCTTTGCTGGATCGCTGGATACCCCCTCTATTAGGACGTAGACGCGGATGGCTGATTATCACGCAATTTACGTTATTACTTGCCATTGCCGCTATGACCTTAGCGGATCCTCAAACCAGTCCCTCATTATTAGTCAGCCTCGCCTTTCTAGTTGCCTTTCTTTCTGCCTCACAAGATATTGCGGTTGACGCCTATAGAACCGATGTACTTAAGCCTTATGAACGTGGCTTAGGGGCCACGCTGACAAGCTGGGGCTATAGAATAGGTATGCTGGTTTCCAGTGCATTGGCATTGGTATTAGCGGATAAATTTGGGTGGCGCCCCATGTATTTAATCATGGCCGGCCTTATGACCATTGGTCTTTTTGCCAGCTGGTTTGGTGAAAACCCTACCGATCAGCAACAAAACACGCCTCCTTCTAGTTTACATGCGGCTGTGGTTGAACCTTTTAAAGAATTTCTAAGTAGAAAATCGGCTTGGCTCGTTTTGCTATTCATTGTGCTTTATAAATTAGGCGATGCGCTCAGCGTATCATTAACAACGCCTTTTTTAATTCGTGGCTTGGGTTTTTCATTAACCACTGTTGCCTTTGTTAATAAAGGAATTGGCTTCGTTGCCACCATGCTAGGACTTTTAGCGGGTGGACTATTAATGACACGTATACGCCTATTTACGGCGTTATTTTATTTTGGCATTTTACAGGCTGGCGCTATTTTAGCGTTATTACAACTCGCTTTAGTCGGTCATCATTATGGCTTTTTGGTGTTTGCTATTTTTACCGATAACTTCTGCAATGCCATGGCGGGTATCGCTTTCCTCGCTTTTATTATGAGCTTATGTGACCATCGTTATACGGCCACACAGTTTGCATTATTTTCAGCTTTAGCAAGCGTTGGACGTGTTTTTATTGGCCCTGTTGCGGGCTTGATTGTGACCTACTTTAGCTGGCCGGTATTTTTTATCTTATCGTTAGCCGCCTGTTTACCCGGATTAGGTCTACTCTGGTACTTGCGCAATAGCGTTAGCAATAATCATGCTACATCGGCAGAAAACGCATCTTAAAATACTATGATAGCCTCTATCTCTACACGAGCCCCTTTGGGTAACGCTGAAACTTCAATCGTACTTCTTGCTGGATAAGGTGCTGTGAAGTGTTCCGCCATGATGCTATTAACAACAGGAAAATCCGTTAAATCGCTTAGAAAAATAGTTAGCTTTACACATTGATTTAGCTGTCCGCCCGCCGCTAAAGCAACCGCCGCTAAATTCTTAAATACCTGCCTGGTTTGTACCTCAATGCCGCCTTCAAGGAAATTACCTGTTGCGTCTAATGCGATTTGACCGGACAAATAAACGGTATCACCAACTCGAACCGCTTGGGAATATGCACCGATGGGCTGAGGGGCCTCGTTCGTCTGTATAATTTGCTTATTATTCATGACAATACCTTCAAATTTCTATAATACCTACTCGTCATTGCGAGCGCGAAGCGCGTGGCAATCCAGTAAAACAATGATAACAGAAGACCCCCACCTTCGCTTTAGCCACTAATTAAGGCACTGTGCCTAAAGAAATGACTTGAATTCCAACCCTTTGCTCCCCATATAAAGGATGTTGGGGGGCAGTTGTGCTCTTTACCAAACATCATTATGATTAGCCTCTTATTTAATATGGGTTAGTTGTATATCCTCCGTTGTGATAGTAATAATTCTTAAGGAGAATCTGAATGAGTGAAGTATTAGAAAAACCATTAGTCGAAATGATTACACCGTTACAAGATCGTCTTATCGTTAAACGAGCTGTTGAAGAGGAAAAGTCCAAAGGCGGAATCGTTATTCCCGATACAGCCAAAGAAAAACCTGTTAGAGGCATCGTTGTTGCTGTAGGTCCAGGTAAACGTCTTGAATCAGGCGAAATTCAGCCTTTATCCGTTAAACTCGGAGATGAAATTCTATTTGGCAAGTATGCAGGTACCGAAGTCAAACTTGAAAATCAAGACTACATTGTGATGCGTGAAGATGACGTCATGGCAATCATGAAGAAATAATCAATTTTAATTTTCAGAGGAACTAATAAATGGCTGCAAAAGTTTTACAATTTGGTGTAGAAGCACGTGCTTCTATTCTACGTGGTGTCGACATATTATCTGAAGCGGTTAAAGTAACCTTGGGTCCTAAAGGTCGCAACGTTATTTTAGACAAAAGCTTTGGTGCACCTACCATTACAAAAGACGGTGTTTCAGTCGCAAAAGAAATCGAACTGAAAGACAAATTTGAAAACATGGGCGCGCAAATGGTTAAAGAAGTTGCTTCCCATACGTCTGATGAAGCCGGTGATGGCACAACGACAGCAACTGTTTTAGCACAAGCTATTTTACGCGAAGGTATGAAAGCGGTTGCCGCTGGCATGAACCCTATGGATCTGAAACGAGGTATTGATACCGCTGTTACTACGGTTGTTGCTGAACTTAAAAAACTCTCTACACCTTGTCACGAAATCAAATCCATTACCCAAGTCGGTGCCGTATCAGCCAATAACGATATCGCTATCGGTTCTATCATTGCAAAAGCAATGGAAAAAGTAGGTAAAGAAGGCGTTATCACCGTAGAAGATGGCTCCGGTTTAGAAAATGAACTGGATACGGTTGAAGGTATGCAATTCGATCGTGGTTACTTATCTCCGTACTTCATTAACAACCAACAAAGCATGGGTTGTGAATTAGAAAATCCTTACATCTTATTAGTTGATAAGAAGATTTCTAACATCCGTGAAATGTTAGGTATTCTTGAAGGTGTTGCAAAAGCAGGTCGTTCCTTATTAATTATTGCTGAAGATGTAGAAGGCGAAGCCTTAGCGACTTTAGTGGTAAATACCATTCGCGGTATTGTTAAGGTTTGTGCTGTTAAAGCACCTGGTTTCGGTGACCGTCGTAAAGAAATGCTACAAGATATTGCTATCCTCAGCAAAGCAAACGTTATTGCTGAAGAAGTAGGATTAAATCTTGAAAAAGCTTCTTTAGAAGACTTAGGTTCTGCAAAACGCGTTGTCATCACCAAAGACAATACTACTATCATTGATGGTCAAGGTGAAAAAGACAAAATTGAAGGTCGTATTGCCGAAATCAAAACACAAATCGAAAAAACCAGTTCTGATTACGACCGTGAAAAGCTACAAGAGCGTTTAGCTAAATTATCGGGCGGTGTTGCAGTGATTAAAGTAGGTGCAGCAACTGAAACCGAAATGAAAGAAAAGAAAGCGCGTGTAGAAGATGCACTGCATGCAACACGTGCAGCGGTTGAAGAAGGTGTGGTTCCTGGCGGTGGTGTTGCTTTAATCCGCACACTCAGCACCCTTGTTAATTTAAAAGGTAGTAATACCGATCAAGACATGGGTATTCGTATTGTACGCAATGCACTTGAAGCGCCTTTACGTCAGATTGTAACTAACGCTGGTTCTGAACCTGCTGTTATTGTCGACAAAATCAGTTCTGGCAAAGGTAACTTTGGTTACAATGCAGCCACAGGTGAATACGGCGACATGATAGAAATGGGTATCTTAGATCCAACTAAAGTAACCCGCACTGCACTACAAAATGCAGCTTCTATTGCTAGCCTGATGATCACAACCGAATGTATGGTTGCCGAACTTCCTAAGAAGGAAGAAGGCAGCGGTATGCCGGCTGATGGCATGGGTGGCATGGGCGGAATGGGTGGTATGGGCGGAATGATGTAAGAAACATTCTTACTCAACTACCTAAAAAAACCCCGCTTCATGCGGGGTTTTTTATTGCTCGTCATTATGCACAGCAATCTAGCACGCTATTTTTGTATAATTTATAAACAAAAAATTTCCTTTCTTTTTTTCAACCGATAATTATCCTACAATTTAATCAACAGATTTCGCATACAAAAACTTCGGGAGCACCTTATATGTTTTCACGCGTGTTACTCTTTTTAGCAACCAACGTTTTAATTATTGCCACTATTTCTATCGTAACGACTTTACTTGGGCTTAACACTTATCTCACCTCACATGGCATTAATTATCAATCACTTGCTATTTTTTGTGCGCTTTGGGGAACGGCCGGCGCCTTTATTTCACTTTTAATGTCTAAATTCATCGCTAAAAAAAGTATGGGGGTCAAGATCATCGATCCTAACGCAACAAAAACTGAAGAAGAACGAAACATTTTGGATATTGTGCATGGCTTAGCGCGTAAAGCAGGCTTAAAAATCTTACCTGAAGTTGGCATTTATCAATCGCCTGAGCTCAATGCTTTTGCTACAGGACCCACAAAAAATAATTCATTAGTAGCGGTTTCGAGTGGTTTATTACAAAAAATGAATCGAGATGAAATTGAGGGTGTATTAGGCCACGAGATCTCACACGTAACGAATGGCGATATGGTCACGATGACATTGCTTCAGGGTACCATTAATGCCTTTGCTCTCTTCTTATCGCGTATTTTTGCCTATGCACTTTCTGCAGGCGGCGCAACCCGCAATGATGATCAAGCATCTGCTGTAGGACCAGGACCGATGTTTTTTATGCTCACCATGGTATTTGATGTTTTATTTACCTTATTAGGTAGTATTTTAGTCGCCGCCTTCTCGCGTTATAGAGAATATCGTGCAGATAGAGGCGGTGCTAATTTATCGGGACGTGAAAGAATGATTTCTGCCTTACAAGCTTTACAACGCAATATGCAACCCGAAGATACGCGAGCCCCTTCCTTATCTACTTTAAAAATTTCCCATAAAAGCGTTGGGTTTCGTGCATTATTTTCCAGTCATCCACCGCTTGAATTACGTATTGCGCGTTTGCAAGAAGCAAAATAAATTTTTATTCAACTATTATATTTTTTTATTCTCTTTAGCGTATTGCATCAATCCACCTCTAAACGGTGCAAAACCGGTACCAAAAACCATCCCGGCATCTAGTAAATCAGTATCCTCAACTACTTTTTCGTGTAAACATTTCTTCGCTTCCTCTATCATTGGATCAATTAAACGATCAATTAAATCGTTTGGCACTTTGTAATCATCCGGAATTTTTTCTTTAATCGCTTGCCCTTTTTTATCATAACGATAAAAACCTTGTTTGGTTTTTTTCCCTAAACGTTTACTCGCCACCATTTTTTCTAAACCTTCTGGGAGCGGAGGCGGGGATTGTAAAGCTTGATGTAAAATTTTCGCCACGGCTAAACAAATATCTAAACCTACTGTATCCGCTAATTCTAAAGGTCCCATTGGCATACCAAAATCCAGTGCGGCCTTATCAATCACTGGCGCAGGGATTCCTTTTTCCAACAACAATACCGCATGCAATAAATAAGGCATTAATAAACGATTGACTAAAAATCCTGGTGAACTTTTTACGGGTAATGGTAATCGATTGATTTGATGAACAAATGCCAATGCTTTTTCAATCACCTCGGGTGAATTTATTTTAGCTTGCACTACCTCAACCAGAGGCATTTTTGCAACTGGATTAAAAAAATGTAACCCAATTAAACGTTCGGGCTGTTTTAAACCTTGTTGAATTTCTTCTAATACAATACTGGAGGTATTCGTTGCTAAAATCGTATCAGGCTTAACTTGTGCTTCCAATTGACGAAATAAATTCTGTTTTACCGTTAAATCTTCAAATATAGCTTCAATCACTAAGTCGGCACGACGGATGCTATAACCCGCCACATCGGGTAACAACCTATCCATTGCCATTTGAATAGCACGCGGTTTTTTTAAACGTTTTTTAAATAAAGCATAAGCGCGCCTTATAGCCGGCGCTAAATATTTAGGTTCTCTATCCTGTAAAGTGACGACCATACCTTGCAAAGCACACCAAGCGGCAATATCACCGCCCATCGTACCAGCCCCCACTACATGCACATGTTTAAAAGTCCCAGTATATTTTTTACCAAGCTGGCTTAAACGTTCTCGTAGAAAATAAATATGAATTAAGTGACGTGCAGTGGGCGTCATCGCTAATTGGCTTAAGGATTCTGCTTCATCCAAAAAGGCTTTATCGGATACACCAACTTGTCGCCAATGCGCTAACATTTGATAAGGCGCTGGATAATGTTGTGGATTTACCTTCGCCACTAGACGACGATGAAAAAGTGCAGCAATACCATTTCTTATCCATGCAAGATTACTTAAACTTTTCCAACTAAATCCCGCCGATCGTTTTTGCAAATGGGCATAATATAAAGCGGCTGTTTCAGCATGTCGTTCGGGAACAACACAATTAACTAAACCCACTTTAGCAGCGGCTTGAGCGGATAGCATTTTTCCGGTTAACATTAGCTGCAATGCATTAACAGCGCCCAATAAACGCGGCAAACGAACTGTACCACCCCAACCTGGATGAATACCTAATAGAACTTCGGGTAACCCCAAACGTGTCTGCGGATTATCAATAGCAATTCGATAATGACAAGCAAGCGCTAGCTCCAAGCCACCGCCTAAACAAAAACCTTTGAGCAACGCAACGGTAGGCATTTTTAAGGCGGCCAACTGATCAAACACCAATTGACCTTGGCGAATAAAATCAAAGACTTCTTTTTCGTTCGTTAAAAAACTGATAGTTTGAATATCCGCGCCTACAATAAAGCTATTCGCTTTACCCGATGTAATAATCAAACCATGAATAGATTTATCTTTTTCAATGCCTGTTAATAATGATGCTAATTCAATTAATACACTTTTATCGATGGTATTAACGGCACTATTTTTTTTATCAAAATAAAGCCAAGCAATATTTTCCTTCTGCTCAAGTCGCCAATGTTGCGTATTTGTTTCCATCATGCCGCTCCTTTTGCACTAGCTACATTTTTAAGTAAAAGTGCACCACCCTGCCCACCACCAATACACAAGGTTGCTATGCCTAAACGCGCTTGTTTTCGCCTTAAAATATGCGCCAGATGTAACACAATTCGTGCACCACTTGCGCCTACAGGGTGACCCATTGCAATCGCACCACCATCAATATTAATAATCGATGGGTCAAGTTTTCCCAATGCCTGAGATAACCCTAACTCTGTTTTACAATACGCACTGTCGTTCCAAGCCGCTAAACAAGCCAGCACTTGGCCAGCAAAGGCTTCATTAATTTCCCAAAAATTAACGGCATTAAAAGCAAGTTGCTGCTTTTTTAATAAGCTGGAAACCGCATGTACAGGACCCAAACCCATTTCGCTGGGATCAACCGCTGCCCACGCCACATCTACAATGCGTGCTAATATTGGCAAGCGATATTTCTGCACGGCTTTTTCGCTGGCTAAAATTAAAAACGCAGCGCCGTCAGTTACCTGAGAACTATTACCCGGGGTCACTAAACCAAAGGGTTTATCAAAAAAAGGCTTTAATGTGCTAAGTTTTTCTAAACTGCTATCCCTACGCAAACCATTATCATACGAATAATAATGATTATCTTCGTCGTAAATGGCATTGATCTCATCTTTAAAAACACCAGCATCCTGTGCAGCAGCCAAACGGTGGTGACTTTGTAATGACCATTCATCCATTTGCTTGCGTGTAATACCAAATCGATGGGCAATGATTTCTGCTGTTTGTCCCATGGATAAACCTACAATCGGATCGGTTAATCCACGTAATAAAGCAATAATCGGTGTTAAATAGTTTAATCGAAACTGACTTAAAACGCGCAACCGTGCTGCAAAGCTTTTAGCCGAATTCCAACGCGCTAAAAAAGTGCTCATTTGTTGCTTAAATAATAACGGCGCCTGGCTCATCGCTTCGGTACCACCGGCTAAAACCAGATCATAACGTCCACAAGCAATATCTAAGGCAGCACTATCTAAGGCCTGTAGTCCCGACGCACAATTTCTTTGCACGGTATAAGCAGGTACCGACTTTCCACAACCTAAACGTAAAGCAATCACACGACTAATGTTCGTTTCATCCGGACTAGACATCACACAACCTGTCACCACTTCATCCAATTGTTCTGGGATAAACGCTTGGCGTGTCAACAAATAACGACTGGCTTGAACCGCTAGATCCGAAGCCGAAAACTTCCCTGGTTCACCACGCACTTTTAACCAAGGTGTACGCATGCCATCCACAATATAAACTGGCCGTGCAAAATTTGAGCTCACATTTGACTGCATAATCCCTCTACTGCTTTCTTAACTGAATCTAAAAAGCTCGTAAATAGTATAAATAAACATTAAAATTCATCGACCTGCATGCTGTCTTGTTGCAACGTTTCAGCGGCAAGGAATTGTTCTACTTCAGCACGGCTAAGCATGCCATGCTTTACCGCGTATTCCAGCTGTTGCTCGATATTCCATGATTTATCTATTCCTTGTTTTCTTAATTGCCTGATTTTATTTCTAATCGTCTCTATCTTCATCCATTCTGTAAAAGCAAGTTCCATACGTCCTGTTATATCATTCTTATCTAGCCTTAGATAACAATCTTGTGTCATTCGATCACGAAATGCAGAAATTTTTTTCATCGGTTCAAGCAATTGTGCATCCAGTTTATCACTCGCGGGTTGAAAGGATCGCCCTAAAGGAAAAACAATACCCTGTAATAATCGGCCTAAAAAATATGAAGGAAAGTTCATAAAGAACTTCTCAAAAGCGATCTGGATATGATAAAGGCAGTACTTTAAATTCCATTCTAAGTAGCAATCATCTTCTGCGGAAGCATATTCCTGGTAATAACGCAGCGCACTCGAAGCAAGATAAAGATAGCTTAAGACATCGCCTAAACGGGCGGAGAGACGTTCCCTACGTTTTATACTTCCACCTAGCACTAACAAGGTGACATCGGTTACGTACGCCAAGGCGGCAGACATCCTCGATAATTGACAATAATAATATCTGAACTTTTTTAAAGGACTTTTCACAAAAAAACGTCCTATCCCAAACGCAAAACTGAATGTTTTTATTAAGTTCTTAAACACATAACAAACATGACTCGCTAACAACTTGTCTAAAACTCGAATATCATTTTTTTGAATCGCTTTGACTTCATCCATTAAAAAAGGATGACAACGCACAGCGCCTTGACCAAATACAATCAGGTTTCGTGTCAGAATATTAGCCCCTTCCACCGTGATAGAAATCGGTATGGCGATATAGCCTTGTGCTAAATAATTACGCGGCCCTAACTGAATCCCACGTCCGCCATGAATATCCATGGCACCATTAACGATAGTACGCGCAAACTCTGTCATGTGATATTTTGCGATAGAGGAAGCCAATGCTGGCTTTAGTGAAGCATCCACTGCAGTAACTGTGAATCGACGTGTTGCTTCCATTAAATACGTTAACCCAGCCATTCTCGCCAGTGCCGCTTCTACACCTTCAAACCTAACCAGCGGCTGATTAAACTGCTCTCTTAAAACGCTATAAGCGCCTGTCATTCTATAAGCCAATTGGGTTTGTGCCGCACTCACCGCTGGCAAAGAAATACCACGCCCTATCGATAAACATTCTATTAACATTCGCCAACCTTGGCCTAACATTTTTTCGCCACCGATGACAAAATCGAGTGGAATAAAAACCTCTTTGCCGCGTATAGGACCATTCAAAAAGGCAAGCCCCATGGGCGAATGACGATGTCCTGCTTCAACGCCTTCCAGGTTAGAAGGTACTAAAGCCACTGTGATGCCTATCTGCACATTTGAACCAATTAAAAGATCCGGATCAAATAATTTAAAAGCAACACCGATCACGGTGGCAATAGGCGCTAAAGTAATATAACGTTTATTAAAATTAAGTCGAATGCCTAAAACTTCTTTATCTTTGTATTTTCCTTTACATACAATGCCACTATCTGTAATGGCCGTTGCATCGCTACCGGCTTTTACAGAGGTTAAAGCAAAACAAGGGATTTCCTGACCTGTCGCTAAGCGAGGCAAATAATAATCTTTCTGATCCTCAGTACCATAATGCAGTAATAACTCTGCAGGACCTAAGGAGTTAGGAACCAATACGGTGACGGCGGCACTGACAGAACGCGTTGCAATTTTTAAAACAATACTCGAATGTGCTAAAGCAGAAAAACCTAATCCGCCATATTTTTTGGGAATAACCATGCCAAAAAATTTGTTCTGTTTTATGTTATCCCATACAGAAGGCGGCAAATCGTGATATTTAGTTAGAATTTCATAGTCATTCAACATATGACACAAAGCTTCTACCTGATTATCTAAAAAACTTTGTTCTTCTGCCGTTAATATGGATAAAGGAATCTTATGTAACGCCTGCCAATCCGGTTTGCCACGAAACAAATCTTTCTCCCACCACATATCGCCGGCTTCTAAAACCACTTCTTCCGTTTTACTGATAGATGGGAGCGCTTTTTTCAGATAAGGAAATAACGGTTTTACTAATAAAGAACGACGCAATAAAGGAATACTCAAGATAATTATTACGCTTAGAATAACAATGCCTAAACTAAATAATAAATACAACATACGCTCAAATCATCCGTTAGAATTTTAAACCGTTTAATATTGATTTAACTCTCGCCACGAACTACGACCTTCTTTTATGGACTTTTCTTCATTCTCCGCACATTTTTTGTTTATTTTTTTAGCGTAAGTCGTTTGCAAGACAAGTGCTTGTTGCTGGGCTTGCTTTGCTCTCGCTGTGATACGGTAGTAATAACCTATTTTTTGATCACTACAAAAAGGCAACCCGATACGTTCAGCATCATACTGCACGTGATAACCCGTATAGTTAAAAGCATCATGTACATGCTTCGCACTTGAGTTTTCGGCTAAGCTACGTTCCGCTATTTCCAATCCCGCTTCAGCCGCCCAAAATTGCTGCGAAGCCAGGCCGTAATTTTGGCTCATACGTAATTCAAGGTGCGTGCTATTTAACAAGCTCAGCACCATCAAAGCTATCATTAAAAGAAAAAACAATACAGTGACTAATATGAAACCACGTTGAATATTTGTACTAAAAACGTCCATATTCCACCGCTATTATAATTTTTTGGCTAAATACCTCGCTCACGTAAGCCTACAATATGTTTCCATTCACCGCCTAAAGGTTTTTTATTCTCCAAAATGAGGGTAATTTCAACACTACGTACATCCTGCCAGTTTTTTACCTGATGCGGGTACATATAAAGTAGATGCTCATTCGCTGTATTTCTTACACCCAATCGAACAGACATTTTTTCTATGCCTTCTACTAATTCAATGGGATTATTTACAGATTTATTTAAATTACGCCGATATAAAGCAAAAATAGTGTTGCCTGAATGGTTTCGGTGCCCTGTATTTCCAATATAGTAAACAATTTTATTTAAAAACCCCACTTCACTATCGCGCTGATAACGATGTTGTAAATTGAATTGTCCCCACTGAAAAGCCTCTGCATGCCGGCAATCGCTAATTAAGCACTTATCCTGAAGATGAAACGGCGATTTTTCTACTAAAGAAATAGTACTGCCTTGCGCAAATTTCACGGGAAAAGTATTGGGATCAAGGAACTGAATTAAAATAATATCGCTATGAGGTTTAGCTGAAGGTAAATAAGGAAGATCCAAATTGCTTGTAGCAGAACCTGCTTGCCAAACAACTAAACTCGTATTCGGCGTTAATTGCGTATTGAGCGGGGAGAAATCAATCAATCGCACACAACCAATTAAACCTGTCATGCGAATATCGCGACTCAGCCAGTTAAAAGCAATTCGCGCACTAGTTTGAACCGCATTCGATGAGACAGGAAAGCATTGTGAAAGCAATGCGAAGTCGAAGAGCCCGCGATAGGCGTGCGTTGACGGGCGAAGCAGGAAACGCATCACGCCGTAAAGTCATTTGTGGGAGGCACGGGCATGAACTCCGAAGGAGTGAGTGCGTGCCGGACGCAGGACGTATCGCGGCCTAATTTCAGTCGCGTCATGCGAACGAATTTCGGGGACACGATGGCCGAAATTCTTCGGGAGCATAGCGACTCACTTGTAAGCGCTGTGTTAAAAAATAGGTCTTCTTACACTGCACAAAAATTTCTATTAGAACGCCACTAAGAAACAAAGCCAGCGTTAACGCAATGAGCAATTCAAGTAAGGTATGGCCTTGCTGTTGTATAGCCCTTTTCATAGCCGGAATAGCAATGACAGTGCGTGTTTAAATTCAGGATGGTAATAAAGAGAACGCCAACTGATTTTATATTGATAATTATTGCTTTGTTTTGTTAGCCGCGCTTCGCCTTCAGGAAAAACGTTAGCGATATGTTCTTCTACTAAAATTAATTGCGCTTGAATACAGGCTTGATCACTACAGCTATACACACGTTCCGCTAATTCATTATTTTTCAAATCAGCTAAGTTGATAAAATAAGCCTGTTCACTGGCACGCAACGCCATTAACTGGCTTTGCGTAAAACTGAGTAACCCAATACTCAAAATGAATAACGACAACATGACTTCGATTAAACTAAATCCTTGTTGTGCTTTTTTATTCTTTGAAATTAACATTCCTACGATGAGACAGGAAAGCATTGTGAAAGCAATGCGAAGTCGAAGAGCCCGCGATAGGCGTGCGTTGACGGGCGAAGCAGGAAACGCATCACGCCGTAAAGTCATTTGTGGGAGGCACGGGCATGAACTCCGAAGGAGTGAGTGCGTGCCGGACGCAGGACGTATCGCGGCCTAATTTCAGTCGCGTCATGCGAACGAATTTCGGGGACACGATGGCCGAAATTCTTCGGGAGCATAGCGACTCACTTGTTATTTTTTAAAAAATATCCTTATCACATAATAAAATTATTATATAAATAATAAAATAATTATTCTATGGTAAACTAAGCAGAGAAACAAAGAATATACCGTCATTGCAAGCGCCGTAGGCGCGCGGCAATTCAATAATAAAAATAATACGATGAAATTTTAATTTGTGGTTTATATCGTTGCAAATAAAAAGAATAAAACACCTAACGGGGCAACATCATGTATAGACCCCGATTTTCTAGATTGCCGCGCGCCTACGGCGCTTGCAATGACGACGTTACAACGTTTTTAAGAAATACGATTCAATAAAAACTGGACTAACAACGGTACAGGTCGACCGGTTGCTGTTTTATTTTGACCACTTCTCCAAGCGGTGCCGGCAATATCTAAATGCGCCCAGCGAAACTTCTTGGTAAAACGGGAAAGAAAACAAGCGGCAGTAATGCTTTTACCAGCACCAATACCAATGTTGGAAATATCTGCGATATTACTATCGATTTGTTCTTGATAATCATCCCATAAAGGTAAAGGCCATATTCTATCGTGACTCTGCTCGCCTGCTTTTCCTAGCTCATCACTTAGTGTCGCATCATTACTCATTAATCCGGTTGCTGCAGCCCCTAGTGCAACAATAATAGCACCGGTTAAGGTTGCCATATCGATTACCACATCGGGTTCAAAACGTTCGCTATAGGTCAATGCATCCGCCAAAATCAAACGACCTTCCGCATCGGTATTAATCACTTCAATGGTTTGACCTGAAAGGCTTTTTATAATATCGCCAGGCTTGACGGCCGATCCACTCGGTAAATTCTCAGTCAACGGCATAATACCCACCACATTAATGGGTAGTTTGAGCAGTGCAATCGCTTTGAGCGTACCTAATACACTAGCTGCACCTGCCATATCAAATTTCATTTCTTCCATACCGGCAGCTGGCTTTATACAGATACCACCGGAATCAAAGGTAACACCCTTACCAACTAATACTACCGGCTTCTGATCTTTTTTAGCGCCATTATATTCTAGCACCACAAAGTGTGGTGGCTGCTCTGAACCTTGTGCCACGGCTAATAAGGCACCCATGCCTTCTTTTTCTATGGCGTCTTTTTTTAACACCTGAATATCCAGATCAACTTCTTTAGCCAAGGCTTTGGCTTGTTCAGCCATATAATGTGGCGTACAAATATTAGCCGGTAAGTTTGCTAAATCTTTAGTGAGCTTGATGCCGGTTGTGATGGCTACTGCCTGTTTTATCGCTTCTTCGACCTTAGCTGAATCGGCTGAAGACACGTTAAAAACAAATTCTTTAGGTGGAGAAAAAGCAGGTTTATCGGCTTTTTTAGTTTTAAATTGATCAAAGGTATAAAAACAATCTTCGATTAGTTCGATACTTTGTCGAACTTTAGTATAAGCATCTAAACCTTTTACTTCTAAATCCGTTAAGTAGTTAACGACACGATCCCATTTTGCAGATTTAACCACACTGGCCATGCAGCAGGTTATTTTACGAAAATCAGATGCTTTAAGGTTCCCTTCTTCACCACAGTAAACAAACAGAATACGTGTGCTAGAAACGCCGGGAATAGAATACAGTAGCAAGCTTCTACCTAGTTCTTCAGCCAGATCCCCTTTGGCTAACAAGTTACGGATAGCCCCTTGGCTCGCTTGATCCAATTGTTCCGCAACCTTAGAAAGCTTTTTATTTTGAAAAACACCCACGATAAAGCAATCGGCCTGTTCTTTAACGGGTTCTACTGATGTTAGAGCGTAGCGCATGGGATTCCCCTTTATTCTACTTTATTAAAACTAAGCCTATAGTCTACTCAAATTTTAGTTATTTGCTAGGTTTAGCCTTATACTAGATATAGCCCACCCTTTATGAAATAATTTCCACTCTTCTTGGGCCTTGAGCTTGACCTAAAAAATGATCCTTTTCCGCTATCTAACTCGTGAAGTATTAGCCAGCCTTTTGCTCATTACTAGCCTTCTACTCTTTATTTTGATGAGTAATGAATTTGTACATTACTTAAACCAGGTTGCCGGTGGAAAATTTGCAGTCGGGATATTATGGAAGTTAATTATCCTGGAATCACCCCGATTTTTAGCTATTTTGCTTCCTTTTAGCCTATTCCTGGCTATTTTATTCACCTATGGTCGACTGTATGCCGATTATGAAATGACCACGCTGAATGCTTGCGGCTTCAGCTTAGGTCAACTCACCTTACTGACCTTACCACTGGTCATTGTCCTTAGTGTGATCATCGCCATTTTAAATCTTTGGTTAAATCCCGAACTATTGAGCTACCGTAATAAATTACTGGCTCAAACAGGAACAGCGATTGAATTGCAAACGGTACAACCCGGTAGTTTTCAACAAACGAATGGTGGACAGCGCATTATTTACGTAGAAAGTATTTCTGGCGATCATAAAGCGGTCAAAAATCTTTTTATGGCACAAATTAATAAGCAACAACCCGTTTCTGCCATCACACCTTGGACCATACTCAGTGCTAACAGCGGTTATCAAATGATAAGTCCTAAAACAAAAGAAGCTTTTTTTGTGGCTGTAAACGGCCGACGGTATGAAGGAATACCGGGGGAAAAAGAATATTACATTACCCAATTTGCTAATTACGGGGTCCGTATAGATTCGCATGTAGGCACTGTCAATAATCCGCAAGAGTCTTTATCGAGTCTCGCTTTATGGCGCGCCGATACGCCAAACAAACCCAGTTTTTTTTCTGAATTACAATGGCGACTATCCGCCCCTATTGCTACCTTACTCTTAGCCTTTCTTGCCATCCCTTTAAGCCGTGTTAATCCGCGTCAAGGAAAATATATACATTTATTACCGGCCATTACTGTTTATATTCTCTATCTTAATCTATTACTGTTTGGACGTAATTGGATTGAAAATAGCGATATTTCTTATCAATGGGGTCTTTGGTGGATACATGGTCTGTTAATCATTATTATACTCCTTGCCTGGTGTTATGCCTTAGGTTGGAGTCGAGTCAAATACCAATTAATCAACTTAATTAAATTTAGACGATGAAAATAATAGAGCGCTACCTCGGTAAAACTATCATTAGTACGACCTTGTCCGTACTCGGCGTTTTACTTGCTCTTTTTGCTTTAATTCAATTAATCGCTGAAACGCGTGATATTGGATCAGGAAACTACACACTACTAAGTGCTTTCTATTATGTTCTGCTCACATTACCTTCACAATTTTATACTTTCTCACCGATTGCTATTTTATTAGGGACCATTCTTGGCTTAGGTTTATTAGCAAGACATAGCGAATTGACTATTTTAAACGCCAGTGGCGTTTCTCTTTATCAAATAGCGTGGTGTTTATTTAAATCGACATTACTGATTGTTTTTTTTACCGTCTTAATCGGTGAGGGTATAGCGCCACGCGCGGCTAATCTTGCCGAAAGTCATAAAACTTTTCTGACTACGCGTGGTCAAACCTTAATGACGCAACAAGGATCATTATGGATCCGCGATGGGCATAACTTTATTTACATTCAATCTATTCTAAACCCAACCCATCTGACTCAAGTTAGCCGTTATCAATTTGATGATCATAATAATTTGCTCAACGCCAGTTTTGCAAAACTGGTTAATTATGAAAATAATAGCTGGCAAGCTTATGATGTTGTCACTAGCCATCTTAGCCCTAAACAAGTGACGAGCAACCAGTCCCAACATGAAACTTGGCCATTCTCTTTCAGTCCAAAACTACTCAATATTTCTATTATTTTGCCGGAACAAATGTCCCTAAAACAGCTCAATGAATATATTCACTACCGGCAAAAAAATCTGCTGAATACCAGTCAATATTCACTGGCATTTTGGCAACGATTACTACAGCCCTTTGCTATCTGGTTGATGATGTTTTTAGCCATTCCTTTTACTTTTAAGCATTTAAGAAGTTTGGCAACCAGTTTGCGTACCATTGCTGGTGTTGTGGTTGGTTTTGGCTTTTATCTTTTAAATGAATTCTTTGGCCCTTTTGCCATTGTCTATCAATGGCCCCCTCTCTTAGCGGCTTTGCTGCCATTGATTATTTTTACGCTCATTGCCGCATTGTTAATGTATTGGGCAAAATAGATCACGAGGTTATCAATGCTACACATTGCAGTCGGACAATTTGATTTTTTAGTAGGCGGCATTGAAGCCAACACACAAAAAATTCTTGATGTCATGAAAGAAGCTAAACAAGCAAACGTGGATCTGCTGGTTTTTCCTGAGCTTGCACTCTGCGGTTATCCGCCAGAGGGTCTTTTATTACGCGAAGACTTTAAACAGCAAATTAAAAACGCTTTAAAAATAATTCAAGCACAAACAAACGATATTTCTATTTTATTAGGGCATCCTGATTATACTGAACTAGGCATTTATAATGCCGCCAGTTTAATAGCGGATAAAAAAATCGTTGCGACTTATCATAAGCAGTGCCTACCTAATTACGGTGTCTTTGACGAACGTCGTTATTTTAAACCCGGTAATTCACCTGGCTTAATTAAAGTAAAGAATATTTCTATTGGCATCTTAATCTGTGAAGATCTTTGGCACCCTGGCCCTATCTTATCTGCAAAACACGCCGGTGCTGAATTAATCATCTGTATCAATGCGTCTCCCTTTGATGAAACAAAAGCACAAGAACGTATTCGTGCGTTGAAAATAAATATTGCGGAAACAAACCTTCCTGTTCTTTATGTACACGGTGTGAGCGGTCAAGATGATTTAGTGTTTGATGGCGGTTCTCTTGCTTTTGACTCACAGGGTACACTCACCGCGCATGCCGATTTTTTTACCGAAAAATTATGGTTGGTTGATTTTAAACAAGCTGAACATACGTTTACTCCCCAAGCATTACCCGCTGATAGATCCATCGAAGCATTCATCTATCAAGCACTGGTCTTAGCGGTACGCGATTACGTAGTCAAAAATCATTTCCCAGGTGTTTTACTCGGCCTTTCGGGTGGTATTGATTCAGCACTTGTGCTGGCTATTGCGGTGGATGCACTAGGAAAAGATCGTGTACACGCCGTCACATTACCTTCTCGATTTACTTCTGAACTTAGCCTACAGCTTGCATCCTCACTCGCTCAAACACTGGCCGTACGATTAACAACGCTTTCTATTGAAGCAAGTTTTTCCGCTTTTTTAACAACCTTAAATTTAGATCCGCAACATCCTCCTGCAGGCATCACCACGGAGAATATTCAAGCGCGGTGCCGTGCGGTGTTATTGATGGCACTTTCAAATCAAAGCGGTGATTTATTATTAAATGCGAGTAATAAAAGTGAATTGGCCGTGGGCTATTCCACTTTATACGGTGATATGGCCGGAGGATTTGCTGTCATCAAAGACGTGCCTAAAACGATGATTTACAAACTAGCCCATTATCGCAATACCATTACACCTATTTTTCCTAAAGAACTGCTTTCTCGTGCGCCCAGCGCAGAATTAGCGGCTGATCAATGTGATGAAGATTCGCTGCCACCTTATTCAGAATTAGATCCTATCCTAGCGCTTTATGTGGAACAAGATAAAAGCCTAACGGATATAGTAGCTGCTGGTTTTAAAAAAGAAGTGGTAGAAAGAATTATTAAATTAGTTGATAAAAGTGAATATAAACGTCGTCAAATAGCAGTAGGCCCTCGTACAACAACACGTGCCTTTGGCCGGGAGCGTCGCTATCCCATTACATCTGGATTTAACACCACTCAATAACATCGGTATTAGCCAGATCGTCATTGCGAGTGCCGAAGGCACGCGGCAATCCAGAGAAATAGTTATTTATTGTTCAAGTGAGTCGCTATGCTCCCGAAGAATTTCGGCCATCGTGTCCCCGAAATTCGTTCGCATGACGCGACTGAAATTAGGCCGCGATACGTCCTGCGTCCGGCACGCACTCACTCCTTCGGAGTTCATGCCCGTGCCTCCCACAAATGACTTTACGGCGTGATGCGTTTCCTGCTTCGCCCGTCAACGCACGCCTATCGCGGGCTCTTCGACTTCGCATTGCTTTCACAATGCTTTCCTGTCTCATCGACTGGATGGCCACGCTCATTTCATTCGCTCGCCATGACGAGTTATTTTATAATCGCACTAGGAAAATTAAGTGTTAATAGCGTTAAACTCCGATTTGCTAGATCTTCTAGACCTAAAATCCGATACGATTTAACCATAATGATTAAAGCCTGCTCTACTTCAGGCGCTCCTTGATACCGCTGTACGACTTCATTCGCCCGATTCGCGGCAGCGACATAGGCTTTCTTCCTAAAATAATAATCCGCAATATGTAGATCATAGCTTGCAAATAAATTGCGTAAGTAGATCATACGTTGTCTGGCATCCGCGACATAACGACTGTTCGGATAGCGATTAATTAATTGCTCAAACTCTTGATAAGCCACACGCATGGTACCTGGATCGCGCTTTGAGAGATCAATAGGCACATAACGTAAATACCAACCTCGATCCTGATCCATATCCGCTAAAGCACGCATGTAGTACGCATAATCAATGGCTTTGCTATTAGGATAAACATGAATAAACCGTTCTGCCGCTGCTTTGGCCGAAGGTGCATCTCCATGTTGGTAATAACTATAGATAAGCTCTAGCTGTGCGTGCTCCGAATAGCGATTAAAAGGATAAACAACATCTAAAGCTTCATAGTTCTTAATCGCATGCGCATAATTTCGATTAGCAAGTGATTCTTTTGCAGTTTGATAAATTTGTCCCGCGGATTGCCCTTGATAAGCAACAAGCGGATCACTTGACTTAGTCGCACAAGCACTCAATAAAACAGTAACTACACTAATAAAAAAAACAAAATTAAATAATTTCACAATATGAATAACGCTCTGGCTAATTCTTCTTTTATACTCTTCGCACTTGACATCGGCTGTGTTCCTGCTCAGTTCGCACTCCTCATGTATGTTATATACACTGCGGTCGCTCACTTTCGCGGCGCCTTGCCGAAAATCCCATTGCTGTGGGTATATAAATTGTTAAGGAAGTAAACATTAAGTGACTTTGAAGTATGCATTCAAAGTCAAATAATTTATTATTGTACGATTTGACTTTATGCTTGGTTAGTCCCTTTTACGAAAAATCTCATTTAGCTTAAACTTCTCCGCTAATATGGGAATACCACACCATCCTATTACTCCCTCTACGATCAGAATAACACCCACTAAAAACGCAAATAATTTTCCAAGGCCTAATAAGACGCCGATCAATAAAACAACACCGATAACTAAGCGTGAAATACGCTCATTACCTTGGATATTGCTTGCTACATTCAACATAGATAGTATCCTCTATTAAGTAATAACAAAAAGGCATCGCTCCCGACAACATTATATACCCATAACCCTTGATTTTGCGAATTCATAAAACCAAGGCTAGCTTTTCCAGATAGGGGCGGTATAACTCTACTTCTATGAAAAACACAACTCAAACTGTTAATTGTCAGGTTATTGTCCCTGAGCACTTAGCAGAAAAACGACTTGACCAAATTCTGAGTGCATTATTTCCTGATTACTCGCGATCCCGTTTACAAAGCTGGATCCGCAGCCAACAGATTTTAGTCGACCAACAAGTCAAACGCCCGCGCGATAAAATTAAAGCCGGCGCTCTGATTACTATCACCGCTACGCTGCCAGAAGAAACCAAATGGGAAGCTCAATCCATTCCGCTGGATATTGTTTATGAAGATGAAACCCTACTGGTCGTTAATAAACCAGCGGGCTTAGTCACGCATCCCGCCGTAGGCAATCCTGATAAGACACTGCTTAACGCACTATTGCATCATTGCCCACAATTAAAACAACTTCCTAGAGCAGGCATTATTCATCGGCTTGATAAAGACACATCAGGCTTATTAGTTGTTCCTAAAACATTGAGTGCCCATACCCAATTGGTTCAACAGCTTCAGGCTCGAACGATTCAAAGAGATTATTATGCGGTTGTTCAAGGGGTCTTAATCTCCGGAGGAACGGTCAACGCCCCTATTGGTAGGCATCCTAAATTGCGAAAAAAAATGGCGGTTAATACCTTCAGCGGCAAAGAAGCAGTTTCACACTATCGTGTTATTGAGCGCTTTGCTCACCATACGCTCATAAAAGTTCAGCTGGAAACGGGTCGTACCCATCAAATCCGTGTCCATATGGCGCATATTAATCATCCCTTAGTCGGGGATAAAACCTACCGCGGTCGTCTTCAATTACCCAAAAAAGCCAGTCCTGAATTGATAAGTTGCTTGCGACAATTCGATCGACAAGCTCTACATGCCGAGCATTTAAAACTGATCCATCCCCTGTCGCAGCAAGCGGTTGAATGGCAGGCACCTTTACCAGAAGACATGAATTGGCTTATAAATTGTCTACGTGAAGACAAACAACATGCTTGACTTGCTCATTCCTGATTGGCCTGCGCCACCCTGGATTAAAGCCGCCACCACGACACGTCAGGGTGGCTTTAGCGCGCCTCCCTTTGATAGCTTGAATCTAAGTCAAACGGTAGGGGATAACTCTGACTGTGTGCTTAAAAACCAAGCCCTTCTGAAGAAATCACTCGGATTCACTCAAGACCCTCTCTGGCTTAAACAAGTGCATGGTACAAGGGTTATTTCAGCTAATCATACCGCCGATCGAACCGCTGATGCGATATATACTAATGAGCCTCAATCCGGGTGTGCAGTACTAACCGCTGATTGCCTACCCCTATTGGTTTGTAGCAAAACACAGCGCTGTGTCGCGGCAATTCATTCAGGTTGGAGAGGTTTAGCCGCCGGTGTAATAGAAAACAGCATTAAAGCTTTAGCGTGTCCGGCTGAAGATTTATTAGTCTGGTTAGGCCCTGCCATCGGTCCCCAAGCCTTTGTTGTAGGGGAAGAAGTCTTCTCGCAGTTTGTAAAAAAAAGCCCCGAGTTCAAAGTCGCTTTTGAAGAAATAGGTAATAAACAGTGGTTAGCCAATCTCTACCAACTTGCTAGACAGCACTTAAATAAGCTAGGCATAGAGGCCATTTATGGTGGCCAGCATTGTACTTACACCAATAAGGCGCAATTCTTCTCCTTTCGTCGCGATAAGACAACCGGACGTCTCGCTAGCCTGATTTGGATCCAATAGACGCTTCGCACTTGAACACGCCCCTCCCGTAACCCCTTGAAACACAAAGCAACAGACCGTTGCTTTGAAGCTTATTATTGTTCTTTTGTTGTACAAAAAGATCCTAACTCCCTATAATATCGTTCAATAAAAGAACAACAATAATCGCACACTATGCCTACTCTACATCGCTATTTGATAGCTTCCCTATTTGGGTTATTTGCTACATCACTTTTTGCTGCCCCTCTACCAAAGGAAAACTTTGATGATAAACGCTGGGGAATACTCGTCTATCACAGTTGGATGACCAGCAACAATATTGGCGCCGTGCTAACTTGGCAAGACGTGCATTTAAAATATGGGACGATGAACTCGGTTGATTTATCCTATCAACTAGCGAAGCAAAATCCATTACGTCGCTTTTTTCAACCTCTGGTTAGTACTGTTGAAGTGGCTGGCAATATAACCCAACGACGTGATCCGAATGGCTTAATTTATGAATTTGATCCTTATTTAAATTTTCGCTGGAAAAATTTTCCTTGGAATAATATTGTTGCAACAACAATGTCTATCGGTGATGGGCTTTCCTATGCGACAGGCCTGCCACTGCGCGAAGAACATGATTCAACCAATAATAACGCCAAACATCTACTCAATTTTTTAGTTTTAGAAGCCAGCTTTGCTGCACCCCAACATCCCGATTTACAGTTTGTTGTGCGCGTTAATCACCGCTGTGGTGCTTGGGGGCTCTTTGGTGCAGGTAATTTAAGCTCTAATGCAGTGGGTGTAGGGATACGCTATTTATTTTAATTCTTACGATGAGACAGGAAAGCATTGTGAAAGCAATGCGAAGTCGAAGAGCCCGCGATAGGCGTGCGTTGACGGGCGAAGCAGGAAACGCATCACGCCGTAAAGTCATTTGTGGGAGGCACGGGCATGAACTCCGAAGGAGTGAGTGCGTGCCGGACGCAGGACGTATCGCGGCCTAATTTCAGTCGCGTCATGCGAACGAATTTCGGGGACACCATGGCCGAAATTCTTCGGGAGCATAGCGACTCACTTGTTTATAAATTTAAAAAAGGATTAACCCATTAAGCGCCGGGCGTTAGTGTCTTGGACGAAACTTCTATTTTTAATCCACCTTCTACTTCTTTAAAAAAGGCAGACTCTCCCACCATTGAAGCCGCTGAAGTTTTATCTTTTTCTATCTCTTCACGAGAAATAATTTTAGCTTTTGATCCTTTTGTATTATTTAACAAATTGTCAGGGTTAATCATTCCGGTTTTCTCTTCAGAAGAATTTAACATTTCTTCTGTTGTATGTGTTTCATCATTCTTACAGCTACCGTAGCGATAGTGTCCACTATAAGCGCCAGACATACTTCTTCTTACAGGTCCATTTATAGAATTTTGCATCCGTCTTGGGTAGCCCATTTTCTCTTGCCTTAAATAAAATTAAAATATTAAATAAAATATTGCTACTTAGTATAGCAACTATTTATTTTTTTTCAAAAATTTTTTTAAAAAGGGAATTTTTATTTTTTAGAAGGAGGAGGTGGAAGTAAATTTGGAAATATTTTCACAGTTTTAATTCGATTGTTTTTCACTGCAACAACTTCCATTCTTTTGTTTTCCAAGTGTAAAACAGTACCTATTTTGGGAATGACTTCGAGCTGTTCGATGATAAGCCCACTTAATGTTTTTGGACCACGTAAGGGCAAATCGCAATTTAACTGTCGATTTAAATCACGTAAAGCGATACCGCCATCCACTAAATAACTACCATCTGACTGAAGGGCAATTGCTCTACGCATTAAGGCGGTATCGGTTGTAAATTCCCCAACGATTTCTTCTAAAATATCTTCTAACGTAATTAAGCCTTGAATTTCTCCATATTCATTCACAACCAAACCAATACGGTGTTTCTCGCGGCGAAAATTGAGCAATTGACTACTTAATGCGGTCGCTTCCGGTATAAAGTGAACTTCTTCAGCTGCACTAATTAATACGTCTTTGCTTAATTGCTGCTCGCTTAAACTATTTAAAACTTTGCGAAAATGCAAAATGCCTATAATGTCATCGATAGATCGGCGATAAATAGGTAACCGCGTGTATTCACTCTTAATTAACTCCTTTAAAATCTCCTCCCAGGGCTTATTGATATCGATACCCCTAATTTCCTGCCTAGGGATCATGATATCTTCTACCGTTACTTTTTCTAGCTCTAATACTTTCAATAACATGCTTTGGTAATCACGCGGCATATGGCCTGTGCCTTCCCGTAATAAGCTAGCCAACTCGTCCCTAGACAACTGCTCAACGCGTAATTTAGGAACCTTTACCCCAAATAAACGCAAACATGCGTTAGCAATTAAACTGGTTACCCATACAAATGGATACAACACATGTAATAAAATAATCAGTGGCCAAACCGAAAAAAATGCAATCGGCAGTGGGTACAAGGTTGCTAAAGTCTTTGGCGCAACTTCACCAAAAATTAATACCACAAAAGTCAGTGCCAGCGTTGCAAAAAAAACGCCCCCTTGCCCAAAATGTTGAATAGCGATAAGCGTTGCCACCGCAGCGGCTAAGATATCCGCAAATGTTCCGCACAAGAGAATAACGCCCAGCAAACGATCGGGTTGTTTTAATAAATCTTGTACACGCTTTGCTAAGTAATGATTATGTCGAACTAAGTGCCGTAGACGGTATCGATTAATCGATAACATGGCTGCTTCTGCTAAAGAAAAAAAGACAGTGCACAGCAATAAAACGACTAATAAGCTAATAAGAAATTTAAGTGAATGCACGTATTAAAATCTTCCCTTTTCAAAGTGTAGGCATGAGTAGAATGGCCCCTAAATAAATTCCCCCAATGAGGCCAACGCCTATGAGGGTCCAACGAATAGCCACTTTGCCACGCCATCCAAAATAGCTTCTACCGATCAATAGCATTAAAAGCACGGACCATGCCAGTATCGACAAAAGTGTTTTCTGCCATACCCCCTCTAGCGAGATAGGATAAAATAAAATTAAACTAGAGACTAAGACCAGTGTTAATAAAATAATGGCAATAGAAATTAAGAGAAATAAATAGGTTTCCATTACCTCAAGAGGCGGAAAATAATGAATAAAACGGATGGTTTGCTTCGCTTTTAGCATCCGCTCTTGGCTCGCTAATAATAAGGCCTGAAGTGCTGCCATACATAAAACGATGAGTACTAGCGTGGACAAAAAAAAGTGAATGGATTCAGCACCGGAAGCCATAATGAAATTTACCTACCTCAGCTTAAGCTGATATACTCTTCGCACTTGAATTTTTGTCTGCGTTGCCGTTCAACTCGCCATCCTCATGTATGCTGTTATACACTCCGGTGGCTTCGTTTTCACGGCGCCTTGCCAAAAATCCCATTGCTGTAAGTATACAATAACAGAATTTTTAGCGCATTCATTATCCCCTTAAAGTAGTAAGCAAATTTAAGGGTAGAAGCGAAAGTACCGAGAAGCAGGAAAATATGTTTGAAAATTTAACTGAACGCTTGACACGCTCTTTTAAAAATATTCGTGGGCAAGGGCGATTAAGCGAAAATAATATCAGAGAAAGTTTACGCGAAGTAAAAAAGGCCTTAATTGAAGCAGACGTTGCTTATCCAGCGGTTAAAGCGATTACTGAGCAAGTGCGACAACAAGCACTCGGGCAAGAGGTGATGGCTAGCTTAACGCCCGGTCAGGCCTTTATTAAGATCGTTAACAATACTCTCACCCAGATAATGGGCGAAAGCCTATCTGAGTTAAATCTCGCTACGACACCGCCCGCCGTTATCCTGATGGCCGGCCTACAAGGCTCAGGAAAAACAACGACAACGGCTAAGCTAGCCCATTGGTTAAAAGAACAAAAAAATAAATCAGTTTTGGTAGTTAGTACCGATATTCATCGCCCTGCGGCTATTTTACAATTAGAAAATCTAGCCCAATCAATCGATGTCAGCTTTCATCCGAGTGATAGCTCTCAAACGCCTAGCCATATCGCACAAACCGCTATCCAATCGGCACGCATCAAAGGGATAGATGTGGTTATCATCGATACCGCCGGCCGTTTACATATTGATACTGCGATGATGGATGAGATTCGAACGGTACACAAAGTCAGTGCGCCTATAGAAACCTTATTCGTTCTCGATAGTATGATGGGGCAAGAAGCGGCAAAAACCGCAAAAGCTTTCGATGAAGCCATCCCACTCACCGGTATTATTCTGACGAAACTAGATGGTGATGCGCGTGGAGGAGCGGCGTTATCTGTAAAATTTACGGTAGGAAAACCGATTAAATTTATAGGGGCCGGAGAAAAAATATCGGCACTTGAACCATTTTACCCCGACAGAATTGCTTCACGTATTATAGGCATGGGTGACGTGCTTTCATTAGTTGAAGAAGTGCAACGGCATGTCGATCAAAAGTCCGTGCAAAAGCTTAATCAAAAGCTTCAGAAAGGGAAAAAATTTGATTTAGAGGACTTCCTAAGCCAGCTACAACAAATGGATAAAATGGGCGGAATGTCGCAACTTTTAGATAAGCTTCCCGGTGGAAATGCCGCCCTACTCGCCTCAGCTAAAAATACGCTGAATGAAAAGTTAACGGTGCAAATGAAAGCCATGCTCTGTTCTATGACCAAAAAAGAACGTCTTTTCCCTGATCTCATCCAGGGGTCACGAAAACGACGAATTGCGGCGGGTTCCGGCACCCAAATCCAAGACGTTAATCGTCTACTGAAGCAATTTTATCAAATGCAGAAAATGATGAAGCGTTTTTCCAAGCCTGGCAGTATGAGTAAACTCCTGCAAGGACTACAAAATCAGCACCCTCGATAACCCTTCCCAAATGGTTAAAATTTGAGTAGAATCGGCGGATTCAATCTAATTGAACCCTATTGAGTTTTAGAAATTTATAAAGAGAGGAAGACTTATTCCATGGTCACCATTCGTTTAGCACGAGGCGGTAGTAAAAAACACCCTTTTTACCATATCGTTGTAACAGATAGCCGTCAGCCACGTGACGGACGCTATATTGAGCGCTTAGGCTATTATAACCCTATGCCTGCAGGTAATGACGTGCCTTTAGAAATTAATGATGAGCGGGTTAAATACTGGCTCTCACAAGGTGCTCAACCCTCCCAAGAAGTCAAAAATCTAATTAAAAAAGCGGCGAAAGCGGTTAAACCTAGCAAAAACGCAGACCAGCCCGAAGCAACCGAAGCAGCTGCTTAAGCGCTACTATATATTCACAGCAATGGGATTTTTGGCAAGGCGCCGCGAAAATGAAGCCACCGGAGTGTATAAATGATACATGAGGATGGCGAGTTGAGCGGCAACGCAGAAAAAAATTCAAGTGCGAAGAGTATGACAAAAAAGAAGTGGGTTCTAGTGGGTTCCGTAGGAAGGCCTCATGGTATTAAAGGCTGGATAAAAATAAACTCCTATACAGAACCCTTAAGCAATATCCTTCTCTACCAACCTTGGTATTTATCAGCCTCTGAAAAAGAACCCCAGGCTGTTGAAATACATCAACATCAAATGCAAGACCAGCGTGTGGTCGTACAGTTTGCCGACTGCCAAACCCCTGAAGAAGCTCGCCTGTTTACTAATCGTAAAATCTATGTTGAACGTAAGCAGCTTTCTGCCCTTGCCCACCAAGAATACTATTGGAATGACCTAGAAGGCCTAGAGGTCTATACCTGCGAAAACATTTATTTAGGCATTATTCAAAAACTCCTTGAGACAGGCTCCAATGATGTTCTCGTCGTCGAAGGCGAAAAAAGGTACCTCATCCCCTTTTTACTCAATAACACAATCAAATCCATTGATTTAGAACAGAAAAAAATGCTCGTCGATTGGGATCCCGATTTCTAATGGATATCCAAGTTATCAGTTTATTTCCGGAGATGTTTAAGGCCTTGGACTCAAGTATTCCAGGCCGTGCCCAAAAACAAGGACTTATCCATCTGTCTTATTTAAATCCCAGAGATTTCACCCTCGATAAACATAAAACGGTTGATGATAAGCCTTATGGTGGTGGGCCCGGGATGGTCATGAAATTCCAACCACTACAGGCGGCCATACACGCTGCAAAACAACGACATCAAGGTCCTGTCAGCTATCTATCAGCCCAGGGAAAGCCGTTTGACCAAGAAGCAGCCCGAACATTAAGCCAACGTAAAAGTCTCATTTTAATAGCCGGTCGCTACGAAGGGGTTGATCAACGCCTTATTGACCAAGAAGTCGATGAAGAATGGTCTGTCGGGGACTTTATTTTAAGTGGTGGTGAGCTCGCCGCTATGTGTCTGATAGACGCTATCGTGCGTCTACAGGAAGGTGCCCTGGGTGACTCGGAATCTGCTTTGCAAGATTCTTTCAGTCAATCTCTATTAGAGTACCCCCAATACACCCGCCCAGCAGAAATAGACAACCAGGCTGTCCCCGCCATTTTGCTCGAAGGCGACCATGCGGCCATTTCACGCTGGCGCTTGAAACAGGCTCTAGGCCGAACTTGGCAGAGGCGTCCTGATTTACTAAAAAAACATATACTTAGTCCGCAAGAGCAGGTATTATTGGCCGAATTCATCCATGAGCACAGCGAATAAGACGGGGATTTAGTGATGAGTAATCTCATACAAGCAATTGAACAAGAACAAATGACAACACAGAACTTTCCCGAATTTCGGGGTGGTGACACTGTGATCGTAAAGGTCAAAGTAAAAGAAGGTAATCGTGAACGATTACAGGCTTTTGAAGGCGTCGTTATCGCACGCCGTAATCGTGAATTTAATTCGTCTTTTACCGTCAGAAAGATTTCTCATGGTGAAGGCGTAGAACGTGTTTTCGCACTTTATAGCCCGTTAATAGCTGGCATAGAAATAAAGCGTCGCGGTGATGTTCGTAAAGGAAAACTCTACCACTTAAGAAATCTTCGTGGTAAAGCCGCTCGTATTAAAGAGAAATTAGAAGGCGTTAAGCAACAAACTACTACTTCCGCAGCAGTAGAAAACGTCGAAACACCTACCGCGGAATAAAAAATCCCAATAGGTCATCCTCTGCTCTAGAGAAATCCAGGGCAGAGGTTTCTATATATGAGTATCCTCTCTAATAATACCTCTCCCTCTATTGCCGTTGTTAAAACACCCTTTGGAAAAATAAGAATATCCGCTGGGGAATACCTGACACGCATTGAATTCCTCACAGAGGATGTCTCTCTATGTGCTCCCAAAACAACTCTCATACATCAAGTTGTTTACGAATTAAACAGCTATTTCAAAGACCCGCATTTTAAATTTACTATTCCTTATGAAATGGTTGGAACGGCTTTCCAAAAACGAGTATGGAATGCCTTAAGCACGCTTCCTATAGGCACAACCATTCGCTATGGCGAATTAGCCCAAAAACTAAAAACCGGCGCAAGGGCTATTGGTCAAGCTTGCCGCACAAACCCATTGCCCTTGATCATTCGATGAGACAGGAAAGCATTGTGAAAGCAATGCGAAGTCGAAGAGCCCGCGATAGGCGTGCGTTGACGGGCGAAGCAGGAAACGCATCACGCCGTAAAGTCATTTGTGGGAGGCACGGGCATGAACTCCGAAGGAGTGAGTGCGTGCCGGACGCAGGACGTATCGCGGCCTAATTTCAGTCGCGTCATGCGAACGAATTTCGGGGACACCATGGCCGAAATTCTTCGGGAGCATAGCGACTCACTTGATTAAATTAAATACTGATTAAAAAATATCATCCCGTACTTTATCAATACACATGTCGTGTAAGTATTGGCGCAAACTTGTGTAAGCGATAACGGAAGCCGCCAAACAGCCATTGTAATAAATAATAACTTTGTTAATCTATGTCTTGTGTGTTTCTGATGGTCTTGATGGATCAAGAATTTAGTCTTTCAATAGTAATCTAATTATTCTTGAATATCTAATTAGCAAAGCACTGGATCGGATAGGATATCCACACTCTAGTTTATAGGGTGTTAGCAAGGATGCTACAGGGATGTCACCAACACAGATATACCCCCTTGGGCCGTTTTACGGCCCTTTTTATTTTTAACGCGTTAAAAATAAAAAGTTTAACTTCATTTAAGTTTGCCAAAAATGCTGATTCTTCTGATGGTAAGTTTCTACCTGCATAACATTAGAATTTGGATTTAATTTTAGCATTATCATTCCATCCTTAGCCGTGTCATACATCGTTGACCCTAGGCGCTGATAACGCTGTAACACAATATCATGCGGAAATTTAAACTGATTACGATAACCGGTTGCAAACAATGCGACGCTAGGTTTAACTTTATTTAAAAAATCAATACTAGAAGATGCTTTACTGCCGTGATGTGGAACCACTAAAATAGTACTAGTCAATTGATCGTTTGCATGATGAACCAAATAATCTTCTGTCGCTTTTTCAATATCACCCGTTAATAGAATACTATTTTTCGTGTTACTGATCTTCAATACACAAGAACTATTATTCCCCAAATAAGCTGTATTAGCAGGAGGGTATAACACGGCAAAGTCGACGTGATCCCATTGCCAACGGGTGCGTGCATCACAAAACTTAGCGCGTTGCGGCAAAAATTTTTGGGGAACACTACTGATTATCTGAGCGACTGGCATTTGCTTTAATAGGCTTCTTGCACCCCCTATATGATCATTATCGCCATGACTCACCATCAACATATCGAGCCTATGAATACCACTGCGCTGTAAAAACGGAATGAGCACTGCACGTCCCGCATCAAACGATCGATTTGGGCCTGTATCATAAACTAAAATATGATGCTGGGTTCGTACTACCGTCGCCAACCCCTGCCCTACATCGAGAAGATTAAACCAAACCTCGCCATGCTTTGGCCCCTCAGGTTTCCAGAAAAATAAAGGTAATAAATAAATCACGCTCAAAAAACGCCCTGGAAATCCTTTTGGCGCTAAGAGCAATAACACACCCAGTAAACTTGAAATCAATATCCAAGGCGTCACTATAAAAGCAGTATATTGCGCCATTCTAACGTTGAAAGATAAGTAAGTAGTTGCCACAACAGTTCAAGCAGTCTTTCTGCTAAAATTAACAAACCATTTCCCCAAGAAGGGATTAATAGTGTTGAAAACACTCCGATAAGTGCCATGGGTAAAATGATAAACCCGACCGATGGAATCGCTATCGCATTGGCAATAAAACTCAGCCAAGCGATTTGCTGAAAAAATAAAGCTGATAAAGGAATCAAGCCAAGCCCAACACTATATTGTGTCCTTGCCCAAGATCGCCAACCCGTTGTTGATTTAATTCGACCGAATGCCGCATAAAAAATAAAAGCCACCGCCACAAAAGAAAGCCAGAAACTGGCTGATAAGATTGAAAAAGGTGAACACACTAAAATAATCAGTAATGCGGAATTAAAAGCATAAGCTGAAGGAAGATTCCGTTTAGCTAAATTTGCCGCTAAAAATACGAGCAGCATCAGCAAAGCACGTTGAAGGGGTAAAGCAAATCCAGCCAACACACTGTAAAACACAGCAAATATACCTGTTAATCCAGCCGCTACTTGAGAAGCCGGCATAAAAAGTGTCGCATAAGGAATACGACAGTAAACAAAACGTGTTATAAAATAAATAATGCCTGCGATAAAAGCGAGATGTAGTCCTGAAATGGCAAATAAATTATTAGTGCCGGTTCCACGCATCACTTTCCACTGTGCGTCCGTAATTTCATAGCGAACGCCCGTTGTTAATGCGCTAATTAACCCTAGCAAAGGATAATCATTTAAAGCTGTTTTTATATTCCGTGTCAGTTTTTCTCTTAAATGATCAATACCGTAATAAAACCTTGCCGGTTGGATTAAGCGAGGATAAAATCTATCTAAAATATAACCTGTGGCCTGTATATCCTGTTGAAATAATGGGGCTTGATAATCAAAACTACCGGGATTCCAAAATGCACGTGGCCGCTTTAAACGAATAGCAAATTGCCATACTTCGCCTTTCTTTAATTGAGGAGGATGATATGAATGACTATAGCGATAGCCACTTAAACGAACCCGTAAGGGGTAATGGATAGGGCGTTTAGTTGCTATTTCTTTAATAAGAAAATCAAAACGAAGTTGATGGGCATGATATTCAGGAATAGATACAATCGTCCCTGTTGCCAGCAGTGTTTTTCCCTCTAGTGCTGATGGTAAGTAATGCTGCATTCTATGCTGCGCAACTATCAAAACCCACAACAGCCCTACAAGAAAAACAATCAAAAATGGAAACAAAAAAACAATGCGGCGACGGAAGAAAATAAGTACAAAACTACTTATTACAACAAGGAATCCAACGACTTGTAACGAAGGCAAAAAGGAAAGATGTGTAATTCCTATTACAGCAATGAGAAACCCTAACGTCCATCGGGTCATAAGCTTTTTTAATCATTATTATTCTTTCAAGCTTTATCTTAATAATGACATTGGCGTAAAGTACCGTAAGGGTTTAACTAAGTACCCAGCTTAAAGAAAAGCTCGAGCGCCATAACGGCGGCAGCAACAAACCCTGCGGCAGGAATAGTGAGTACCCATGCCCAAACAATACGGCGTACTGTTGGCCAATGTGTATTTAACCATCCATTACTGGTACCAGCACCCAAAATAGAGCCTGTTACGGTATGTGTTGTAGAAACAGGAATACCGAGGTCCGTTGCAGCAAACAGTGTTAAGGCTGCACCTGTCGCCGCGCAAGCGCCACTTAATGGCGTTAATTGCGTCAATTTGCTACCCATGGTGTGAATGATGCGCCATCCGCCCATGAGTGTTCCTAATCCCATCACAAAGTTACAAGAAATAACGACCCAAAATGGGATATAAAAATGGCCGTTCAAAAGCCCTGCTGAAAATAACAATACCGCAATAATACCCATTGTTTTTTGAGCGTCATTACCACCATGACCTAGACTTAATAAAGCCGCTGCAAGAAATTGAGCGCGCTTAGCCCATCGTTCTGCTTTAATAGAATTCACATCTTCTAGCAAAAAGTTTGAAGTTTTTATCAGCACCCAACTGATAAATAAACCTAATACCGGTGATAAAACAATAGCGATTAACACGGGAAGTAGACCATGCCAATTCAAAACATTCCAACCACCCCCAACAAGCGCCGCACCCACTAACCCCCCTATCAACCCATGTGATGAACTAGAGGGTAACCCAAAATACCAAGTCAACAGATTCCAAATAATAGCGCCGATCAGCGCTGCAAGAATAAGGTAAGGCGTCACAATGTGTGGCTCGATTAATCCTGAACCAATGGTTGTTGCCACATTGAGGTGAAAAAATAAAAAGGCAATAAAATTAAAGAAAGCGGCCCACAGAACGGCCGTAAACGGTTTTAAAACCTTTGTTGCCACCATGATGGCAACCGAATTGGCAGCGTCATGAAAGCCATTGATAAAATCAAATACAAACGCTAAAAAGACAACAAGATAAATAAATACAAAGGCGCTAGTCATTCAACGTTTCTTTCCATCCACTTAAAATCGGTACCGAGTATACACGACGTTTATAAGCTTCGCACTCGAGTGCTTGTTTTAAACAAAATAGGGAATCATGAGGCGGCATCGCAATAACAATCACTTTTGGGATTTTACTCATTTACTTTTCTATCCTGTAAAAATCCTAACTCTTAACATTCTATTATTTCCTAGGGTCTTTGCTTTAACGTACAATTACCCAGAGAAATCATAGGACCTGATTTATGTTATCGCTTATTGAACTCACACAGCAACTCATTGCATGCCCTTCTGTAACACCTAAAGATGCAGGTTGTCAAACTCTCTTAACTGAACCTTTGCAGCATTTAGATTTCCGAATTGAACACTTACCGTTTGTAGATGTCAATAATTTCTGGGCTAGACGTGGAACAAAAGCACCTTTATTTGTTTTTGCAGGGCATACAGACGTTGTGCCGCCTGGTCCGCTAGAGAAGTGGGATACACCACCTTTTGAACCTAATATTCGTAATGGCCTTCTTTATGGCCGTGGCAGTGCGGATATGAAAGGCAGTCTCGCCGCCATGTTAATCGCTTGCCAAAAGTTCATCGCGCAACATCCTAAGCATCACGGTTCTATCGCTTGGTTAATTACCAGCGATGAAGAAGGCCCTAGCATTAACGGCACCGCAAAAGTCATTGAAACCCTAAAAAACAGAAAAGAAAAAATTGATTATTGCCTAGTCGGAGAACCTACTTGTGAAGAAAAACTAGGGGATACCTTAAAAATAGGTCGACGTGGATCACTATCAGGTCTCTTAATAATACAAGGGAAACAAGGCCATATTGCTTATCCACAATTAACTAAAAATCCTATTCATCTCTTTTCATCTGTACTCGTTGAATTACTCAACATACCCTGGGATGACAATCAGATTAATCCAGATTTTCAAGCAACCAGTTTTCAACTCTCTAATATCAACGCCGGTACGGGCGCGGAAAACGTCATTCCAGATACCTTAGATGTTAAATTCAATTTCCGTTACTCACCGGTTACTAGCGCTGAAAAATTACAAGCGCTGTTAACCCGTTGTTTAGACAAGCAACAATTAGATTATCAACTGAATTGGCAACACGGAGGTAAGCCTTTTCGCAGCACTGAAGGTAAATTACGCATGGCAGCGGTTTCCGCTATAAAAGAAATAACGGGACATTCGCCTTCTATTTCTACGACAGGCGGTATTTCAGATGCACGTTTTATTGCTGCTTTAGGTACTGAAGTCTTAGAATTTGGCCCTTGTAATCGAAGTATTCATCAAATTAATGAGTGTGTTTCGATTGCAGATTTAGAAAAATTAGCTTTAATTTATGAATCACTTTTAAAAAAAATATTACTCTAAATATCAATCCCATTCCCAAAACACAAAATAAACTGAACTTACGCGAAAAGATGGATTTTGGATGGAGCGCGAGGCGCGGAGTTTACTTAAAGTAAATGAGCACCTCAGATAAAGACAGCAACAAAGCGATCCGCCAAAAGCCAGTTTTTCGGCCAAAAAAAAGCAGCCCTAGGGCTGCTACACGTTATTTCAAACGTTTATGAAAGGAACTGAGATTTCGCTAACCACGATGGGTCAGGATAGTAAGCAACTACAAGCGAACCATTCTTAATCGTATGGATTAATGAATCGGCAATCGCTGGACTTACCGCGAAACAACCCCAACTTCTTCCTAAGCGACCATGCGCTTGAGCAAATTGTGCTGTTGCATAATCAGCTCTATGGAAGACGATATCACGAGATTCCGCTTTATCGTTAAATCCTTTATCTAATCCTTTTACTCGTAATGAATAACCGTGTTTACCACCATAGGTCGACTCGGTTAAAAACACACCTAAACTTGATGCTAAACTTCCTGGATTATCTGAGAAGTTATTCGCATAGTTGGCACCACTATTTTGTCCGTGAGCAACGTAATCGTTGAAAAGGACTGTGTGGTTGTTTAAGTCTAAAACCCAAAGCCTTTTAGCCGTTGAGGGCTTCGTAAAATCGACAATGGTTAAGACTTGTTGTTTATCTAAACCTTGTTGTCTTGCTTTGGAATAAGCCTCTAAACCAACCTGCAAAGCTTTAGGACTAAGTCCTGGGGCTTTACTGCGAAACTGATTTATCTCATTCTGGACGTTTAAATCGTTTGTAGGACTAGCACTTACAGCCATCGTAAAAAGACCGCTGGCTAGGAGTAACAAACTTGTTATTTTCTTTAAAATCACTATAACAACCTCCTCCCCGCTGTTAAGCAAAGGAATAGCCACTATAGCACAATTCGCACAAAAAATGAACACTTTTGGCCCACGGATCCGGGTAAAAGGCTTACATTTTAGCCTTTATAGGCCCTTAAAGCAGAAAAAAACTCGGGGGAATTTAGCTTGAGCGTGTCGAAAATCTGAGTAGCTTTAGCCCAACCGTGCTCTAAATCAATACTTTCTAAAACCAGCTGATAGCCTTTTTCCAGGTTAGAACTGCTTCCCCAGCCATGGATATGAGCCATCCCTAATAAGCGACGCGCTAAAGGATAGCCCTGCTCGTCAGCCGCTTGTAAATAAACCTTTGATTCCTCAAAAAAAGACTGGGCATAGGCTTTGGGCTTATTTGTCTTATAGAGTGGGTTTTCAGCGATATTCTCCCAAAATTTCCCATAGCTCAATAAACGTTCCGCCAGCAAATATTGCGCCTTTGAATCCCCAAAACTAGCGATGACTCGATAGCACTCTAAGGCACGGAATTCTGAGTAAGGTAGGTCTTTATCAAAGCGATGTCTTTCATAGAATTCAGCCATAGAATAAAAGGCCTGAATTAATGTCTTAAGTCGACTATCCGACCCTTCTGACTCATAAAGCTTATGTAATTTATGGAGTCTTTTTTGTAATTGATTAAATTTGAATTTTTGGAGGATATTCATAAGGTGTAAGAAATACAAAAAAGGGAATAAAAAATCATTTTCTTCTCCCCTGCTTAAGTATTTTGGATCTATTTATTTTAATGGATTGGAGGCCCTATTCTCAGGATACCTCTTAGGTCGTTTTTCTTGGTCGGCCACGTTTTCTCACGCCAGTGCGTTTGCTAACGGTTTTAGTACGTCGACCTGCCATCATCATTCGCTGCGAAGCTTTGGAAAGCTTTTTTCCAAACTTAGCCTTGGCGAGGGCCAATGCCTTATAATTGGCTTCCATTTTTTTACGCTCTATTTTGACAACCTTTTCTAGCGCTCTTTGATAAGCTTCTTGCGATGCAACCTTGAGCCTCTCTTTAAAATCTGCTTTTAGCAAAGCAATTTTAGAACGTAAAGCTTTATGGACTGCACGAGCATTCTGAGCTGCTTTATTACGCTGCATTTTTTTAGCCGCGCTGAGAGGTGGTCTACCTCGTTTCTTTTTTATTTGCGTTAAAGTTACCATAATTTTAATTTCCTTTTGTTAAGTTAATAGAAAGAAATTAGCGTACTCCTGTAAATTAAAAGTAATTATCCGGGTTTTACACTCCATTTTAAAGCTAAGAATATAATTCTCTACTTTAATGCGCAGTATTATATATACTTTAAATAAAGTTCAGCAATAGGTGAATTGCGAAATACTCGGGAGGCTAAGCGAATTAAACTCTTTTAATTTACAAACCCGCGCTAGTTTACCGCATTAAAATTAAGTAATGCTTCAAGTGAGTCGCTATGCTCCCGAAGAATTTCGGCCATCGTGTCCCCGAAATTCGTTCGCATGACGCGACTGAAATTAGGCCGCGATACGTCCTGCGTCCGGCACGCACTCACTCCTTCGGAGTTCATGCCCGTGCCTCCCACAAATGACTTTACGGCGTGATGCGTTTCCTGCTTCGCCCGTCAACGCACGCCTATCGCGGGCTCTTCGACTTCGCATTGCTTTCACAATGCTTTCCTGTCTCATCGATGGAATTCTATTTATGGGGATTTATTTTCTATTTTCAAGAGAAATAAAGTCGCGCTGCGTTTCGCCACAATATAATTGTCGTGGTCTTGCAATACGACGTTTAGGATCGGCTATCATTTCTTCCCAATGTGAAACCCAACCCACCGTACGTGCTAGGGCAAAAATAACCGTAAACATATTTGTTGGGATGCCTAGTGCACTTAACGTGATGCCGGAATAGAAATCAACGTTAGGATAGAGCTTCTTCTCAATAAAGTAAGGGTCTTCTAAAGCAATTTTTTCTAAAGCGAGCGCAATCTTAAATAAAGGCGCTTCTCTTTGACCTGTTTCTTCTAATACTTCGTGGCAAGTTTCTTGCATAACCTTGGCTCTGGGATCATAATTTTTATAGACACGGTGCCCAAAGCCCATTAAACGAAATGAATCGTTTGGATCTTTAGCTTTTTCTATATATTTTTTGATATGCGCGATATCGCCTATTTCATGAAGCATGTTTAAACAAGCTTCATTAGCACCACCGTGAGCAGGCCCCCACAGCGCAGCAATCCCTGCAGAAATACAAGCATACGGATTAGCGCCCGTTGAACCCGCAAGTCTCACCGTTGATGTTGAAGCATTTTGTTCATGATCAGCATGCAGAATAAAAATTCTATCTAACGCGCGAGCTAACACAGGATTAGGACGTTTATTTTCAGTCGGTACGCCAAACATCATGTGCAGGAAATTTTCAGCGTAGCTTAGATCGTTAGCGGGATACATAAAAGGTAAACCCGTAGAATATTTGTAACACATAGCGGCCAGGGTGGGCATTTTAGCAATCAAACGCAAAGCCGCTAACTTTCGGTGCTCTTCATTGTTAATATCCAAGGACTCATGGTAAAACGCAGATAAAGCACCTACCACACCGACCATAATAGCCATTGGGTGGGCATCCCTACGAAATCCATTAAAAAAATGGCGCAGCTGTTCATGGACCATCGTATGATTATTAATATGCTTATTAAACTCTTCTTTTGCTGATGCACTTGGCAACTCGCCATAAAGTAGTAAATAAGCAATTTCAATAAAATCAGACTTTTCTGCCAGTTGTGCGATGGGATAGCCTCGGTAAAGTAGCTGGCCTTTCTCGCCATCGATAAAGGTTATCTTTGATGTACATGCCGCCGTCGATAAAAATCCGGGGTCATATGAAAATACATTACTTTTTGCTAACTGCGTTACATCAATAACATCCGGCCCTAATGTACCCTTATAAACCGGTAATTCGATAGGAGATAAGTTTTTGATAGTCAATGTCGTAAGCTGGGTCATAATGGCCTCATAGTTATATACTCTTCGCACTTGTTCGTGGCGCCTTGCCAAAAATCCAATTGCTGTAAGTATAAATTAATCACGTAGCTACCTAAAGCCGCTTAATTATTTAAAAACGCCTGTGATTATACCGTAGAGACAAAATAATTAGCTTATTTATTTCTTAAGGTTTTATCAAAAAATTAGATAGGCATGCAGTTTTTATGTTAGATTAACGACATTGTGCAAACTATTCAACACTTAACTGTGGCTGCAGACCAGGTTGGTCAGCGCCTAGACAACTATTTACTCTCTAGACTAAAAGGGTTACCTAAAAGTCGTCTTTACCGAATTATACGGAAAGGCGAAGTGCGCGTTAATAAAAAACGCGTAAAGCCCGACTATCGCTTAGAAATAGATGATGTAATACGCGTCCCGCCCTTGCGCCTTTCTGCCCCCAATGAAAAAATCACCCCCAATGAAAAACTAGCTGGCTTATTTGAAAAATCCATTATTTTTGAAGACAAACACTTTCTGGCAATTAATAAACCGTCGGGGATAGCCGTTCATGGCGGCAGCGGAATACAGCTCGGTGTCATTGAAACGTTACGCGCCTTACGACCAAAGGAAAAATTTTTAGAATTAGTCCATCGCCTGGATCGTGATACTTCAGGTTGTTTATTAATTGCGAAAAAAAGCAGTATCTTGAAAGAACTGCATGAATTACTTAGAACCGGTGGCGGCATCAAAAAGACCTACCTGGCGTTAGTAATGGGTCATTGGCCCGCATCTTTGAAAAAAATTGATGTGCCTCTCCATAAAAATCAATTGCAATCCGGAGAGCGTATCGTACGCGTGCATCAAGAAGGAAAAAACTGTTTAACTGAATTCCATCCTATTCAATCTTTTGACGATGTAACGCTTATCGAAGCCATGCCTATTACGGGACGCACGCATCAGATTCGCGTGCATGCCCAATATGCCAAACACCCTATTATTGGCGATGAAAAATACGGTGATAAATCAGCGAATAAAAAAATGCGTGAATTAGGTTGCAAACGATTATTTCTGCATGCGAGTAAACTCGAGTTTTATCTTCCTTCAATAGAGCAACGTTTTCAATTAAAAGCAGAGTTGCCTAATGATTTAAGTGATTGCTTAAAGCAATTAAAAGCAAAAAAGGCTTAAGAAGCTAATTTACCTAACTCAGCAACTATTCGATCACGCACGGCTAATACCTCTGCCTGACCATTCACTTGGATAAAACGAGGTGCTCCCGCATCACCGCGACGCTGCCAATCCTGATAATAATCGATTAATGGTTTTGTTTGCCTACGATAGACCTGTAAACGTTCCCGAACGGTTTCTTCACAGTCGTCTTCTCGCTGAATCAAATCCTCTCCTGTTACATCATCTTTATTGGGAATACGAGGCGGATTATAGATAAGGTGATAAATACGTCCCGAGCCTGGATGAATCCGGCGACCACTTAAACGTTTAACAATTTCCTCATCATCAACCGCAATTTCAATCACAAAATCGATAAAAATATGATTTTTTCGGATCGCTTCAGCTTGAGGTAAGGTACGGGGAAAGCCATCAAACAAAAAACCATTTTGGCAGTCTGCTTTGCTAATTCGATCTTCAACTAAGGCAATAATAACCGCATCTGGCACTAACTGACCCGCATCCATCATAGCCTTAGCTTGCAAACCCACCGCTGTCCCTTGATTGACAGCCGTACGTAGCATATCGCCCGTAGAAATCTGCGGAATATGATAACGGTTAGTGATGAATTTCGCTTGTGTACCTTTTCCTGCGCCAGGACTACCTAATAATATAATTCTCATGATGCTATTTTTATCTCAAAATAAATTTCTATGCTGTTCCGCACCTTCAAACGCAAGGGATATAGTATGCCTTCAGTATTCGGTAGAAACTAGCCAAGCAGCTAAAAATATGTTTTTATTCCTAAAAAATCGTTCCCTAGGAGTCATCTAACTGATTTTTCCAAGCCATAGGCCCGACTTCCAAAGAATTCTACTATAAAAACAAGAACCCTTGATATACTCCCGATTAAAACCCATCGCTTATCTTAAAACTATTATTGCCCTATGAACATTTTTGTTTTTGATATTGAAACGGTTCCTGACACAAACAGCGGCCGCCTTCTTTATCAGCTGGAAAATGCTAGTGACAAAGAAGTCGCTGAAACCATGGTAAAAAAACGCCAGGAAAAAACCGGCTCTACCTCAACCTTTTTACCCCATCACCTACAGCGTATTGTGGCTATTTCGGGTGTCTTGCGCAGCCGGGATCAATTCAAAGTTGCCTCTTTTGGTGATGTAAATTCCAGCGAAGAACACCTCATCGAATCCTTTTTCAAATGCCTCGAAAAATACCTACCTATACTCGTTTCTTGGAATGGTAGTGGATTTGATCTGCCTGTTTTACATTACCGTGCACTACTACATGGCATTAGTAGCCCCAGCTATTGGAATCATGGCGACGATGGGGATGCGAGTTTCCGTTGGAATAATTATCTGAGCCGCTACCACTATCGCCACAGCGATTTGATGGATATATTAGCCAGCTACCAAAGCCGTTCAAATGCCCCCCTCACAGAAATTGCACTTATGTTAGGCTTGCCTGGCAAGCTAGGTATGGATGGATCGCAAGTATGGGATTACTTTTTAGAGGGGAAACTCCAAGCGATTCGAGATTACTGTGAAACTGACGTGCTCAACACCTATTTAATTTATCTTCGGTTTGAACTGATACGTGGGAAATTAACCCCTGAAGCCTACCGAAAAGAGTGTGAGCATGCGCGAGAATGCATTATTCAAGAAAAAAAACCTCACTTTGAAGAATTTGTAAAAACATGGAAAAAATAAATAACATCGCCGAAAGTTCAAATACAAAGAATGTACCTGTTTCTATTACAGGCCTCTCCCACGAAGGCCGTGGTATTGCCCACATCAATGGAAAAACAAGCTTTGTGGAAGACGCCTTACCCGGCGAAAGTGTGTTAGTTGAAATCGTTAAAAAACACCGTCAATACGATGAGGCAAAAACGACTGCCGTTTTAAAACGCTCTTCAGACCGTGTTACGCCAAAATGCATCCGCTATGGCATCTGTGGCGCATGTAGCCTGCAACACCTAAGTACGGATGCACAATTAAAACATAAAGAGAAAACGCTATTAGAACAACTAGCGCATATTGCAGGAACACAGCCTAATACCTTATTATCCCCTCTCCAGGCCTCAAGCTGGGGCTACCGACGCCGGGCACGCTTAGGCGTCAAATACGTCGTCAAAAAGCAAGCGGTACTCGTCGGCTTTCGAGAAAAAAATGGACGCTATCTCGCTGAATTAAAAGGTTGTGAAACCCTAGCGCCTAGAATAGCGCAGCTCATAATGCCATTACGGCAGCTTATTAGTACATTGAAAGCTTATCAGTCTATTCCACAAATTGAAGCCTCGTTAGGCGATGAAGACTTGGCATTGGTTTTTAGGCACTTAGCTCCCTTGGATAACGAAGATCACACCAAACTCAAGGTTTTTGCAAAGGAACATCAGCTACAACTTTATTTACAACCGGGCAACGAAAGTACAATGCACTGTATCTGGCCCGAAATAAGACCAAAGTCACTCAGTTATCGCATAGATTTAGCGCATCAGCCAAGCAAACCACTCGAGTTATTCTTTGAGCCTAACCATTTTATTCAAATCAATGCGGCCATCAATCAATCCATGATAAATCGCGCTATAGAGTTGCTCTCACCTAATTTCAGCGATCGGATATTGGATTTGTTTTGCGGATTAGGTAATTTTAGCTTACCTCTTGCGACACAGTGTCAATCTGTCATCGGTATAGAAGGGTCTCCAGAACTTGTAGCGTGTGCCAGAGAAAATGCCATGCATAATACGATTTCCAATGTCCAATTTTATACCGCTGATCTATCAAACCCTATCAGCGAACAAAGCTGGTCACAACAACGCTTTAATAAGCTATTATTAGATCCACCTCGTTCTGGTGCTCTTGAGATTATCCAGCAAATTTCATCTTGGCCAATAGAACGTATTGTGTATGTATCCTGTAATTCAGCAAGCCTTGCTCGTGATGCTGGTGAATTAATCAAACAAGGCTATACCCTAGAACAAGCGGGTGTCATGGATATGTTCCCACACACGCAACATAGTGAAGCGATTTGTTTATTTACTAGATAGGTAGTATGAATAGACTAAAACTGATGTTCCCGAAAATACGTTTGGTCGTTATATGGTCGGTCTTCCTATTGCTGAGTCTTTTAGTACCCTCTACACAAAGTTTTGCTATTTATAATGAGGATGGTTATCAAACAAATTCACCAAGCCTTCAAGCAAGCTTAAACAGTATTATCAGTCGCTTCAAAGGATTCCACGTCGGTGTTTCTATTCAGTCACTCAGCACTGGAAAAGTATTATATCAATACCATGCCAATAATGGCTTTGTTCCTGCAAGCACCTTAAAATTATTTACCGGTATTGCTGCACTGGATTATTTAGGCCCGCATTATCAATTTAAGACTCGCTTTCTAACCAACCCGGCCGCTAAAGTCATCGATGGTGTTTTGAAAGGCAACCTTTATATTAAATTTAGTGGTGATCCTTATTTAACATTAGAAGATCTTAAAGATATGTTGGATAGTTTGAGTGATCAAAAAATCACAAAAGTGCAAGGAAATATTGTTATTGACGATACTGCCAGCGATCGAAGCACCTGGCCGCCCGGACGTGTTATTGACGACAGGGTATTTTGTTACGCCGCGCCGGTTACTGCAACCATTATTAATCGTAATTGCTTTAGCGTGAGTGTAAAACCAAACAAGTTACCTCACCCTACCGTCGTAAAAAGCAATAGTAATCTTGGCATCGTCATCGACAACCAAGCCGTCACCAAGCATTTAAGACGACCCAGTTACTCATTAGCTTTAAAACCTACTGAGGCGCATGAAAATAATCACTACACGTTAAGGGGTTATTTATCCCCAAGAATGGGACCTTTATCGTTCGCCGTTGCATTGCAGAATCCAAATCTTGCTACCTATGACATTATGGCGGGACTGCTAAAAAAATATTCTATTCAATATACTAATCTCGTTTACGGCAAAACGCCGCCGATGGCTAAAACCTTAGCTGAAAATAGCTCACCTGAATTGGCATTTTTAATAAAAAATATGCTAAAAAAATCTGATAATTTAATTGCAGATAGCTTATTAAAAAAATTAGGCGAAAAATATTTTTCTGCGCAAGGAAGCTGGAAGACAGGACGCAGTGCGGTTCAAGCCATTCTTGCTAGTAAAACGGATATAGATTTTAGGCACGTTGTGCTAATCGATGGTTCTGGTTTATCCAGAGATAATCTCGTTACACCCAATGCCTTTGTTAAGTTACTTAACTTTGCCTATAAAAGACTGCCGGATAGTGCTTTACTTTTTGAATCATTACCAAGCTCCGGCCGAGATGGAACACTAAAACACCGCTTAGGTGGTCCTGTATTAGGTAGAGTCCATGCAAAAACAGGCAGTATGCATGGTATTAGTAGTTTAGCCGGCTATGTCCGGACTTCAAATAATCAAATTTTAGCTTTTTCTATCTTAATTAATGATCCTATTCCTGGTAAAAACAATCAAGGAGGATACCGTTTGCTTGAAAATCGAATTTGTGAGTTCTTAGCCAGAACTGCCGCATAAACCATAAATAATCGTTAAAAATAAGGAATAATCATTATGGTTAAAATAAAAAATTCTCTTTACTTAAACGAAGATAGCAGTATCAATTTAGAAGCCTGGTTACATCACGCCGCTATGCAACGTAATCCAGAAGATTTCAAGCTTATCCGCCAAGCCTGTATTTTAAGTCAAATTGTTGGCGAAACAAAAGTAACACCTACCAATGTCTCTTGCCTGCAACAAGGGTTGACCATGGCAGAAATTCTTTTGGACTTGCACCTCGATAAAGAAACCATAGCCGCTGCTTTAATCTATAGCGGTGTCAATTATGCTGAACTCTGCTTAGAAACGATTGACGAGCATTTAGGCCTAGCAGTTACTAAGCTTATCGAAGGCGTAACACAAATGGATGCCATCCGTATTTCTAGCACGGCTACACCTATTTACCAAACGCAACTAGAAAATACACGCAAAATGTTACTTGCAATGGTAAAAGACATGCGTGTTGTTTTAATTAAATTAGCCGAACGCGTAGCCACCATACGTACACTCGATAATTTAGAAGAAGAAGCAAGACAATCTTATGCCAGAGAAACGCTGGACATTTATGCGCCTCTGGCCAACCGTTTAGGTGTAGGCCAATTGCAGTGGGAACTTGAAGATCTTGCTTTACATTATTTAGAGCCCAAAGTTTATGGAAAAATAGCACGCTTATTACAGGAACGTTTAGTCGACAGAGAAGCCTATGTTCAAGGCTTAATTGCAGAATTGCGTAATGTCTTGGAAAATGCGCACTTACAAAACTTTCAACTACATGGTCGAGTCAAACATATCCATAGCATTTACCGAAAAATGCAACAGAAAAAATTAGAATTTGAAGAACTGTATGATTTAAATGCTATCCGTATTTTAGTCAACACCGTTAAAGATTGTTATAACGCCTTAAGTATTATCCATGGTCTATGGCCCCCGATTAATGGGCAGTTTGATGATTATATCGCTACGCCAAAATCAAATGGCTATCGTTCTATTCATACAGCGGTATTAGGTCCCAATCAAAAAAGACTAGAAATACAGATTCGCACGCATCAAATGCACCAAGAATCAGAACACGGCTTGGCAGCGCATTGGCAATATAAAGAAAACTCTCAACAAAAAATCGGTTATCAAACTAAAATAGCCTGGTTACGACAAGTGCTTGAATGGCAAAAAGAATTAGTCAAGCAAGGTAGAGCGACCGTGCCGGGCCTTACTACTATTCTAGATGACAGAATCTATGTCTTTACACCGAATGGCGATATTGTCGATCTACCCAAGGGCTCAACACCACTCGATTTTGCCTATCATATTCATAGCGAAATCGGACATCGTTGTCGCGGAGCAAAAATTAATGGCGCAATCGTCCCTCTAACTTATCAATTAAAAACAAGTGAACAAGTTGAAATTCTGACCACAAAGCAAGGTGCTCCAAGCCGAGATTGGCTAAATCCTAATCTTGGCTATCTATTTACAGCCCGAGCAAAAGCTAAAGCACACCATTGGTTTAAAAGCCAAGATTATGATCAACACATTGCTGACGGACAAATTTTATTAGATAAAGAATGCCAACGCCTTGGATTAGTTGCCGTCGATCAGGAACAATTAGCGCATAAACTTCATTTTAAAGCTAAAAAAGAATTATTAGCGGCATTAGGCAGTGGCGATCTACGTATTACACAACTTTTGAATGCCATACAAACCAAAGAACATCTGCCTGAAGCAAGAATGCTGATTGAACCGGATATTTTACTAGGAAAACCACGCAGCACCTTACCTGAAGGCATCACTATTGCCGGAGTCACTGATCTTTTGACTCAAACAGCAGGCTGTTGTAAACCGGTTCATGGTGATCCTATACGAGGATTCATTACTCAAGGTCGTGGTATTGTTTTACACCGCGATGATTGCACCCATTTATTAAACCTTGAATCAGATAAGCAGGACCGTTTAGTAAATGCAGACTGGGGGAAAGAAGTTAGCCAAGTCTATCCGGTAGATGTTTGTGTAGAAGCCTATGATCGACCTGGACTTGTACGTGATGTTTCGACACTAATTGCAAACGAAAAGATTAATTTGATTGCATTGACATTATCAAGTAATAAAATAGAACCTAAAGCCTTTATGAAATTAACGATTGAGATTCCCAGTTTAACATCACTGAGTAAAGTCTTAGACCGCATTAAACAGATACCGAATGTGATAGGGGTGAAGCGGCAAGTCGTCAATTAACGTCGAACCCATGAACTCGTCATGGCGAGGCCGAAACCAAGTGAAGGCCGCGGCAATCCAGGAAAAAGTAAAGTCTTTCACTGGATTGCCACGCGCTTCGCGCTCGCAATGACGAAAATAATTTTATGCACTTGCAATGACAAATAAATAATGACAATTAACTTATCAGAAAGAAAAAAATCAGCATTAAGTTCAGAGGATGTGATCTACAGCATCTCTGAGCTCAATCAAATGGTACAAGACTTATTAGAAGATGCCTTTTTACCGCTTTGGATAGAAGGAGAAATTTCTAATTTCGCTTGCCCTAGTTCAGGACATTGGTATTTTTCCTTAAAAGATAAAAATGCCCAAGTGCGATGCGCCCTCTTTCAGGGACGCCATCGTTATAAAGATTTACAACCTAAAGATGGCATGCAAGTCCTGGTACGTGCCAAAATCAGTCTTTATCCAGCACGTGGTGAATTCCAATTAATTGTTGATCAAATGGAGCTTGCCGGTGAAGGTGCACTGCGCAAAGCCTTTGAACAATTAAAAGCTAAATTAGCCACGGAAGGTTTATTTGAAAATTGTCACAAAAAATCTCTGCCTAAATTTCCTAAAACTATCGGCGTTATTACCTCAGAAACCGGTGCGGCACTTCGAGATATCTGTGTCATCTTAAAACGACGCTTTGCTTCTATCGCTATTATTATTTATCCCTGCCTTGTTCAAGGAAAAACAGCTGCTACACAAATCGCGGCACAAATCCAGTGTGCTAACCAACGTCAAGAATGTGATGTTTTAATTTTAGCGCGTGGCGGAGGATCCTTAGAAGATCTCTGGTGTTTCAATGAAGAAAGTGTCGCCAGAGCCATTTTTAACAGTCAATTACCACTTATTAGTGCGATAGGCCATGAAACTGACTTTACTATTGCCGATTTTGTAGCCGATCATCGGGCAGCAACACCTTCCATGGCCGCTCAGTTAGCAAGTCCAGATATGCAGGAATATCAACCGCTGTTAATTAAAAGCATGCAGCGTTTAATTAACAGCATACGCCATATTATAAATCGTTATCACCAACAACTGGAAAACCTTGGCAAACGCTTACGCCACCCCCGTCAACGTTTACAAGACAACGCGCAGCGCCTAGATGATTTAACGCAACGCTTAACATTAAATATGAAAACACAATTAGAAATGCGCCAGCAAAAACTATCAGGATTATCGCGCACGCTACATGCCGTTAGTCCTCTTGCTAGCCTAGCCCGTGGTTATGCGGTGATTAAACATGTTAAAACGAAACAAATCATCCGTGAAATCAGCGATGTCACTATTGGCGATCAGGTTGTTGCCGAAATTGCTAACGGGAAGCTTTTATGTCAGGTTGAGGATCTTCTTGATTAACCTCATCGTTTCTATCCGTTGTTGTTGCAAAAAAACCATCCGAAAAACGGCTAGCAGAGGGAAGCTCATAAAAGCTTTCCCTACGTTCCCTCTGTACATTGGTTTCCGGAAAATTGAAACGATAACGACTATTCTCAAAAGACAAAAGTAAAGTAACTCGATCTTCCGTAGGAAAAATTGCTGTCTTCATATCTGGCTTAAATAAAAGCGTTGTGTTTGAACTTTTATCATAAACATGAATATCACAACCCAATAAACTACATAACGCAGTTATTTCAAATTCACCACCCCAGGTTCCAGATACCGATATTTCTTTTAAATATTGATCAAAATCACCCGTCATGAAATCTGAATAAGCCTCTTTATGTTGGGACAGAAAATTAACCGTATGATTGCGCAGCTGTTTAATTAAATTTTCAAAATCTTCATTCAAAATAAAATCAGAATTTGAAGTTCTTAAAAAATTTTTCATATGGACTTCTAAAGAACTGATAGATTGACCAACATGGTCAGGTTCCTCTATAAGTTTCTGAAGTCTAGCGATTAAATTTGCGCGGGGTGGGGATGCCGCATAACAAACATTCAAATAAGCTAAAGCAACAGCCCAAAATAGACAGTTTCCGTCATCATGACGGCCAGCAAATATATCTAAGGAATTTTTTTTAGACGCTTTTTCGGCAACCTTAGGATCACCTCCATTTTCATTCTCTAATGTTGTTTCCATTTTCCATTACTCTCCCTGTCATTAATAATTTACTCTACTGGCGCAGACTCCATAGGCTCCGCATAGCCACATTCTTTACGTGGGCATACTTTTTCTGTGCCCCGTCGCTTAGTTGTCTTAATTGTCATCACTGGCCACGCGCAACGTGGACAAGCTTGCTCAACCGGTTCATTCCATACCGCATAGGTACAGGTTGGGTAAGTAGAACACGAATAAAAAATCTTACCGTAACGTGACTTTCGTTTCAGTAAGCTGCCTTTATGGCATTCAGGGCATTCAATGCCCGTATCCGCTGGTTTTTCCAAGGGCTCTATCTGTTTACATTTTGGATAATAACTACAACCAATAAATTTACCGTAACGACCTATTTTAATATGTAACGCATGGCCACAATCGGGACAAACGCGCCCTTCTACGACTTCAGGTTCGCTCGCTGTTGTCACTTCCCCTTCCATATTGCGTGTATAGTCACAATCTGGATAACCCGAACAACCAATAAAGCGGCCGCGTTTTCCTAAACGTATTGATAGCGGTTTAGCGCATTTAGGACAGTTTTCATCTAAAGCTTCTTGTGTTACATCTTTACGCTGCACAGTTTCTTCTGTGGTCTCTACTAATGTTTTAAACGGCATCCAAAAATCCTTCAACAAAGGCACCCATTCTAGCTCGCCTCTGGAAATTTGATCCAGCTTATCTTCTAATCGTGCAGTAAAGTCATAATCGACATATTGCATAAAGTAACGCGTTAAAAACTTATTCACCACGCGTCCAACATCGGTGGGTTTAAAACGCTTTTGATCCAATATAACGTATTCGCGATTTTGCAACGTTGAAATAATAGGCACATACGTGGAAGGACGACCAATATCCCGTTCTTCTAAGGCTTTAACTAAACTTGCTTCGCTATAGCGTGGCGGCGGTTCAGTAAAATGTTGATCCGCACTGATGTCTATTAAATCAACAACATCACCTTCTTTCAGCGGCGGTAACATACTGCCTTCTTCATCCGATTTTGCTTTGCTTTCATCTTGGCTTTCAAGATAAACCGCCATAAAACCCGGATTAACGATGGTAGAACCATTCGCACGAAAACAATGATCTGAAGTATCCTTCGCTCTCAAATCCACAGCAACCGTATTAATCGTCGCATGGATCATCTGCGAAGCAACGGCACGCTTCCATATTAATTCGTAGAGCTTGCGCTGTTCAGGTGTTAAATGTGCTTTTATGTCTTCAGGTGCATATTCAACATGGGTAGGACGGATTGCTTCATGCGCTTCTTGTGCATTGCGGCTCTTAGTACGAAACTGACGTGGCGATTCAGGCACTTCGTTCTCGCCATAACGTTGTACAATATATCCACGAATAGATTCTAAGGCTTCATTAGAAAGATGAACGGAATCGGTACGCATATAGGTAATCAACCCGACCGCGCCTTCACCTACATCAATTCCTTCATAAAGTTGTTGCGCCAAACGCATCGTTCGCTGTGCCGTAAAACCCAGTTTACGCCCGGCTTCTTGTTGTAAAGTAGAGGTTGTAAAAGGAGCCGTTGGATTACGTTTGCGTTGTTTCTTTTCAACTTTTGTGACGAGCAAATGGCCTTGTGCTATTTTTTCCAAGGTGCTTTTTATTGTTTCTGCTTGAGTTTGCGTTGTGATACTAAACTGCTCAAGTTTCTCATTGTTATATTCGATCAAACGCGCAAAAAAATTCTGTTGTTCGGCCTGAGTATTCGCCGTCAGTGTCCAATATTCCTGTGTTTTAAACGCTTCTATTTCTTCTTCACGCTCAACAATTAAGCGTAGCGCAGGACTCTGTACACGCCCCGCAGACAATCCACGACGTACTTTCTTCCAAAGTAGTGGCGATAGTGTAAAACCAACCAGATAGTCTAAAGCGCGGCGTGCTTGCTGCGCATTGACCAAATCCATCGCAATCTCACGCGGATTCGCAACGGCCGCTTTAACAGCGGCCTTGGTGATCTCATGAAACACAACGCGATAGACGGGTTTATCGTTTAAGAGTTTTTTAGCTTTAAGGATTTCATAAACATGCCAAGCAATAGCCTCACCCTCTCGATCAGGGTCAGTTGCTAGATAAAGTGCATCGGCTGCTTTGAAGGCCTTAACGATCATATCCACATGCTTGGCATTCTTCTCGATAAGCGCATAGGTCATCGCGAAGTCATGCACTGGATCCACAGCCCCTTCTTTAGGGAGTAAATCACGGACGTGCCCATAAGAAGCGAGGACTTCGAAATCCTTACCTAAATATTTTTTAATTGTTTTAGCCTTTGCAGGCGATTCAACAATCAATAGATTCTTTGCCATATTTATTTCCTCGCATAGCCCCCGGGGACCGCACTAATATAACCTTGTAACTCAAGTAAGGCTAAACGAGCAAGTAGCCTATCTGCCGTCAAGCCGGTTCGCATGACTAAACTATCTATTGTCGTCGTTTCAAATCCCAGGCACTCTACAAGCTTTATATCGTCAGAATCAAGCCCAGGTTTTGAATCGGGTCGATCCGTTACTGTAAAACTACCTTCTATAGGACCCATTGCCACATTAAACAAGCCCGTTGCAAAAGACAATCCAAGCAAAATATCATGACTACTTTCAACAAGGCTAGCGCCTTGCTTTAACAACGCATGGCAACCCCGACTCAAAGGATTAGCAATAGAGCCCGGCACAGCAAAAACCTCACGTCCTTGTTCCGCTGCATAACGTGCCGTAATTAAGGAACCACTTCTCATCGCCGCCTCAATAACAACAACGCCTACACTTAATCCACTAATAATCCGATTGCGGCGTGGAAAATGTTCTGTTCTTGGGGATACATCGGGAAAAAATTCAGAAATAAGCGCGCCTCCTTTTTCTACAATCTGCAACGCTAATCCTCGATGGCAACGAGGATAAATTTGACCAATTCCGGAACCTAAAACAGCGATTGTTTTACCGCTTGCCGCTAAACACCCTTGATGGCTCGCGCCATCAATACCGCGTGCTAAACCACTCGTAACAACAAACCCTTGCTGGCTTAATTCACTTGCAAAGCTATGGGCTATTTCTAAACCTATTGGCGATGGTTGACGCGTACCCACAATAGCCAATTGATAATCTTTAAGGACAGAGACATCACCTTCAACAAATAAAACTAAAGGTGGAGAGGCTACTTCACGTAGTAAGGGTGGATAAAGATCATTCTGCCAATGCAGAATATGCCGGCCCGGTTTTTCTCGCCAAGTGAGGCAAGCATCAACACGTTTCCAATCAGGTTTTTTTAACCCTGCTATTAAAGCGTTACTGATGCCTGCTGCAGATAATGCTTCGGGTGATGCTGAGAGTAATGCAGTAGGTGTTGAAAAAACAGCAAGTAATTTCAACACCGTTGCGAAACCACATTGTGGCACGGTGTAAACTGCCAACCAGTCTCGTAAGATACTCTTCGCACTTGAATGTTTGTCTGCGTTCCCGCTCAACTCGCCATCCTCATGTATCTGTATACACTCCGGTGGCTTCGTTTTCGCGGCGCCTTGCCAAAAATCCAATTGCTGTGAGTACACATCCATGAGAAACCTTTCCAAACGGGCTGTTATTTGGTTTATTGCCCTCGCATGACGCTACACAACGTTTTTATTATTTGTAACGTTTAATACTCGTCAAAATTTCTTCTTGGGCATATTTAACACCCTTCCACGCTTTCACTTTGGCCCATTTATTTTTCTCAAGATCTTTATAATGCTCAAAAAAGTGCTTAATACTATCGGTTAATTGTGAAGGTAAATCTTCCCAGGTCTTTACCCCATGATAAAGTGTTGACAGCTTATCAATGGGAACCGCTAAAATCTTGGCATCAATACCCGATTCATCTTCCATTTCCAACATACCGACCGGTCTACAGGCAATGACACAGCCAATTAACAAAGGGAATGGTGCAACAACCAACACATCCACGGGGTCCCCATCTTCTGACAAGGTTTGAGGTACATAACCATAGTTGCATGGATAGTACATTGCTGTGCCTAAGAATCGGTCTACACATAAAGCACCCGTCTCTTTATCAACCTCATATTTAATGGGATCACTGTGACTAGGAATTTCTATCACTACATTGATTTCATCCGGCGTTTTTTTACCTGGTCCAATTTTAACAAGCGCGCTCATTGTTTATATTTCCTAAAAGTTTCTTTTAAAGCATAATCATAACAAAATTGACACTTTAAACCATCCCAATCTTGGTCATAGGAAGCTTATGGACTGTATTTTTTGTAAAATAATTAAGGGTGAATTGCCAACTGATAAAGTTTATGAAGATGAAAATATCCTAGCATTCAACGATCTACATCCACGTGCACCTATTCATCAACTCATTGTTCCCAAAAAACATATCGCTACCTTAAACGATTTGACGGAAGAGGATACTGAGCTGGTTGGAACTATGGTGCAAACAGCACGTCACTTAGCCGAAAAAGCAAATATTTCCCAATCAGGCTATCGTACCGTTTTCAATTGTAATAAGGATGGCGGGCAAGAGGTTTTCCATTTGCACTTACACCTCATAGGGGGACGCGCCCTACACTGGCCTCCCGGTTAGCGGATGCCTAAAGTACTTGCCAACCCAAGAGCGCTGTAGGTATATTTCCGTATAAGAATAATTTATTCATATTTCTAAGAGAAAAAACGAGAGAAAAAGCGATGGATCTAGTCACCCTTATTTTAGCTTGCAGTCTCTATGCAGACAATACTGTCCCCTATGCCATGGTACAAGCAGGAAGTGGAAATAAGCCATTGTTCGTCACGGTGGATAAGCAATCTAAACAATTTAAAACAGAATCTGCAGCCATTGCTTATACCCAAGAAAAAATAGCACAAGGCAAAAAGGTTAATATTGGCTTAATGCAAATTTCCAGCCAATGGCTCCCAGAAGTGGGCGCTCACGCAGCGGATTTATTCCGTCCCTGTAAAAATATGGTCATCGCCACGCAAATTATGAATAAGTTACGCCTACAATGTCAGACTTTAGCGGCGCATAATCCCACACTCAACGTTCAAACGTGTATGCTATCGATGTATAAAACAGGAAATACACAAGCTGGAATCCCGTTTGCAAACACGGTGATTGCTTATGCGGACAATCACCCTTTTTCTCCTTTAGCTGAAAAAGCACGTGACCCTGGCATGTTAGCCGCTGCCGCAAAACCCAAACCCGCTGCGCTAGCAGCGAATGCTAATACGGCGCCTAGTGAGGCTTCATAAAAAATGGGTGGTAATACATTATGCCAAATGTTGATTTTTATTTATTAAATACCGCTAGCAAACAAGACAGCTACCGTTTTCTCTGTCGTTTAGTAGAAAAAGCCTACCAGCAGCAAAATCACGCTTATATCCACACCAGTTCTTTAGAAGAAGCGCAATGCCTAGATGACTTATTATGGACTTTTAGAGATATCAGTTTCATCCCACATCAGATAGGTGAGACAAGCGATGCCTTGTTTCCGCCTTCTATACTGATTGGTACCGACAAACCCAAACAACAATCGGCGGATATTTTATTTAATCTTACACAAGAAGCACCACCCTTTTTCAGCCAATTTTCACGCATCATTGAAGTCGTATGCGAAGAAAAAGACCATAAAATACAAGCTCGTAAAAAATATAAGGTTTATAAAGAACAAAACTGCCCGTTAACAACACATAACATAAGCTTACCATGCTAGATAAAACCTATAACTCAAAACAGATTGAAGCCACGTGGCGCGAACGTTGGGAAAATAACACGTATTTTCAACCGAGTGGAAAAGGAGAAGCGTACTGTATTGTGCTGCCTCCTCCGAATGTGACCGGTAGTCTACATATGGGGCATGGCTTTCAAGTCACATTAATGGATGCTTTGATCCGCTATCAGCGCATGTGCGGAAAAAATGTATTGTGGCAAGGCGGTACGGATCATGCCGGTATTGCCACACAAATGGTGGTAGAACGCCAACTATTGGCACAAGGAAAAACACGCCACGATTTAGGGCGAGAAAAATTTTTAGAATCTGTGTGGGAATGGAAAACCAAATCAGGCGGCATGATCACTCAGCAATTACGTTGCATGGGAGCATCCATTGATTGGTCGCGTGAACGTTTTACGCGTGATCCCGAATTTTCAACGGCTGTAGAAAAAGTATTCGTTGATTTATACCAAAAGGGCTTGATCTATAAAGGAAAACGCTTAGTCAATTGGGATCCACAATTATTAACTGCTGTCTCTGATCTTGAAGTTATTAACCAAGAAGAACAAGGCAGCTTATGGACTATTCTTTATCCGCTTGCAGACTCACCTGATTTATTTTTATCCGTTGCTACAACGCGGCCAGAAACCTTATTAGGTGATGTGGCCGTTGCCGTCCACCCTGACGATCCACGCTTTCAAAAATTCATTGGAAAAAAATTACAGCTTCCATTAAGCGATCGATTAATTCCTATTGTTGCAGATAACAGTGTCGATCCTGCCTTTGGTAGCGGCTGCGTTAAAATAACACCTGCACATGACTTTAATGATTATGCCTTAGCACAACGCCATCATTTAGAAAGTATTAATATTTTTACGCCTAACGCACATCTCAATGAATCGGTCCCAAAATCTTATCAAGGACTGGAACGTTTTGAAGCACGACAAAGAATTGTCAAAGATTTAGAAGCCCTGGGATTATTAGAAAAAATAGAAGCGCATACCTTAAAAATTCCGCGCGGTGATCGTTCTGGCGTTATTATAGAACCCTATCTCACGGATCAATGGTTTATGTCTATGAAACCATTGGCAAAACCGGCGATCGATGCCATTCATAATGAAGAACTTGATTTTATCCCTGAAACCTGGCGAAAAGTTTCTTTACAGTGGCTAGAAAACATCGAAGATTGGTGTATTAGCCGACAACTTTGGTGGGGACATCGAATACCGGCTTGGTACGATGAAGAAGGCGAAATCTATGTAGGGCAGGATGAGGATAGCGTTCGAAAATATTATGCACTTCCTGATTCAATCGTACTTAAACAAGATGAAGATGTGCTAGACACTTGGTTTTCATCCGCTTTATGGCCTTTTGTTACCCTAGGTTGGCCAACCTCAACGCAGGAGCTAAAAACTTTTTATCCAACCAATGTGTTAGTAACAGGGTTTGATATCATTTTTTTCTGGGTGGTGCGCATGCTGATGATGGGCTTACACTTCATGGGTGAAGTCCCTTTTAAACAGGTTTATGTTACCGGGCTCATCCGCGATCATGATGGACAGAAAATGTCGAAATCAAAAGGAAATGTCTTAGATCCACTCGATGTGACACAAGGTATTAGTTTAGAAGCATTAATCAAGAAACGTTGCCAAGGTCTGATGCAACCCCAAATGGCGAAAAAAATCGAACAGGCTACACGTCAACAATTCCCCAAAGGTATTGCTGCTTTTGGTATGGATGCATTGCGTTTTACTTATTGTGCGCTTGCTTCACCCACACGCGATATTCGTTTTGATTTAAATCGCACGGAAGGTTATCGCAATTTTTGTAATAAACTGTGGAATGCCGCACGCTTTGTACTCATGCATACCGAAAATCAAACCGTTTGCAGTACACCGACTACCTTATCAATGCCAGTAAACCGTGCTTTTCGCTCACAATTACAATCGACCACGGCGGCTATGCATGCCCATTTTCAAACCTATCGCTTTGATTTAATGGCACAGACCATCTACGAATTCGTTTGGAATGAATTTTGTGACTGGTATTTAGAATTAGCTAAGCCCATGTTACTCAAAACCGATGCGCCCGAAGCGCAACAAGAAACACGTGCTAATTTAATCGAGATATTAGAAATCTGTTTACGCTTATTGCATCCTTTAATGCCCTTTATTACCGAAGAAATTTGGCAATCGATTGCGCCACTGGCTGGAAAAACCGGCGAAACAATCATGTTACAAGCGTATCCCCGCATTAATGAAGCGGAAAGAGATCCTTCTGCCGAAGAATCTTTAGCATGGATTAAGCAAGTGGTTACTACGATACGTACACTTCGTAGCGAAATGGGCATAGCACCTGGAAAGAAAATTCCTTTATTATTAGCCAAAGGTAATGAAAACGATCGTGAAAATAGTGTGCTGTTTGCCGCGGATATTATCAACCTAGCTAAACTCAGCGATATAAGCTGGCTTAATGAACAAAAGGCAGCAGAAACAACGGGGCCTAGTACTATGGGCTTAGTCGGTACATTGGAAATATTAATTCCTATGGCTGGACTCATCGATACAAATGCAGAAATACAGCGCCTAGAAAAAGAAATTAATAAAATCGAACAAGAAATTGGGCGTGCGCAGTCTAAATTAAGCAACAAGGCGTTTATAAGCAATGCGCCATCCGAGATTGTTGAGCAAGAAAATAAACGCCTCAGTGATTTTACTGCCCAGCAGTTAAAGTTACGCGAACAATTACAAAGTTTACAAAAAATATAATCGCATTAGCTAGGATGAATACGCGGTACTATCCATTTTTGTTTCTTCATTTATTAACTTTTATTTATGCGTCAAATTATTTTAGATACCGAAACGACGGGTAGAGAAATCAGTGCTGGACACCGCGTGATTGAAATTGGCTGCCTTGAATTAATCGATCGTCGATTAACAAAACAACATTTTCATTGTTATCTGAACCCAGGACGCGACAGCGAGGCAGGCGCACTGGCTGTGCATGGCTTAACCACCGAATTTCTTCAAGACAAGCCCTTATTTTCATCCATCGTTGATGAATTATTAGCATTCATCAACGGCGCTGAGTTAATTATCCATAATGCACCGTTTGATCTTTCTTTTCTCGATAATGAAATACAATTAACCAAAAAAAATTACAAAAAAGTAACTCATTATTGCCAAGTATTGGATACACTGCCTTTAGCACGGCAACTTCATCCCGGACAACGTAATAGTTTAGACGCCTTATGTAAACGTTATGAGATTGATAATTCTAAGCGTGATAAACACGGCGCGCTACTCGATGCTGAATTATTAGCGCGCGTTTATCTTGCGATGACCGGTGGCCAAACCAATCTATTTGACGATAATCAAATCACTAATCATCCACTCACCTCTACCAAAAATAAAAAGAGCGTTACTATGCACGAACTTCCTATCCTTCATGCCAATACAGAAGAGCTAAGCGAGCACCAACGCTGTTTATCAACGATTAATAAAACAGCAGGTCACTGCCTATGGCTTAACAGTGATTCAAAGGATTTTCATTAAATGCGTAAGTTATTTAATCAGTTTACACAACTACAAACAGCCGGCGGAATACTTTTAGGTATTGCTACACTGATTGCTTTATTTCTCGCCAACTCACCCTTAGAAAGCTATTACCAAAACCTATTACAGCTAACTCTCACTTTAGGAAACTTGCATCTCTCATTTTTGCACTTCGTTAACGATGGCTTAATGACTATTTTCTTTTTTTTAGTCAGTTTAGAAATAAAACGTGAGCTGATACAAGGTGAACTTAATAGCATCAATAAAGCGCTGTTACCTACGATGGCAGCTATTGGAGGGATGATAGTACCTGCATTTTTCTATTTACTCATTAATCATGGACACTCTGTAAACACACCGGGCTGGGCCATTCCAATGGCAACCGATATCGCTTTTTCCTTAGGCGTGCTCTCACTACTTAATAAAAAAATTCCTAATTCCTTAAAGATTTTTTTAACCGCCTTAGCCATTATCGACGATCTGGGCGCTATTCTTGTTATTGCAATTTTTTATACACAACAGATCGGTTGGCTTTACTTAATCCTTGCTTTTGCCTGCCTCATCGCTTTAATCGCGTTAAATTATTTTGATATTAATCGCTTTCTGCCCTATCTGCTATTCGCACTACCTTTATGGTTGTTTATTCTTAAATCTGGCGTGCATGCAACCATTGCGGGTGTACTATTTGGCCTCACTATTCCATTGCGCAACAGCAAGCAACAACCGTCCTTATTAAACAAATTAGAACGTCAACTACACCCTTGGATTGCTTACGCTATTTTGCCAGTTTTTGCCTTTGCTAATGCGGGTTTATCGTTTACTGGATTGCATTGGAAAACATTAGCGCATCCTTTACCGTTAGGCATTATCGCTGGATTATTTCTTGGTAAACAGCTTGGAATTCTTAGTGCAAGTTGGTTAGCAGTAAAAGCCAAGTGGGCAAAATTACCCCATAAGGCAAACTGGCAACATATCTATGGCACTGCTTTAATTTGCGGTATTGGTTTCACCATGAGTTTGTTTATTGCTAATCTTGCTTTTTCTGATGGCGAGACTTCTTCTTTGGTACGTCTAGGCGTTTTAAGTGGCTCTGCTTTATCAGGCATTCTTGGTTATTTCGTATTATTTTTTAGTAAAACAAAAAGTAAAATGGAGAACAGCGCTCAAGCTACGATCTTAAGCTAGGCTTTATGAAAAGGCTGACTCAACTCATGCACAGCACCCACCAATACCTTTACTTTATCAGGCGAAGTAAATTGAGAAATACCATGTCCTAGGTTAAATACATGCCCTGTTCCGGTTCCATAAGCACTAAGAATCGTGCTTACCTCTTCACGTATGCGTTCATCCGTACCAAAAAGCACAGCAGGATCCATATTACCTTGTAAGGCGACTTTATCTCCCACACGTTGCCGAGCCTGTGCTAAATCAATCGTCCAATCTAAACCAATCGCATCACACGTTGAGTTAGCTATTTTTTCTAACCAAAACCCACCACCTTTAGTAAACAATACCACCGGTATTTTCTCTTGATTATGTTCACGCGTAAGACCCGCAACAATTTGCGTCATATAATCTAATGAAAAAGATTGATAAGCCGAAGGTGTTAATAACCCACCCCAAGTATCAAAAATCATTACGGCTTGCACACCCAATTCTATCTGTGTATTAAGATATTGGGTAATGGCTTTTGTTAATGTATTTAATAAAGAATGCAGTGCTTGTGGCTCTTGATAAAGCAATGTCTTAACTTGTCTAAATTCTCGACTTCCGCCTCCCTCCAACATGTAACACGCTAATGTCCATGGACTACCTGAAAATCCAATTAAAGGCACTTTATTATTGATTTCACGCCTACATAATGAAACGGCATCACAAACATAACGTAGTTCTTGCATCGGGTCGGGAATTTTTAATGCTTTAATATCCGCTAATGTCTTAAGCGGTTTATGGAATTTTGGCCCCTCGCCTTCTACAAAATACAGACCTAAACCCATGGCATCAGGAATCGTTAAAATATCAGAAAAGAGAATAGCCGCATCTAATTCAAACCGTGCTAAAGGTTGTAACGTAACTTCACACGCTAATTCAGGTGTTTTACAGAGCGTTAAAAAATCGCCTGCTTTTTTACGCGTTGCACAGTATTCAGGCAAATATCGGCCGGCCTGACGCATAATCCAAACTGGTGTTCGATCCACGGGCTGCCGAAAAAAAGCACGTATTAAACGATGAGATGAATTATTCATAGCTTATATTTTTTTTATTAAATGGTGCGTTTCTGTTAATTGGTTTAATAAATTTCCTGCTGCAAAAATAAATAAATCAATCGCTAACTTATCAGAATCTGTCGTGATAAGTGGACTGAGCTCTTGCTGCACTTCGTTTTTCCATTTTAATATGCTCGCCAAGGTAGTAGCAGGATATTCAGTTTCTTTATCATTAAGCTGTTCTATAAGTGCTTCAAACAATTTATCACTGCGCTCATAAATCTTTTGTACCCGCGCCTGTTGATTAATATTCACACGCATCTCTTCAGAAAAACTCATTAATGCGTTTTTCATCAAACTAATCCAACGTAAAATTTCGCGCTCTGAACGCAGAATAGCCTTAAACACGTGTGCTAGCGGCGAACGACCAAACGATTCGCGCATGACTTCATCCAGTAATTTACTCTGACTACTAAATCGACTGATTACTTTATCTTCATAAACTTCATAGTTCTTTTCAGCTTCTAAAGAATAAAATCCTTTTAATTGCTTAGAAATTTCTTTCAGGTTTTTTAGGGTATTTAACACAATATAACGTAATTGTGTTCTGGAATGTAAAGGCCAAATAAAACGTGAGACTAACAAGGCAACCACGATACCCAAACTAATTTCAAAAAAGCGGCTTAAAACATTGGCATAACTCGGGTTTTGGCCAACCAAGATAACCACCGTGGTTACCGCACCTAAAGGTCCAGCTTCACTCAAATAACTGGGACTATCGGCAATGTAACTAAATAAAGCCGTCGTAAGACATAATATTAAAGTAGTCCAAACAACGGAAGGATAAGCCAGCCAAAGTGTGATCGCTGCAATACAGGCACCTAAAACAGTACCTAAAAAGCGCATATAAGATTTTTGTATAATGGCGCCCACACGAGATTGCGCGCACATAACCACTAAAATACTAATTAATACCCACTGTCCATCTTGGGGAAAATGAAATATGCGTACAATAAATACGCCTAATAAAAAGGCAATAGCGGTCTTTAGGCTATGAATCAGCCTATTATTGTCTAATTTAGGGAATCGAAACCATTGAATCCAGTTCATAGTATGAAAATACCGTATACCGAGCTTTAGGTAAATATACTCTTCGCACTTGAGTTTTCAGCTGTGTTCCCGCTCGGTTCGCAATCCTCATGTATCTATATACACTGCGGTTGCTCTCTCCTTCGCGGAGCCTTGCTGAAAATCCCATTGCTGTGAGTATATACCTATTTCATTTAAAAAAGCCTAATAATTAAAGGGGTAAAATAGTAGGGGTTAAGAATATTAAAAGTTCATTACATTTTTCGCTTGTTTCTTTATAAGAAAATAAACGGCCGATTATAGGCAGGGAACTTAAAAAGGGGATTCGCTCAATCGATTGATTCTGCATATGCTCATATATCCCTCCCAATACAACTGTTTCACCATCATTTATGATAACTCGCGTCTTAATACCTCGCTTGTGAATAGCAGGCGTACCTGACACCGTAAAAGTACTGGGCTGATCTTGGTTTACCACCAAATCGAGCATTAACTGATGCTTAGGCAATATTTGAGGTGTTACGCTTAAGGATAATACGGCTGGTTGGAATTGAATAACAGTATCGCCTCCTTCCTTTTTTTGATAAGGAATATCTTCGCCCGCTTGTATAAAAGCGGGCATTTGATCGGCCGTCATCAGATGGGGTGTGGAAATAATTTTTAACTCCCCTTCATTCGATGAGACAGGAAAGCATTGTGAAAGCAATGCGAAGTCGAAGAGCCCGCGATAGGCGTGCGTTGACGGGCGAAGCAGGAAACGCATCACGCCGTAAAGTCATTTGTGGGAGGCACGGGCATGAACTCCGAAGGAGTGAGTGCGTGCCGGACGCAGGACGTATCGCGGCCTAATTTCAGTCGCGTCATGCGAACGAATTTCGGGGACACGATGGCCGAAATTCTTCGGGAGCATAGCGACTCACTTGTTCTAATGCCGTTAATTCCAAATCTAAAAAGATATTTTTGGCAATCTGCATTAAATTAAGTTGTACTTTCCCACGTTTCATTTCTGAGAAAGGCAAATCCATATTTAGGTCTGGAGTAGAACTCCTTAAAGAAGACTTAGAATTAGATGAGGAAATATCTGATGAAGACAATATCCTAAACCCAAATTTAGCACCCAACTCACTGGCTTTTATTTTACCTACATTTACAATTCGCGCCTCTATCGCTATTTGTTTAATGGGCCTATCAAATTGCCTAATGATCTTTTCTATTTGAATAAGTCTTTCCTTCGATGAGACAGGAAAGCATTGTGAAAGCAATGCGAAGTCGAAGAGCCCGCGATAGGCGTGCGTTGACGGGCGAAGCAGGAAACGCATCACGCCGTAAAGTCATTTGTGGGAGGCACGGGCATGAACTCCGAAGGAGTGAGTGCGTGCCGGACGCAGGACGTATCGCGGCCTAATTTCAGTCGCGTCATGCGAACGAATTTCGGGGACACCATGGCCGAAATTCTTCGGGAGCATAGCGACTCACTTGTGAATCTTTAACCCATAAACTATTTCCCCGTTTATCCACATTAACGCTACCCATTGAGGATAAAATATTATTAGTTTTATCCTTTAATAAATCTGCTAGTATGGTTGCTTTGCTATACCGAATTTGTATTAACTTGCCAAGCATAGGGCTTAATGCTTGTCGCTCAATATTTATTTTTAATTTTTCTTTATCACGCTGTAAAATTTCACTTTGCGGCGTTATAACCCAGCTATTTTTGATAGGATACTTAACTAAATCTTTAGCTTTCAAAATAATATCTAATGCCTGCTCCCAAGGAATATCATTTAAATGTAAACTTAAATTACCTTGCACCTTATCATCTACAATTAAGTTAAACTCCCCAAACTCTGCTAATAACTGTAACGCAGCACGTATTTTAATATCTTGAAAGTTTCAAGTGAGTCGCTATGCTCCCGAAGAATTTCGGCCATCGTGTCCCCGAAATTCGTTCGCATGACGCGACTGAAATTAGGCCGCGATACGTCCTGCGTCCGGCACGCACTCACTCCTTCGGAGTTCATGCCCGTGCCTCCCACAAATGACTTTACGGCGTGATGCGTTTCCTGCTTCGCCCGTCAACGCACGCCTATCGCGGGCTCTTCGACTTCGCATTGCTTTCACAATGCTTTCCTGTCTCATCGAATGATAGGTGTGTCCCTATCATGTTCTTATTTACTTGGGAATCTACTGGAATTGAAACTGGGTTGGCGGCTAATGCCTGGCAGGATACAAAAAGAAACAAACAAGCTATTATACGTTTGCTCAGAAAAGAGAAATAACACACATTAAAACTTCCTAGTTATTTAGGTTTAATTCTATTTTTTTATTATCTATTCCATTAACAATTATTCTTTTTTCATCAAGAAAAACAACATGGGCCCGTTCTATCCCAATTTCATCATTAACTTCAACTTTATAAAAGTATTGATTTGGTAATTTTAGCAATGCCCATTTTTTTTAAAAAAACCTCCGCGCAAAAAACCAACCATTTTAAGTTGTGTAATTGAATAGCTTTTTAAAGAATTTTTATCCATAAATTGAGCATTTTTATTCTTCACTCCATTCATTTGCAGCTGTTCAAGCTGTTGTTTCTCCTTTTTTAATTTTTCAATGGCACCCGAAAGTGAATTAAGCTGATGATTTAATCTATTCTTATTAATCTTTAATTGCTTAATTTGGTAGGCTAAAAAAAATCTAACAGCATGGCCGATAAAAAAAGTAGCAATACAAACCCAGATAGAAAAAAATTTAATTCAAATTTTTTCTGTTTATATGGCGGTCCTTTCCAAGGCGATAAATTGACTTCCTTCATTGCAAACTACTTAGAAAATTAGAATACTTCCTAAACTAGATAGCTCTCAAAGCTAAACCAAAACTTAAAAATAAGCTCGGAAATAGTTTTTTAAATTCTTTTGTGTTTAAACCATTCAAAGAGAACAATGATGTTTCATAGGCTACCGTTACCGTTTTTAGACCAAAAAACCCATTCATTTTTTTTACTAAAAATTTTAATAGCGGGAGATTAGAACCTATAAAAAAAATCTTATCCCATTGATCATAAGGATGACGTAAAAAAATTGCATTAATAAACCGTTGTGTTTGCTGTAGTACCGTTTCGTTATTAGAAAATAGCATCCTTTCACTATAGCTCCGTAATTACTTAGTCTGATCTAAAAACAGAAGGGTTAATTGAGCCATCCCAACATCAATAAGCACGAAATATTCTTTCATACTTGAAGAATAAAAATGCAAATACGCACGCTCCACCGCATGCGAATTTACTTCAATAAAGAGGGGCGTTAAATTGGCTTGATGAAGAATATCTAAACGAGCATCTAAATGCGCTTTACGACAAGCAACTAATAATACATTAAGATAACTAACGTCTTCTTGCTGATTATCAAAAATTTGATAATCAAAATAAACAGCATCTAAAGGATAAGGAATATGTTCTTCTACGACTAAATTAATGGCAACTTCAATATTTTCAGCCGCAGAGCAATCAAGACGAATCCACTTACTATTAACTAAAGTATCGGGGAGCGCTGCTACACAATAGCTGGAATAAATAGCCGCTTTTTCTAACAGTTCTTTAATAAATGTCGTTAATAACGCTTGGGACTTAACCTCGTTATTCCCGATAGCACCGGACGGAATCGCTTTTACACTATAATTTTTTAACTCATAGGGAAAACTTGTACCGCCAATCCATCGTAAAACAACACATTTAATGGATGAATACCCTATGTCTAACCCTATGATGTCATTTCTTGACCTTTCTATGTTTAACCTATCCCTAATAAAGCGCATTGTTTAGTCTATTATTCGGCAATGGAAATAAACGCTATCCTTTATTATGCATCCAAATAAATTGATGTCAATCAACCAAAACATAATTAAATCATTGAACTATCAATTGTTAATCTAAACTTATATGCCCTTATATTTGACGCAATTAGGACATTAATAAAAAGATGCGATATCATGACATAAGCTAATTAATGCCCCTCACTATGAAAAAACGCCCTTCTGTTCTCCGCAATTTACTGTTGATGCTAATAAGCCTCTTCATTACGTTTATCGTAGTGGCCAGCTTGGTTTACTTATATCTAGATAAACAACTACCGGATGTCGATGAATTAAAATCTGTACAGTTACCTATTCCTATGCGGATTTACAGCAGTGATGGTCAACCAATTGCCGAATTCGGGGAACTACATCGAAACTTGGTCAGATTGAATGAAGTGCCTACATTAATGGTTAAAGCTTTTTTAGCGACGGAAGATCAACGCTTTTTAGAACACCATGGTGTAGATTTTTATGGCCTATTACGTGCCGCTAGCGAATTATTAATAACGGGTACGAAAGTGCAAGGTGGTAGTACGATCACCATGCAAGTAGCACGTAATTTTTACCTGTCTCGCGAAAAAACATTTTTACGTAAATTTACTGAAATTCTTTTATCACTCAAAATAGAACGTGAATTTACCAAAGATCAAATCTTAGAACTTTATCTTAATAAAATTTACTTAGGTAATCGGGCTTACGGGATTGCTGCTGCTGCACAAGTGTATTTTGATAAAGCGCTTAATCAACTCACATTGCCTGAAATGGCAACGATTGCAGGTCTACCTAAAGCACCCTCGGCGATTAATCCTATTGTTAACCCTATTGCCGCAAGACAACGTCGTGATCACGTCTTAGCTCGCATGTTTGAACTTGGTTACATATCAAAACCTGTTTATGAAAACGCTATTCAAACACCTATGCAAACACGCCCTGATACTGAAACCAGCGGTATGTTAAAAGCACCGTATGTCGCCGAAATGGTTCGCGATATGATGTATAAAAGTTTTGGCGATAACATTTATACGAAAGGATATAATGTTTATACAACACTCAATACCACTCAACAAATAGCGGCTAACAGAGCCTTATCTGATGCGTTATTAGCCTATGATCGTCGACATGGTTATAGAGGCCCTGAAAAAAATATAGGCCCTTTAGATCCTAAAAAACTAGCACTAGCATTAAATACATTGCATCGCATCCCTACTGTTAATGACTTACAAGCGGCCACTATTACGCTCATAACAGATGAAGGCGTTATGGCTTTATTAGCGAATCATCAGTCTATTCTTATTCCTTGGGCAGGCCTGGCTTGGACAATACCTCAATTGGACAGCACGCAACTCACTTCGCCTCCTGAAGCTTTAAAAGATAAAGTCCATATTGGCGATATCATACGTGTGCAAAATCAAAACAATATCTGGCAACTTGCGCAAATACCTAAAGTACAAGGCGCACTGGTTGCTTTAAATCCTCAAAATGGCGCCATCAGCGCATTAGTAGGTGGATTTGATTATAATGTAAGTAAGTTTAACCGAGTCATTCAAGCCGAGCGACAACCCGGCTCTGGATTTAAACCTTTTATTTATGCCGCTGCCTTAGCTAAAGGTTATACGCTCGCTAATGTATTTAACGATGCGCCTTTGGTATTTGATATACCTGGGCGCGATGAGCCTTGGCGCCCACAAAATGATAATCATATTTTTAGCGGCCCTACTCGTTTACGTGTTGCCTTAGCTAAATCTATTAATCTGGTTTCAGTGCGCTTATTGCAAGCCATTGATGTGCCTTATGTCTTATCGTATGCAAAACGCTTTGGATTCAATCCAAAAAAATTACCACGTAATCTTTCGCTCGCATTAGGTACTGGAGAAGTGACGCCTATAGAGTTAGCACGTGCTTATGCGGTGTTTGCTAATGGTGGTTATCGTATTACGCCTTATTTGATTGATCATATTACGAATGAACAAGGGGATGTTATTTATCAAGCTGAACCTAAGATAGCGTGTGAAGATTGTTTGACCGGTAAAATTGAAGCACCTGCACCCGATGCCAAAGATAATCCTTATGCACCACAAGCTATCCCTGCGGATATTGCTTTTTTAACAACCTCCGCTTTAAAAGATGTTGTTCGCTACGGTACCGGCTATCAAGCAAGAAGCTTAGGTCGTAGTGATATTGCCGGAAAAACAGGAACAACCAGTGATTATGTGGACACCTGGTTTTCTGGTTTTAATAGTGATTTGGTTGCTACTGTTTGGATCGGCTTTGATCAACCTACTTCTGTGCTTGAGTATGGCGCAAAAACCGCCTTACCGATGTGGATAGACTTTATGCGCGCCGCACTACACGGCAAACCTGAAAGAACAATGCCTCAACCACCGGATATCATTACTGCCAGCATCGATCCGATGACGGGTTATTTACTTCCAGAAGGTACACCCGGCTCTATTTTAGAATATTTCCGTAAAGATAATTTACCAAAAACACCCAGCGAGGAAGATTTATCAAACTTCCCATCACCCGACAACACGGACAATCAAACGGGCACTGAATCAGAACCCGCTAATATACAAGACAACACAAGCAGCGAACCATTATTTTAATCTTTGAGTCAGCCGTCTATCGCAGTGCATTCTCTATGTCTTGTTTACTTTGTTCGCCTGTTAATTCGCGCTTTAAATTACCATCAGGTCCTATTATAAGCATGTAGGGTAACCCACGAATTCTACCCAGTTTAAAATGCCCTTTTGGATCATGTCTTAAGGTAGGAAAAGCAACACCACTCTGTTGAATATGTTTAGCTAAATTACCGTCATCATCATAGTTAAACCCGAACATAACCACGTCATTAGTATGTGCTTTATAAAAAGCGTTTAACTCGGGTATTTCCCCCATACAAATACTACACCAGGTTGCCCAATAGCTGATAACAACCCACTTGCCTTTATAATCTGAAAAATTAATAGGTTTTTCTATAATAGAAGAAAATGCGGCGGTAGAAAATAAAGCTAGCATGCCTGCCAAAATAAGCGATTTAAAAGCTCTGGACATAATACTCCCCAAAAAAACCAAGTCATTAAACTGATTAAACGTTAACTTTTGTAATAACTCAAGTCCAAGGCAAAAAAAATGCGTAAAGTTAATACAAAATCACGTGGTTTCTGCTTTTATTTTCATCACAAGCTTGTTAATATCGGCCTCACTTAGGGGTGCCTATCCATCATTAAGGATTCGCTGAGAAATACCCTTTATAACCTGATCGGGGTAATGCCTGCGTAGGAAAAGCACATGAAAAGCTCGCCTGCTATTACAATAAGTAATGCTTGTTTACAATATCAAAATCAAATTTTATTTGACCAACTCAATTTTCATATACCGGCTGGTCAAACAACGTGCTTACTTGGACCCAGTGGCATTGGAAAAACAAGTCTTCTACAACTTATTGCCAAACTAAACACATCTGCTCGCGCAGATATCACTGCCAGCGACCAACAAAACTTAGAATCGCGTATCGCCTATATGCCGCAGTCAAATGCACTGTTACCTTGGCTTAGTGTTGAAAACAATGCGTTACTCGGTTATCGATTACGTGGTAAAAACCATGCGACTGAAACTGAAAAAGCAAAAATGCTATTGCAACAATTCGGACTCACTCATGTTTTAAAAAAATATCCTGCCCAATTATCTGGCGGCATGCAACAACGCGTTGCATTAGCAAGAGTATTATTAGAAAACAAACCGGTTATTTTAATGGATGAGCCTTTTTCTTCATTAGATACCATTACCCGCTACCAGCTACAAACGCTGTCTGCACAATCATTCACGTGTCGTACGGTATTATTAATCACACACGATCCTTTAGAAGCACTGCGTTTAGGCCACCATATCGCAATTATGTCAGGTCAGCCCGCACAAATTGAATATCTAACCCTAGCATTATTAGAAGATCCTCCGCCACGTTCACTGAGCAATCCTAAATTATTACAATGGCAAAGCAAATTGTTAGATCGTTTAAAGGAAACGTATTAATGCGCTTATTGATGAGAGGAATATTAATCACTGTCACCCTACTATTAATTTGGCAATGTACTGTGGTTGTTTTACAACTGCCGAGCTATCTATTACCCATACCTTTACAAGTTCTAAGTAGTTTAAGCACACACCGTGCACTGATTATGACAAATCTACTACCTACACTGACAGAAACCCTGCTGGGGTTATTCTTTGGTATTTTATTTGGCATTAGTCTAGCACTCAGCATGAGCTTATTCCGTCCGGTTCATTCACTTCTATTACCTATTTTATTAATTAGCCAAGCATTACCGATATTTGCAATTGCCCCCTTACTCGTTATTTGGTTTGGTTATGGCGTTACTGCAAAGATAGCCACGACCACATTAATGCTATTCTTCCCGATTGCTAATAATTTCTTAGATGGTTTAAAAAAAACATCGCAACACTATTTGGATAACGCAGAATTGATGGGTGCTAACCGTTGGCGAATGCTTTACCACATCCGTATTCCCGCCGCACTACCACAGCTCGCTTCGGGGATACGATTAGCCACAGCCATGGCGCCCTTAGGCGCTGTCATCGGTGAATGGGTGGGATCGAATCAAGGATTGGGATTTTTATTACTCAGCAGTAATGCTCAAATGCAAATCGATTTGATGTTTGCCACATTATGGATTCTTATTTTATTAACCCTTTCTATTTACTTTTTAGTTGATAAACTTTTATATTTTTCTATGCCTTGGTTAGTCATACAACAATACAGCCCACAAAGTAGCACTTAAAATTCATGAAAAAAAGTATACTCACAGCAATGGGATTTTCGGCAAGGCGCCGCGAAAATGAAGCCACCGGAGTGTATAGACACTACATGAGGATGGCGAGTTGAGCGGGAACGCCGCCGAAAATTCTAGTGCAAAGAGTATAATCTATTTTATTTTTATATTACTATTCTTAATGCCCCGTTATGTTAATGCAAAACCATTAACATTGATCTTAGATTGGTTAATTAACCCCAATCATGCCGCCATTTTTATTGCACAAGAACAAGGATTCTTCCAACAACAAGGTATCAACGTTAATATTATTGTTCCTGCCGATCCGGATGATGGTGCTAAACTCGTTGCGGCCGGTCGTGCTGATCTCGCTATTACCTATCAACCACAATTAGTGGTACAAGCAACACAAGGTTTACCTCTGGTACGTATAGCCACACTCATCGATAGACCTTTAAATTGTTTAGTCGTAAGAAAAGACAGTGGAATTGATAGTATTGCTGATCTAAAAGGAAAAAAAATCGGTTATACCTCGAATGTAGAAGGTACTTTAGCGTTAGAAGCTTTTCTAAAAAAAGCAGCATTAACGCTCAAGGATGTAGAGGCTATCAACATCCAATATAATTTAACACAAGCACTACTCTCAAAACGCTTAGATGCTATTGTTAATGTAATGCGTAATGTGGAACCATTACAATTGCAGTTTGCTGGCCAGCGAGTCAATATATTTCCCGTCGAAGCAGTGATGCCTTCTTATGATGAATTAATTATTGTGACTAATCGCCGTGAAATAGCCGATCCACGTTTAAAAAAATTCTTAATCGCGCTTCAACAAGCGAGTGATTATTTGCTAAAAAACCCTGAAAAAAGCTGGCAATTATTTGCTAAAAATAATCCCGTTTTAAATAATGCGTTAAACCAACAGATTTGGCAAACCACTTTGCCTTATTTGGCACGTCATCCTGCGCAACTTAATCAAGAAAATTATCAATCTTTTTCCGACTTTCTTTATGAAAAGAAAGTCATTTCAAGAAAAATGCCTATTCAGGATTATGCTATACAAATTCAACCACTAAAATAAAACAGGAATTATTTATGTTATTAATTGCCATTGATTTTGATCACACTATTGTAAATGGGCAAACACACATGAAGATTATGCTTAGCAAAGAGACCGATAAAGATCGTCAATGCGATCAAATAAAAAACTTTCAAGTCATTGGCGAGCAAAATGAATGGAAGCATATTTTTGAGACTTTGATTAAAGAGGGTCATGCCGTTTGCATCGTCTCATTCAACAATTATGGGCATACAATTCCGAGATTTCTTGAAGAAAAAGTGGGTCTATCTCATGAAGAAGTTGAGAAAATAAAAGTAGTCTCCTGGCTACCAAAGCACCCTAAAACAGCCAATAAAAACCAACATTTACGCCAGGCTAAAAAAATAATGAATTTTCATGGAAAAAATTCGCAGGTTATCTTAATTGATGATTCCAAAAACAATCTAGAGGTCGCTCGTAAAAAAAATATACGGTAATCCCCGCTGAGGAAAACGGATTCTACCTATCTTATATTGAACAAGAGGTTCAATTACTCAAAGCAAAAGAAGATGAAACCCCATTAAAATTTACATGCTTTCCTTGCTCACCCGTTTTTTTTAAAACGAAATCATCCCCACCAGACACAAGTATGCCAAACGATGTCCCATCAGTTAGCCATACAAGCAACCAAGATTTGACCGTAACATTTCATCGTTCTTAAAACAAAAAATATGCTTTTCTATCATATCCCTTAAATATTCTATCAAAGTCCGTTACAATCTCTACCCTATGAATAATCAAGAAAGTTTACTAGCTTCTCTGAATGAAGCGCAACAGAAAGTGGTATCGGCTCCCGAAGGTCATTTGCTCGTGCTGGCAGGCGCTGGCAGTGGAAAAACTCGCGTATTAGTCCATCGCATTGCCTGGCTGATCGATATTGAAAATGTTTCTCCCTATAATATCCTTGCCGTCACCTTTACGAATAAAGCTGCGGGGGAAATGCGCCATCGTTTGGAAACCTTAGTCGACCTGCCGATAAAAATGATGTGGGTAGGTACTTTCCATGGACTTGCACACCGCCTACTACGCCAACACTGGCAAGCCGCGGGGTTACCAGAAAGCTTTCACATTCTAGACAGTGATGATCAACACCGCATCATTAAACGAATTATCGCTAGTCTCAATCTAGATGAAGCACACTGGGTACCTAAAAAAATCCAATGGTTTATTAACCAACAAAAAGATGAAGGCATTCGACCTAATCAAGTAGCCAATGCGAATGATCCCTATAACAAAACCTTAATCCGTATTTATCAAGCCTATGAAGACATCTGCGCCCGTAATGGCGGCATCGACTTTGCAGAAATTCTTTTAAGAAGTTATGAACTTTTTACTAAAAATCCTGATATCTTAGCGCACTATCAAGAACGATTTCGTCACATTTTAGTCGACGAGTTTCAAGATACGAATACCGTTCAATATGCATGGTTAAAATTACTTTGTGGTGATAAAAATTATTTAATGATAGTGGGCGATGATGATCAATCTATCTACGGCTGGCGCGGCGCAAAGGTAGAGAATATCCATCGCTTCAAAAAAGATTTCCCTAACAACCAGGTCATTAAGCTCGAACAAAACTATCGTTCCACCGGCGTCATTTTAGCGGCATCGAATGCGTTAATCTCACATAACGATGGCCGTCTCGGTAAAAAACTATGGAGCAGCGGAGACCAAGGCGAATTAATCTCCCTTTATGGTGCATTTAATGATCTAGACGAAGCGCGCTTTATCGTCGATCAAATCAAGCAAGGCATAAAAAAAGGATTTCAGCACAATGAGAATGCTATTTTATATCGTTCCAATGCACAGTCTCGCGTATTAGAAGAAGCCTTAATCCGCGCACAAATTCCTTATCGCATCTACGGTGGGCTACGCTTTTTTGAACGTGCTGAAATTAAAGATGCATTGGCTTATCTACGTTTGATTGCTAATCGAAACGATGATCAAGCATTTGAACGTGTCGTTAACACGCCCACGCGAGGCATTGGCGATCAAACCATACAAACGCTACGCACAGAGGCACGAAGTCAAAGTATTTCCTTATGGGAATCTTCGCAGCAATTATTATCTAATAACACGCTATCAGCTCGCGCAGCCAATGCGTTGACTGCGTTTTTACACTTGATTGATCAAATAGACGAAGAATCAAAAACATTATCGCTTTCCGAGCAAACCGCGCAAGTCCTTTACAGTAGTGGTTTGTTTGCGCATTACAAAAAAGAAAAAGGTGAACGTGGCCAGGCACGGATTGAAAACCTTGAAGAACTTGTGAGCGCCACGCGTCAATTTACCCCGGAAGATGATAGCCTTTCTATACTATCCGCCTTTTTAGCACACGTCGCATTGGAGTCCGGTGAACATCAAGCGAATAATGCAGAAAATAGTGTACAGCTAATGACCTTGCATTCAGCTAAAGGGCTTGAGTTCCCACAAGTATTTTTGTGCGGCATGGAAGAAGGTTTGTTTCCACACCATATGTCTCATGACGAGCCAGGCCGCTTAGAAGAAGAACGTCGCTTATGTTATGTAGGAATAACGCGCGCCATGTCAAAACTTTATCTGACTTACGCAGAAGTACGTCGCTTACACGGTACTGAAAGTCAGCATCGACCGTCTCGATTTATTTCTGAAATTCCAAAAGAACTCTTAGATGAAGTGCGACTAAAAACACAAATAATACGACCTACTCAATTACACTCTATAAAAACTACGCGCCAAAAAAGCCAAGCAACGATTGGCGATACAGGGTTACGCTTAGGACAAGAGGTAACGCATCCCACCTTTGGTGAAGGTGTTATTATTGACGCTGACGGTCACGGCGGACATACACGATTACAGGTTAAATTTAATAAAGTAGGCACAAAATGGCTAGTCGCCAGCTTTGCTAAGCTGGCCGTTCGTGGTTAAAAAGGCTCAGCTTACACAAATACTTGCTATTGATTTTTAGCTATTCAGAACTCGTCGCTAAATTTCCAGTAATAATATTATCTCGAAGTTGTGCGGCGATATCTTTTAGACCACCAGGAGAATGCGGTAACAAGATAGTATTACTTTTGCTATGCGCACCAATTTCTTTAAGTGTATCAAAATATTGAGTAATCAACGCCAAACTCATTGTATCGGCGGCGGTTACGCCTGGAATTGCCCGTTGAAATTCATTGACGGACTCTTGTAATCCCGCAATGATAGCTTTTCGTTGATTGGCAATACCCTCACCTTGCAAGCGCTTGCTTTCGGCTTCGGCTTCAGCTTGTTTTACTTTCAGGATTTTTTCAGCTTCACCCTTTGCTTGTGCGGCTACCTGTAGGCGCTGTTGCTCATTAATTTCATTCATCGCGCTCTTGACCTTCTCATCAGGATCAATGTTAGTAACAAGCGCCTTTACAATCTCGTAACCGAATTCTTGCATGGTGCCAGTTAACTCATTTTTAACGGCATTAGCGATACTGTCTTTCTTTTCAAAGACATCATCCAATCTCATGGTCGGTACTTCGGCACGTACTAAATCTAAAATATAGGCAGTAATCTGCTCTCTTGCATTTTCTAATTTGTAAAAAGCATCATAAACGCGGTCTTCTTTAATCCGATATTGAACAGAAACTTGAACTTTAACAATCACGTTGTCTTTAGTTTTAGTATCTAAAGTAACGTCGAGCGGGTAGATTCGCAGAGAAATTTCACCCGCACTACGTTCAATAAAGGGAATTTTGAAATTTAAGCCTGCATACGAACAGCGGGCATATTTCCCAAATCGCTCAATAACCGCTACGGATTGTTGACTTACTGTAAAAAAACTCTGGGACACTAGCACGAGAATAGCAAACGCTAAAATCATAATTGAGATGAGTTCAGGCGACATATTAGCCCCTTTGGTTAAAAGTTGGCCTATAGTATCACTTAAATTTATATTGTCTATTTGAGAGACGTTTAAGCATTGAAATCAAATAAAAGATGACGATTTTGCCAGTAATACATAGATAGCACCTCGTCCTCCGTCCTTAGCTTGTGCCGATGAAAAGGCTAATACCCAAGGGATTTGTGGCAACCAATAATTAATATGGTTTTTTAATTTTGGTCCGGTTTGGCTTAATTGCCCTTTCCCATGAATAACTTGTACACACCGAAAATTTGCTTCGCGGCATTTGCTCAGGAAATGAATAACCGCTAAACGTGCTTGTTCTATTGTCATTCCATGTAGATCTAAACACGCTGATCGAATTATTTCGCCGCGAATTAACTGCTTGATCACTTTACTTTGCGGACCTTGTCGTTTAAAAAATAACTTATCTTCAGCCGCTATACTTTGCTCTATAGGATCAGAAAGCGATTGAAGTAAATCCTTATCAATTTTATGTACTTTTTCGTTTTTAGAGACAAACTTACTAGGGGCACTTAAACCCGATTTTTTTTTTGCAGCCGTTTTTTTTAAAGTTGGCGATTGTTTTATACGCTTAACGTCTTTCATCGCATTGCGAAAAAAAACGAGATCATCGTCATCTGGTGGAAAATAGCGCGACACAAATTTACTCGGTTTATAAAAAAGTCTAAAGATGCAATGCTATAACATTGCGTTACCCTATCTGAATAAACTACTATTATCAGTAGTATTGGTTAAAATTTGACGAGCGATACGAAGATGCCTTCCTTATTCTCACGAATATTCTTTTTAATTACGTTGTTATTCACGTGTTCCTATTTAATAGGATGTGGTCAAAACTCTGTCAATGCGCCTTCGCCTGTTGCTAGCAGCACACTGTCAGAGAGTATCTCCAACGGTAATACTCAATTAGGCACGCCGCAAATTATTTCTTTATTAGTTCCATTACAAGGCCCATTAAGCGGCGTTGGCCAAGCGGTTAAACAAGGTTTTCTGGCCGCTGCGCAAGCAAATCAAAATAAACCGCAAATTATCGTCATCGATACAACGAAAGAACCCTCTATCCAAGCCGCCTATGACCAAGCTTTGGCGCAAAAAGCACAGCTTATCGTAGGTCCGTTGCTTAAACCGCAAGTCCAAACGCTTGCTGGGTTACAATTAAGCACACCGGTACTTGCCCTCAATTATTTAAATCCTGATATTAGTACGCCACCTGAATTATTCCAATTCGGCTTATCGCCTTTAGATGAAGCGCGACAAGCTGCTCAGCAAGCCTGGAAAAGTGGTCGCCGTTCTGCGTTGATTATGACCTTAAGCGACAATTGGGGTACTCAAATAGGGCAAACTTTTGCTGATGAATGGAAAAGTTTAGGCGGAACGATTGCCGATCGCTTAACACTAGCTCAAAGTTCATCCGCCTTAACACGACAAATAAGTCATTTTCTTCAATTTAAGCCACCGCATGATAGACGAACCGATTTTGATGTCATTTTTTTAGCCAGTAATCCCAAAGTAGGTCGGCAAGTGATCCCTTTATTGAAGTTCTACTATGCAGGCGACATTCCTGTCTATGCCACGGCTGCGATTTATACCGGCCTACCCAACCGTCGATTAGACAATGATCTCAATCAAGTTATTTTCTGTAGCGCACCTTGGACACTCGGACAAAACACGCCGAATCCTGCACTGTATGAACAACTACTGATATCCGCCAATTCACCTGGTTTTTTTAGACGACACCGTAGCTATTATGCCTTAGGTGTTGATGCATTCCACATTACTCAACAGTTGGCCTATTTAAATCAATCCTCAGCGCAAACCTTACCGGGTACCACAGGTCAACTTACATTAAATGAGCAACGCCGTATCGTTCGCCAATTGACTTGTGCGCAATTCATTAAAGGCCATGTCAGGTTGATCAATTGACGGTACTTATCTCTTCTAAAAACCGAGGAAAACAAGCTGAAGACTTTGCCTATCGTTATTTAAAAGCCCAAGGTCTACGCCTTATTGCTCGCAATTACGCTTGTCGCCTTGGAGAAATTGACTTGATTATGCAAGATAAGGATATGCTTGTTTTTATCGAGGTTCGCTATCGCCAGCAGCACCAATTTGGGCATGGCTTAGAGACCGTCGATTCATATAAACAAACTAAATTGATTAAAACCGCCGAGCATTACCTACTATTTAACCCTATATTAGCAGAAATTCCCTGTCGTTTTGACGTACTGGGCATTTCTCCTGGCAAACCCTCCCTACTGCAAAAGCTTAGCCCTTCCCAGCATTACCCCGCTCAAGTAGAATGGCTTAAAAACGCATTCTCTAGGTAATTTATGGATCTTCTGGCACGTATTAAAACCCACTTTGAAGAAAGTATAAAAACTAAAACCATCGCTGCTGCTACGCTGTCAGAAACGATACTGGAAGCAAGCCAGCTATTCGTTGAATGTCTATTGAATAATAATAAGATTCTTGTTTGTGGAAATGGAGGTTCTGCGGCTGATTCTCAGCATTTCGCCTCAGAACTTATTAATCGTTTTGAAATAGAACGCCCTATTAGCTTACCTGCTATTGCGCTTACTACCGATACTTCAACGATTACTTCCATTGCAAATGACTATAGCTATAGTGAAATTTTCGCTAAACAAATCCGCGCGCTTGGCCAGGCGGGCGATATTTTACTGCTAATTTCAACCAGTGGTAATTCAGAAAGCATACTACGTGCTTGTGAAGCGGCACAAAGTAGAGACTTAAAAATAATTGCGCTTTCTGGTAAGGACGGCGGTTCACTGGCAGGCTTGCTAAACGCTAGCGATATCGAAATACGTGTCCCAGGTTCATTCACCGCGCGCATACAAGAAACACACCTATTAATTATCCATTGTTTGTGCGATCTCATTGATAAGCAACTCTTTGGGCAATAAATATGTATGGAATAGTAGGTAAAAAACTTCTATTTATTTTTTACAGCTTTTTTTTCTTCTCAATTAATAGCTATGCAACGGAAAAACCCAGTGATTTTATAACGTTAAAAAGTCAAATCCCTTCTATTCAAGAAGACATTCGATATCATACATCGAATAACTTTATGGGTCGCCCTATCATGGGATATACAAATCCCCTTTGTATTTTGACAAAACAAGCCGCAATGGCTTTATTAAGAGTACAAAACACGCTCAACAAAAATAATTTAGGGTTACGCGTTTTTGATTGTTATAGACCACAAATGGCGGTTGATGACTTTTTCCAATGGAGCCAAAATCCCCAAGATCAAACAATGAAAGCCGAATATTATCCACGAATCGACAAAGGTGAATTGTTTAAACGTAATTATATTGCACGTCGCTCAGGGCATAGTCGTGGCAGTACGGTAGATTTAACAATTGTTGATTTAAAAGCCAATGAACCGCTTGATATGGGAACTCCTTTTGACTTTTTGGACCCTTTATCCCAGCCATCCAATCAAATGGTCAGCGCAGAGCAATTTAAAAATCGCATGCTATTGCAAACACTGATGCGAAAAGCGGGTTTTAGTTCACTAAAAAATGAATGGTGGCATTTTAGCTTACGAAATGAGCCATATAAGCATAGGTATTTTAATTTCCCTGTCGCGTAACGACTAAATAGATATTTAATTTTATCTCTTCTTTTAAAGCTATAACGTTGATTTAGCTAACCCCTTTTTCTTTAATATTCTATAGCGTGATTAGTCTATTTTTAATTCTTTAATTTTTCGTTAAGTAAAAAAGTATAAAATAATCATGTGAAAAATTATAAGCTCTCTTTAGGAGTAATTTATATGACGACTTCATCCTTAGCTAAAATGCCAACTGAAAGCGATACTGCATTAATCAAAAGCTCTAATAAAAAAATATTTAATTTTAATCCCCAAGAAACAGAAGTGAGTTCTTTTGTTTCATCTATTTTGTTAGAAATGCTTGGCGCTGATAAACTTGCTGCACTAAGAGGAAAGCAGGAAAGGGTGGATTCCCTTTTAAAAAAAATCGATAATGCTGATGATAAAGAAAAAATACAGCTTAAGGCTGAAATACATAAATTAAAAGGTGAACTCTATTTAGCGGCCGCAGAAAAAGTAATTGAAAAAATAAGGTTTACCTTCACTGGCTTTGATATTGATAAAAAACCTATCCCTTCTGCACTCGTTGCGGGCGCTGATAATATATTAGAAAATAAGATTTTATCTTTGCTTGCTAAATGTTACTTATCTGCTCAAATTTATTCTGTTTTTAACATAACAGATAATGAATTTGATAATTTGTCTAGGAAGGCATTAGAAGGTAGAGATGCTAGCGAAAACCTCAAATATAATAAAATATTAACTGTATTAGGGGGCGTTTTTGAGCTTGAAAAATCGTTAATGAATCTTGACAAGGAAAATAAACAATCGACTGCCTCATTAGAAGAAATAAAAAAAATGGGCAAAGAAGGGCAAAAAATACATGATTTATTAAAGCCTATCGTTCATCTCCTTTCGGAAGACGCTACTTCCACAGAAAAAAACCATTTATTAGGAACAATCCGCAATTTTATAACGCTATTTCGGGAAGCGCTCGAGGAAATTCTTTCGCCTGTACATAATCTTATGACAGGAACAAGATCTGTTTCTTTTGTTGAATCCTCTTCACCCCCGCCTAGAGAAATATATCGTTCTATACCCGAACCAAGTTTTGTTAGTAATAGCGCTAACTTTTTTAAAAAAGCACCAGAAAGAGGCGCTCTGCTGGATGAAAAAACAGAAAATAACCTCCAATCTGCAAATCAAACTGCGGAGAAAGCGTCAGAAAGATACTTTTCTATACGTCTGTAAATCAAACGGAAGTGCATAAAAAAGCCCAGCTACATAGTTGGGCTTTTTTCAATTTTATCAGGACTATAGGATTACGCGCCCTTAACAGCATAGTAACTATTTCTTGTTTCGTCTCTTTGCATCTTTTCCATATATTCTTTTTTTTCATTCCAGAGCCATTTGCCATCCTGTGTTGATTTATAAAAGCCACGAATGTATTCAGGCGCAATAGATCCTTTAACGTTAACTTCTTTATCTTTCAAAGCCTGCAAACGGTTGTTATGAAAAACATTAGAAGGATTTAAACCACGTTCTTGTTCTGTTTTTAAAACATCGAACCCACCTGCTCCTTGATAATCAATAACATAGATATAACGAGGGTTCCGATCAGGCGTAGAACATTTTAATCTGAATAGCGCACGAATATATTTTAATATTAAATTTTCCCCATGCATTGGATAGTTAATCGTAGCCGCAATATCTTTACTGGTAGATATACCGACAGTTCCCGTATAGTACTTGAGATAATCTGAATATGAATTTGACGGGATTCTCTCTTTAAACCCCTCTTTAAAAATGACCTCCGGCAGTCGCGTATCGCCACGATAGAGTGTACCGGTATAGTGCTTTACAGCCTTTGGCGTAAAACAATCCCACTCAATATGTTTAAACTCATCTGATCCTTTCAACTCATCAAGAAAGTAATTATTAAACGAATGGTTATTAAAGGCCGCCCTATTAGCGATAAAGTGATCAATCACAGGCGTTAAAATCTCATTGAGACTTTCTTCCTTATCTTGCTCCTTGGTGAGTGATTTCCGCAGCCTAACTAATGTGGGATACTCTTTAAAAGAATGCCTATAATTTGTAAAAAAAGTCGGTATGTAGCCTTCCCTTGGCTTTCTTTTACAATAATTTTCTAAAGCCTTTGAGTAACATTTTAGCAATTCTTTTTTTTTAGTTTGGCTCATTAATATAAAACCTTAGATTAAACACCTAGCTATGCTAGGGTATAATTCTTAACGTTTTATTAACCTAAATTATCTAAAAAATATTCAGGTTTTTTATTCCAAAATTTTATCTGCCACCCTTTAGAATCATGTTCAAATAAACAAATATTACCTGTGCTTACTTTAAAACTATGATCCTGAATATGTTGCGTAAATGCAGCTGGGATCAGTTGCAGAAAATAACGTAATCGTCCATTACTCGTAACCACAAGAATCGTATCTTCTGGTGCGTATTTTTTTATTAAGTCGTCTGTAAATGCTTTAATTTCGCTGAAAATAATTTCAGGAGAGCCTAACCAATCGGCTTCTTTTGGCCATTGGCTCAATTTCTCCCAAGCCGCTAATTCTACCTCACCACCTTTCTGCTGAATTTCTACATTGCTCAACCCAGACCACTTTCCATAATCAATTTCGTTTAAACGCGGATCAATCATCGGTTTTAGTGAAGAATGCAGCTCCTCTACAACAATTTTCGCGTAATCGTTTGTTCTGCTCAGAGGGCCGCAGTAAATTGCTTTTAAATTCAAACTGGCTTCTTGAATAACACGCGCTAAATTTTTAGCTTGTTGAATCCCTGAATCAACCAGTGGTAAATCTTCTCTTGCTCCCACCCAGACGGGCGTCTCTCCGGGAACAAATGTATTACCATGCCTAGAAAAAATTACTCTCATATCATCAATATTTATTTAAGTGGAACTAACTCACCTTCTTTCTCAATAATTAATTCCACACGTTTCACATCATCAGGGCTATCAATAGAGGCATGTGTACGACCTTTATAATCGACCATGACAACTCGAATAGCCACGCCATTTTCTAACAATCGCAATTGTTCAAGCCCTTCAAGCATTTCTAATGGTGTGGGAGAAAGTGTCGTATATTTTTCCAATGTTGCATAACGATACGCATAGAAACCAATATGCCGATACAGCGGTGGATTTTCCATCACGGTATCTCTTAAGTAAGGAATCATGCTTTTGGAAAAATACAAGGCATTATTGTCTTTATCACAAACCACCATAGTTCCACCCACTTCACCTTTTAATTTGTTTGCATGCATACTGGCATACTGATCTCGCGTTATCCGTGTCGCCGGTGTTGTCATGGCTATATTAGGATTAACCAACATCGCGGCAATCAATGTTTGAATAATCCATGGTGGTGTCAAGACAGCATCACCTTGCAAATTAAAAATAATCTCAGGTTTTTTATCTAGCTTAGAAATAGCATCGAACACGCGCGCTGTTCCATTTTCACAGTCTTTCGTCATGATGACTTTTGCCCCAAATGCTAGCGCATGGGATTGAATGTCTGCATGATCAGTCGCAATATAAACCTCATCAATCTGCTTAACCGACTTAGCAATACACCAAACTCTGTAAAGCAAACTATGACCTTTAATTATTTTTAATGGCTTGCCTGGAAAACGACCTGAATGATAGCGTGCGGGAATAACAATTATAGTTTTCATAGCTGTTGGTTATCATTACCTTTCTTTTGTAATTCCATTAAAACTGAAAAATCTTCAAGTGTAGAAACATCTTGATTAATTTGACGATTAGCCGCGACGTCGCGTAATAAACGACGCATAATTTTCCCTGATCGTGTTTTAGGTAACGAAACGGTAAAAATAAGCTGTTTTGGTTGCGCTAAAGGACCGATTGTATTTCGTACTTGATTAATAATTTTATCTTTTAATATTGGTGAAGCGACAGCGGAATCACGCAAAGTAACAAATGCTGTAATAGCCTGCCCCGTTGTTTTATCAGGTATCGCCACCACCGCTGCTTCCGCAACAGAGGGATAACTCAGCAAAGCAGATTCGATCTCGGCCGTACCTAAACGATGCCCCGACACTTTAATCACATCATCCCCACGTCCCAAAATCCAAATATATCCCTCTTCATCGTAATGCGCGCTATCTCCTGAAAAATACGCGTGAGGAATTTGACTCCAATATTGTTCTGCATAACGTTCAGGATCATTCCAAATGCCACGTAGCATGCTAGGCCATGGCTGGCGAATCACTAAAGCGCCCCCCTGTCCTAAAGGAACTGATTTACCTGAAGAAGGATCCACAATATCAATGACTACCCCAGGCAAGGGTTTAGCAACCGACCCCGGTTTCGTTGTGGTCGCACCTGGCAGTGGCGAGATCATAATAGCGCCTGTTTCAGTTTGCCACCATGTATCTACAATAGGGCAGCGTTCTTTGCCTATTTTTTTTGAATACCAAACCCAAGCCTCTGGATTTAATGGTTCACCTACACTACCTAATAATCGTAAAGAAGAGAGATCACTGCCATCTATATACTCATCACCCCACTTCATAAATGAACGAACTGCTGTTGGTGCCGTATAGAAAATACTAATCTTATACTTTTCAATAAATTTCCAAAAACGGCTGGGATCAGGCCAATTAGGTGCACCTTCATAAATGACAATACTTGCTGCATTTAATAGCGGCCCATAAACAACATACGTATGCCCTGTAATCCAACCAACATCCGCTGTGCACCAATAAATATCATCTGGTTTTAAATCAAATACTATTTTCGACGTATAATAAGCGCCCACCATGTAGCCGGCCGTGGTATGGAAAATTCCTTTCGGCACACCCGTAGAACCTGATGTATAAAGAATAAAAAGTACATCTTCGCTATCCAAGGGTTCAGCAGCACAATCAACTGCCTGTGATTGGATCAAATCATGCCACCAAATGTCACGATTAGGTTTTAAAGAAATTGACTCATGGGTACGCTGATAAACAATCACTTTCTCTACATTCGTACAAGTCTGTAACGCTTCATCTATCACCGACTTTAGTGGGATAACTTTGCCGCGCCTATAACCACCATCCGCCGTAATAACGCATTTTGTTTTAGAATCCTGAATGCGGCTTTCTAACGCTTGTACAGAATAACCACCAAAAACCACATTATGAATAATACCGAGGCGAGCACAAGCCAAAACAGCAATGATAAGTTCCGGAATTAAAGGCATGTAAAGCGTAACGCAATCCGCTTTTTTTATTCCCAGCGTTTTTAATCCATTCGCAAATTGGCAAACCGCCTCATGCAACGCTTGATAAGTTAATTGGCGTTGTTCGCCCGGCTCACCTTCCCAAATCAATGCCGGTTTATCTGCATATTGCGCTAAATGCCGGTCCAAACAGTTATAGGCGATATTAGTCTTTCCACTTTCAAACCAAGTCGCATTGGGTTCTTTCCACGTTAAAACCTTGTCCCATGGCTTTAACCAATCAAGTTCCCCAGCAATTTCAGCCCAAAACTGCTCAGGTTGCTCAATAGAATAGCGATATATTTGTTCATAATCTGCCATTGATTTAATAGCCCCCTTTTCAGCAAAATGTGGAGGGGGAGGAAAAACACGCGTTTCATTCAACACGGAACTCACGATTTGTGATTCGCTGATAGGCATAACTTTGCTCTCCTTTATTGATATAGCATTTTATACGCTTCGCACTTGAATTTTTGGCTGCAAATATATTCACGAAACTTGCTGATTAGCTAAAAATACAAACTTCTTCCTTCTAAAGACTAAACCCCAACTTGCGACTACTCGATTCATCAACTAACCTTAAAGCTCAAGGAAATTTAATAGGGGAGAAAACACGATGTTAATGTGGGCTTTTATATTTCTAGCTATTGCTATCATAGCGGCTATTGTGGGATATACCGGTGTTTTTGTAGCCGCTGCAGCCGTTGCTAAAATCATCTTTCTCATATTCATTATATTGGCGATTATTTCATTTATAACGATGTTGTTCCGCAGACGACCATAAAGATAAACACGCTATCCCTAAAATAAGAAATTACTCTTCAGTTCGCTCAGCAAGAATCAAAGCGCGTAGTTGATCGCAAACTGTCTGCATGATGAAAATATTATGAATACATGCCAATTGGCTATAAAGAGACGATCCTTGTTTAAATAAAAAATGCAAATACGCGCGGCTGAAGCGTAAGCAAGTATAACATAAACAACCTTCTAAAATAGGTCTATCATCTTTTGCATAAATCGCTTTTTTGATCAACAATCTGCCACTTTTTTCTTCGCTAAGAAACTCTAACCAATCGGCTGTTTTACTTATTTTTCCATGATATAGCGCACCATGCCGTGCATTTCGTGTCGGTGCAACACAATCAAACAAGTCTATACCTTTTTTAACAACATCGATTAAATCTTGTGGGTTAAGACCTACGCCCATCGTATATCGCACTTTATTAACCGGTAATAAAGGACGTACCCAATCAATCACTTCACCGGTTTTTTTCATATCAAAACCGATGACTTCTCCACCTATAGCAATACCCTCTAGATCGGCATCAACGATAAAGCGCGCACTTTGCTCGCGGAGATCTCGAAAACTACCGCCTTGAACAATTCCAAATAAAGCTTGTTTATATCCATAAGCAGAATAAGGTGATGCCAGATAAGTTTCTTTTGATTCTAATAACCAGCGATGTGTGCGCGCCATAGCAGCCAGTGCAGCCTCTCTCCCCCCGTTTTCTGGTGTGCACTCATCAAAGGCCATAATAATATCAGCACCGATAATTTTCTGTGCCTCTATAGAGCTTTTTGGCGTTAAATGAATAACTTTTCCATTGATGGGATGTTTAAAATGTGCACCTTCTGAATCAATACGACAAATTTTTGAATCCTTAGATAAGCTAAATACTTGGAACCCTCCGCTATCCGTTAGCATAGGTTTGTTCCACGCCATCAAATGATGCATACCACCACTTGCTTTTATCACCTCCATGCCTGGATTAAGCAACATGTGATAGGTATTCCCGCCTAAAATAATTTGTGAACCTGCTTGAATAAGATCATCCGGTGTCATGTGATTAACAAACGCGCGTGTCCCCACCGGCATAAACGTCGGCGTGGTCAGTATTCCATGAGGAGTTGTTATTTCCATTACTCTAGCGGAAGTCGCTTTGCTCGTTTTAATAAGCCGCGACGAAAATTGATTATTCATCATTTGTTTTATGGTTGCTAGCAAGCAGTTTTTTTTGCGTTGCGCTCAATACACCACGTAAAATCTTTACTTCGCCTTCATCCAGCTCAGCACGACTAAATAAACGGCGCAAACGATCCATAATTTGCTGGCTACGCACAGGGTGCAGAAAATCAACTGACATTAATACGGTTTCTAAATGCTGATAAAAATATTCAAGTTGTTCTACCCTCGCTAAATCTCTTTGCTTAATCACAGTGGCTTTTTTCTTTAAAAAAGCCACTCGAAGTTCATAACAAACAATTTGTGCTGCCGAGGCAAGATTTAAGGAACTATAATCAGGATTAGCAGGAATGGTAATTTGAAAATGGCATTGCTGTAACTCCTGATTACTCAGACCACAACGTTCACGCCCGAATAAAATAGCAATTTCTTGCTGTGGCATCTCGGTTATTTTTTCTGCCGCTTCACGAGCGGCTAAAGATATCCAATTAAGTTCACGCATCCGTGTACTCGTACCAAAGACTAAATGACAATCCTTGAGCGCTTCTTCTAGCGTATCAACCACCACGGTGTTTGCTAAAATATCTAAGGCGTTACTAGCCCTCACCGACGCCTTACGATGAGGAAAAGCTTCGGGCGCAACAAGATAAAGATGCTTTAACCCCATCGTCTTCATGGCGCGCGCGGCTGCACCAATATTGCCGGGGTCACTGGGATTAACTAAAATAATACGAATTCGTGCAAGAAGGTCTGAGGAGGTCATTTATAATATTATTTAATGAAAACAAGTTATGGTATCATCCTTCCTAATTCAAAGACATACAAACAATTTCACGCTTTTTACCCTAAATAAACGACAATGCATCCTTTTTTAAATATCGCCGACCGCGCAGCCCGCCAAGCAGGAAAAATCATTTTAGACGGTTTAAACCGCTTAGACCGCATACGACTACATAAAAAAGAGGACAATCGGGGCATCGTAACGGAAATCGATCTACGGGCTGAAAAAGCAATTATCGAGATAATCCAAGAGGCTTACCCCCGCCATGGCATCATGGCCGAAGAAAGCAGTAGTATTGATGGCACAGACTATCTCTGGATCATTGACCCTTTAGATGGAACCAGTAATTACATCCATGATTTCCCTCATTTTGCTGTTTCTATTGCCGTTAAAAACCAAGAAAAAAACAAAATTGAGTATGCCCTGGTCTATGACCCTTTGCGGCAAGAAACCTTTTCTGCGACACGGGGCCAAGGCGCTTATTTAAATAATACACAACGTTTTACGCGCCGGTTACGCGTCAGTGACCGTAAAAGCATCGAAGAGTCTCTTTTAGGGATTTGTATCCCCTCTAGAGGAGGACTCAATGCCTTAGCCGCTTCTCTTAATAAAGAAGCACTACGCCATATGATGGCTCAAGCCAGTGGTATCCGCCGTACCGGTTCAGCCGTTCTTGATCTGGCTTATGTGGCAGCTGGCCGTTTAGATGCCGTATTAGAACTTAATATTGAACCTTGGGATAAGGCAGCGGGAATTTTACTCATTCAAGAAGCAGGTGGAATCACCTGCGATTTAAAGGGTGGCGAAAACTACTTTGAGACAGGCCATATCATCGGCGCAAATCCAAAACTCTGCCCCTTATTATTAAAAGCCATTCAATAGTAAGCTTTCTTTTAAATTAGGGTCTAGAATCAACTTCTTTCGAAGAAGGTAACAAATTACTTCTATCAAGACCCAACGCAACGGCTAAAGCACCCGCCACATAGATAGAAGAGTAAGTTCCAACAACTATTCCTATCACTAAAGCCAGTGCGAAGCTATGAATCATAGGCCCACCAAAAATACACAAAGAAAGCACAACAAAAAGAGTGGTGGCCGATGTCATAATGGTTCTTGATAAAGTTTGATTAATTGAAAGATTAACCACTTCAACCGCCGTATTTTTACGCATTTTACGAAAATTTTCACGGATTCTATCGAAGATAACGATCGTATCATTAAGAGAATAACCAATGACGGCTAAGATAGCGGCAAGGGCCGTTAAATTAAACTCAATATGAAATAAAGAAAAAATACCTAAAATTAAAATAGGATCATGAATTAAAGCGACTGCTGCCCCAATGGCAAACCGATACTCAAAACGTAGCGCAATATAAATCAGGATGCCCAATAAAGCGATAAATACCGCTAAAGCACCTTGTGTAGCCAATTCACGCCCTACTTGCGGACCAATAAATTCAAGTTGTTTTAATTGGGCACCTGGCAATGCCTGGATAATTTCATTAGCCAAATTATGCTGAGTGGTCTTTTGAGCTGCAAGACTGATTAATACATCCTGCGATGTACCATAACTTTGTACCAGCGCATCTTTATACCCAAGCTGTTCTAATGTCTGACGAATTTTAGGTAGTTCTACAGAATGTTTGAACGAAATTTGTAATTGACTACCCCCTGTAAAATCTAATCCCCAGTGCAAGCCTTTAGTTAATAATGAGACAACTGAAATTAATATAAGAATTAATGACAAAGCCGCTGCCCAACGTTGCAACCCTAAAAAATCAATATTGGTCTGTTTTTTAAAAAATTCCACAATAAATACTCAAATAAATAGAACACTTAACTTTATAAATTTAGAAAGTGTCTTCAATTGTGCCAGGATGAGACAAAAAACGTTGTTTTTCGAGTAGCGTAACGGAGCATACATTGGCGTATGTGAGTAACGCAACACAGAAAAGCGACGCTTTTTGGCCATCATCGTGCAATTGAAGACACTTTCTTAGATGCCTATGGGTAAGCGTTTAACAGTTCTGCCACCAAACCAAGCATTAACCAGTGCGCGTGTTAACATAACACCTGTTAACATAGAGGTGAGTAACCCCAATGTAAGCGTAACAGCAAAACCTTTAATAGAACCCGTACCAATTCCAAACAAAACTAACGCCGCAATCAACGTTGTAACGTTGGCATCAATAATGGTCGCGAGCGCACGATCATAGCCAGCATGAATACTCGCTTGCGGTGAAGCACCATTGCGTAACTCTTCACGAATACGCTCGAATATTAATACATTGGCATCAACGGCCATACCGACTGTCAATACAATCCCTGCCATACCAGGTAAAGTTAAAGTCATTCCTAATAGTGACAATAACGCAACCAATAAAACAACGTTCATGGCTAAAGCAATATCTGCAATCACACCAAATACGCCATAATAAATTGCCATAAAAATAATGGCTAAAATAAGTCCTACAACAATAGAAATAAATCCTTTATGAATATTCTCTGCACCTAATTGCGGACCGATGGTTCGCTGTTCTACCACATAAATAGGTGCGGGCAATGCCCCTGCACGTAATAATAAGGAAAGATTAAGTGCCTCTTGTGTGTTAGTTAAGCCGCTCACTTGAAAGTTTGGCGGAAGCGCTGTTTGAATGGTGGCAATACTAATTATCCGCTCTATTTTACGCGGAATATGAATGATCACGCCATTCACTGTCTTACTTATTGATTTGGTTTCTACATACACAATGGCCAACGGTTTACCGACATTTTCGCCAGTAATACGATGGAAATAGCTTTCTCCACCACCACCCAGGCTAATACTGACAGCAGAACGACCCGACTCATCAAAACTAGTTGAAGAATCAGTAATTGAATTACCCGTTAAAATAATTTCTTTATTTAATAAAACCGGTTGGTTTTGATAATGATACAGTTCAAACCCCGACGGTATAGCACCCGAGGTTTGTGCGCTATGTGCATCATGCGTGACATCAACTAAGCGAAACTCTATAGTCGCTGTGCCTCCTAAAATTTGTTGGGCACGCGCAATATCTTGAACCCCAGGCAAATCAACTAAAATTCTATTTCTACCTTGTTGCTGAACAATAGGCTCGGCAACACCCAGCTCATTAATCCGATTACGTAAAGTATTGATCGTTTGATCAATCGCCGACTGCCGTAAGTTAGTTAAGCCTTGTTCCGTCCACTGTAAAGAAAGTTGGTAATGCTGATTAAGCGTTTGTGTAGCAAATAGAAATTCAGGAAACTGAGGCTCTAATAAAGATTTAGCTTTATTTAAATTATTAGCATCAGGAAAAACAAGATTCAATTGCTGGTCCACAGGAATTAATTCAGTATAACGAATATTAGCTTGCTGTAGATTTTCGCTGATATTTTTCATCAATCCTTGCATTCGCTGTGCAATAACACTGTTAATATCCACTTCTAGCGCAAAATGCACACCGCCTCGCAGATCAAGGCCTAATTTCATAGGCAGTGCTCCAATGGCTTGCATCCATTTTGGTGTAGAAGACAGCAAATTAACGGCTACCGTATAATCATCGCCTAAGGCAGTGGATAAAATATCCTTCGCTTTAAGCTGTACATCCGTATTTTTAAACCGTAAAAAAATAGTTTGCTTATCAAGCTCTTGGCTAATCGGTTGAATCCTTCCTGTTTTAATCAGCTGTTCCACTTTGGCATTCAAAGGACCCATGTCGGTATTCACGGTAGCGACAGGAGAAATCTGAACAGCAGGCTGTTCAGGAAAAAGATTGGGAATGGCGTAGATGAAACCTATCACTACGAGCAAAACCAATAAAATATTCTTCCAAAGTGGATATTTATTCAGCATAAGAATTAATTAAAATGTTAAACCGTCCCCTTGGGTAGTACACTAGCAATTGCGGCTTTTTGCATTTTAATCTCAACATTTTCAGCAATTTTTAGCGTAACTAGATCGTCTCTAAGCGCTGTTATTTTGCCTACCATGCCGCCGGTTGTAATCACTTCATCGCCCATCGCTAAACTAGCCATTAATTGGCGATGCTCTTTTGCCCGTTTCGCTTGTGGGCGCCACAATAGTAAATAAAAAATAACGACAAAGCCTAATAAAATTAGAATTTGTGAAAACCCACCGCCTTGTGGTGCTGCAGAAGTTGTAGCAGCTGCTGATTCAGCTAAAGCATTACTGATAAAAAAACTCATTATTCTCTCCTCAATTAAGACGGCCGATGACCTGAAAGATATGCAATTTACCTGGTTCCCCTACTATTCGCAAATCCTGCGCTTTAACTTTGCTCTTTATCTAGCAATATGGCTCTAAAGTCGTTCTAGCCAACCCACAGGGCATCCCCGTAACTAAAGAAACGATACTGATGGGCGATCGCTTGTTGATACGTTTGCATAATGGATTTATATCCCGCAAAGGCACAAACCAGCATCAGCAACGTTGATTTAGGTAGATGGAAGTTAGTTATCAACGCATCAACACAATGAAAAGAAAACCCTGGGTAAATAAAAAGCTTTGTTTCGCCTTCAAACGGTTCAATAAACCCATTGATAGCGGCGGTTTCTAAACTCCTTACGGTTGTTGTGCCTACTGCAATCACTCGTTTACCTTGCCGTTTTGTTTCTGCTATTTTCTCACAAACTGCCGCAGAAACAGTGACTGTTTCGGAATGCATAAGGTGATCCTCAAGCTTTTCAGTACGAATAGGCTGAAAAGTCCCTGAACCTACATGCAAAGTAATAAAGGCTATGTTGACACCTTTATCTCGTAACTGAGCTAAGAGTTCCTCATCAAAGTGCAACCCAGCCGTTGGCGCTGCAACCGCCCCTGGTGTTTGTGCAAAAATAGTTTGGTAACGTTCTTTATCAAAATTTTCGTCAGGGCGTTGTAAATACGGAGGAAGAGGCATATGACCAATCGTATTAAGCAAGGCCAAGGTAGAATCTACTTTATCTAAAAACCGTAATTCAAATAAACTCTCAGCTCGATTGGTTATTTCAAGCCTTATTTCATTTTCCAAGTGTAACTGAGTGTCTATTTTTAATGATTTACTGGATTTTAAATGCGCTAAAATACGATTTTCATCTAAAATACGCTCAATTAAAATTTCAACCTTACCACCCGTTGGCTTATGTGCAAATAAACGCGCAGGAATTACTTTCGTATCATTTAATACTAAAAGATCACCTGGATTAATTAAGGCTAAAATATCTTTAAATTTTTTATGTTCAATCGTTTCTGTTTGTTTATTCAAACACAGTAAACGACTATCGGTGCGTTGTTGTGTAGGGTAAGCAGCGATAAGCTCTGATGGTAAATCATAAAAAAAATCAGCCACTGAATAATTAAAAGAAGAAAGAGTCATAGAAAAAATTTGAATTAAAAAAAACCCGCGGTTAAGCGGGTTTTTAGTGTTAAATAGCCTGGCAATGCCCTACTTTCCCATGGGGGAAACCCCAAAGTATCATTGGCGCAGAGTAGTTTCACTTCTGAGTTCGGAATGGGATCAGGTGGGACCTACTCGCTAAGGTCGCCAGGCAATCGTTGTCTAGCTATTTACATAGCTAGCGAAACCTTTTTGTTTGAGCGTTTTAAATCTCAAACCAAAACAAATAATCTGTAAGAAGCGTTTGCACCGTTCTTTCTATTGTATCTCTTGTTTGTGGTATGTCTTCATTCAACAACCAATTGATTTACTTCTTAAAAGTAACCAGTTGGATTCTCAAATCAAGCCTCACGGTTAATTAGTATGGGTTAGCTCAATACATTACTGCACTTACACATCCCACCTATCGACGTTGTCGTCTACAACAAACCTTTAGGAGAATTAAATTCTCGGGAGATCTTATCTTGAGGGAGGCTTCCCGCTTAGATGCTTTCAGCGGTTATCCTGTCGGTACGTAGCTACCCGGCTATGCTTCTGGCGAAACAACCGGACCACCAGCGGTACCTCCACGCCGGTCCTCTCGTACTAGGCGTAGCTCCTCTCAAATCTCCAGCGCCCACGGCAGATAGGGACCGAACTGTCTCACGACGTTCTGAACCCAGCTCGCGTACCACTTTAAATGGCGAACAGCCATACCCTTGGGACCTGCTTCAGCCCCAGGATGTGATGAGCCGACATCGAGGTGCCAAACACCGCCGTCGATATGAACTCTTGGGCGGTATCAGCCTGTTATCCCCGGCGTACCTTTTATTCGTTAAGCGATGGCCCTTCCATTCGGAACCACCGGATCACTATGACCTGCTTTCGCACCTGCTCGACGTGTTTGTCTCGCAGTCAAGCACCCTTGTGCCATTACACGCAATGCGCGATGTCCGACCGCGCTGAGGGTACCTTCGTGCTCCTCCGTTACTCTTTAGGAGGAGACCGCCCCAGTCAAACTACCCACCATACACGGTCCCCACGCTCGATAAGAACGCTAGGTTAGAACTCCGACTTTCACGGGGTGGTATTTCACCTTCCGACTCCACGCATTCTAGCGAACGCGCTTCAAAGTCTCCCACCTAGGCTACACAGTCAAATTCAAAGTTCAGTGTAAAGCTGTAGTAAAGGTGCACGGGGTCTTTCCGTCTTGCCGCGGGTACGCTGCATCTTCACAGCGATTTCAATTTCACTGAGCCTTGGGTGGAGACAGTGTGGCTGTCGTTACGCCATTCGTGCAGGTCGGAACTTACCCGACAAGGAATTTCGCTACCTTAGGACCGTTATAGTTACGGCCGCCGTTTACCGGGGCTTCGATCCGCAGCTTCACCTGCGCTGACATGGCTTTTAAGTTTTATCTTCGAGTTATTATTCTCTCTACTTCGTTCTTAAAAACCATCTCAGCGCAAGTTAACCACTTCAATTAACCTTCCGGCACCGGGCAGGCGTCACACCCTATACATCCTCTTTCGAGTTCGCAGAGTGCTGTGTTTTTGATAAACAGTCGCAACCACCAGTTTCTTTCAACCTCCCTCAGCTTGTGGAGTAAATCCACTCACCAAAAAAGGTGCACCTTCTCCCGAAGTTACGGTGCCAATTTGCCTAGTTCCTTCACCCAAGTTGTCTCATCGCCTTAGTATTCTCTACCTGTCCACCTGTGTCGGTTTGCGGTACGGTTCTAACAGACCTGAAGTTTAGAGAGTTTTCCTGGAAGCAGGGCATCAGTGACTTCTCGATTAACCGAAGCTAATCAATCGTCATCGCGTCTCAAGATTAACGAAACTCCGGATTTTCCTAGAATTTCTCTCTACTCGCTTAAACCGGAACTACCAGTCTCCGGCCCACTTAGCCTTCTTCGTCCTCCCATCACAGTCTGTCAAAGTACAGGAATATTAACCTGTTTCCCATCGACTACGCGTTTCCGCCTCGCCTTAGGGGCCGACTCACCCTGCGTCGATTACCGTTGCGCAGGAATCCTGGGACTTTCGGCGTGCGGGGTTTTCACCCGCATTATCGTTACTCATGTCAGCATTCGCACTTCGGATACCTCCAGCAACCTTTACAAGTCACCTTCAACGGCTTACCGAACGCTCCTCTACCACGCAATCAGTCCGTAGACCAATCGCATTCACTGCTTCAGTATTAGGTTTGAGCCCCGTTCATTCTTCCGCGCAGACCGATTCGACCAGTGAGCTATTACGCTTTCTTTAAAGGATGGCTGCTTCTAAGCCAACCTCCTGGCTGTTTAAACCTTTCCACTACGTTTCACACTTAACCTAATTTTGGGACTTTAGCAGGTGATCTGGGTTGTTTCCCTTTTCACGACGGACGTTAGCACCCGCCGTGTGTCTCCCGTGCAACATGACTCAGGTATTCGAAGTTTGCATCGGCTCAGTAAGTCGGGATGACCCCCTTACCGAAACAGTGCTCTACCCCCTGGTCACTAACACGAGGCGCTACCTCAATAGCTTTCGAGGAGAACCAGCTATCTCCGAGCTTGTTTAGCCTTTCACTCCTAGCCACACCTCATCCCCATCTTTTGCAACAGATGTGGGTTCGGGCCTCCACTTCGTGTTACCGAAGCTTCACCCTGGACATGGCTAGCTCGCTCGGTTTCGGGTCGACTCCTAGCGACTCAACGCCCTTTTAAGACTCGGTTTCCCTTCGCCTACCCTATTCGGTTAAGCTTGCCACTAAAAGTCACTCGCTGACCCATTATACAAAAGGTACGCA
>NZ_CP079094.1:1670000-1888715 GCF_019285595.1 Rickettsiella endosymbiont of Dermanyssus gallinae
TGCTTCCTTTGAAGAAGAAGTTTTAAAATCCAAATTGCCCGTATTAGTTGATTTCTGGGCTACCTGGTGTGGTCCTTGTAAGCAACTTGTACCTGTCTTAGACGAAATAGCTAAAGAGTATGATGGGAAAATAACGATTGCTAAAGTAGACGTTGACGGAAATCAAGCGACGCCAGCAAAATTCGGCGTACGCGGAATACCTACATTAATCCTCTTTAAAGATGGAAAAGCACAAGCCACGAAAGTCGGTGCTTTATCAAAAACAGATTTAGCCGCTTTTATAGACAAGCATCTTGCTTAAATAGAGATACTCACAGCAATGGGATTTTCGGCAAGGCGCCGCGAAAATGAAGCAACCGGCGTGTATAGATGATACATGAGGATTGTGAATTGAGTGGGAACACAGCCGAAAACTCAAGTGCGAAGCGTATAACGATGTTTCTACTTACTAAGATACTAAGTAGAATGGATGTTAAGGTAATTACTATTTTTCACTGTCAATGTATTAGGAGCTGCCTAAAGTTATAGCAGCGTTACATGCTATCCATATATAGGAGTTATATTTATTTGTATCCTTGTGTAGGATATAACGTGAATAGATTTTAAATATCTTCGAATTCCCGAAATTATTTCTCTTGCTTTTAAATATCCCATAACCGCTAACTAGAAAATTTTCCTTTTATGAAAGAAACAACATTATGAATTTAACTGAACTTAAAAAAAACTCACCGGCTGAACTGGTTACGATTGCTGAAGAATTAAAAATAGACGGCCTTGGCCGCCTTCATAAAAAGGATATGATTTTTTCTATTCTTAAAGCACATGCTAAACGAGGCGAGGATATTTACGGTGCTGGCGTACTAGAAATACTACCTGATGGGTTTGGATTTTTACGCTCTTCCGAAGGTTCTTATCTTGCAGGGCCTGATGACATTTATGTCTCCCCTAGCCAAATCCGTCGATTCAATCTTCATACCGGCGATACTGTTTCTGGAAAAATTCGCCCTCCCAAAGAAAGTGAACGCTACTTTGCTTTACTCAAAGTAGACGAAATTAATTTTGACACCCCTGATAATGCTAAAAATCGGGTTTTATTTGAGAATTTAACGCCTTTATTTCCCGATGAGCGTATCTGTCTAGAGCGTGGGAATGGTAGTACAGAAGATATTACAGCCCGGGTCATTGATTTAGTTGCACCCACCGGAAAAGGCCAGCGTGGAATCATCGTATCACCACCTAAAGCCGGAAAAACGATGATGATGCAAAACATTGCACAATCTATCGTACATAATTGTGCTGAATGTTATTTAATTGTTTTATTAATTGATGAACGCCCTGAAGAAGTAACCGATATGCGACGTTCTGTTAAAGGTGACAGAGTAGAAGTCATTGCCAGTACTTTCGATGAACCCGCTACACGTCATGTACAAGTAGCTGAAATTGTCATTGAAAAAGCAAAACGACTCGTCGAGCATAAAAAAGATGTGGTGATTTTACTAGATTCCATGACGCGTTTAGCACGTGCCTATAATACCGTCATTCCTTCTTCCGGGAAGGTGTTAACCGGTGGTGTCGATGCCAATGCGTTACAACGCCCTAAACGTTTCTTTGGTGCCGCACGTAACATTGAAGAAGGTGGTAGTTTAACCATTATCTCAACCGCACTGGTTGATACGGGCTCAAAAATGGATGATGTTATCTATGAGGAATTCAAAGGTACGGGTAATATGGAAATTCACCTTGATCGTCGAATTGCTGAAAAACGCATTTACCCCGCTATCCATTTAAATCGTTCAGGTACACGACGTGAAGAACTTCTGGCAAAACCTGATGTATTACAAAAAATGTGGATTTTACGTAAAATCCTCCAATCAATGGACGAAATTGCAGCGATGGAATTCTTGATTGATCGCTTGAAGGCGACTAAAACGAATAATGAATTTTTTGATTCGATGAAGAAATAAAATTCTTTATTTAAGGAATAAGCCTCGTTATTGTGCGCAGTGACGAGGCTTTAAGTATGCGTAGGATGAACCTCGACTAATTGAATCTCATATTTAACTGGATTCTCAGGGCACGCTTTAAACCCACACTCAAGATAAGTAGAAATACCATTAAATACAGTCAAAATAAAAACCACTGCAAAAGCAAGGTGCGTTAACCATTGTAAAGTTTTGCTTTTAAACGCACTACTCGGTATCTCTGAATATTGCGGGGAAATACTAAAAATAATGGCGATATAAATAATGACGCCTACACATAAAAGAAAAACCCAAGTATATAAATGTAACCCTAAAACAGAAGAACCATAGCCTGGATCGCCAGGTATGACATGCAAAAATATCTGGCGTACCGACATTGCTGCTGTTAATAAAGCGGCAAGTAATGAAAGTGTGTAATGACCCGGATGGATATTAAATTTCACATTAAGCAAAAAACCAAACGCGATCGCTAAAATTCCAATACGCTGCAATATACATAAAGGACAAGGTAGTTCATGTAAAATCAGCTGTAATGCAAATGCAATAAGCAATAAAAGGCAAAGCCCCAATGCATCAAGTGCATTAAAGATTTTAATGATTTTAGCAACTTTATGAGGTTCCATCATATTAAAACTGCAAAGCTAGCTGATCAGTAAGATGATGCAGGAAGACAAACGCTGTCGCTAGGAAAAAGAAAATAAATAGGCCAATAGCAAGCCGCCTTTGATTAAACCAGGCCAGTAATACACAAATACTATAGATAAAAAATAGAGCTAACATCCGCTTTCCCTGCAAATGATAATATTAAGTTAGACTATATTTTCAAAAAAATCTATCTAACGGGCCATCAACACATTTTAGCTTCGTAATAAAGCATGTATCCCTGCCCATGCCTCATTCTGGGGTAAAGATTCAATTAAAATTTGAGTTGTTGAATTTTTTTCAGCCTCATGCAAATGTTGATATAACACACGTCCATAGTCACTTGCCTCTTCAGGCATCGTTATCCAAATCAGATTCGTATGGCTAACACGAGCCGGTTGTCGTGCCAATACCGTTATTGATTTTCCTTGGTTTAAATAGTGATGAACACTATTTTCCAGCTCATCCCTTTCTATCTGTCTTAACGGTAATCGGATACGACCCAGCACAGAAGAATCAGCCACGAGTTCTGAACCTATCACACGTTGTATCGCTTCTTGCGAAATAGCGCCTAGTCTTAAGATACGTGGACTATCTGACGAAACATCTACAATAGTTGATTCAATACCAATCGAACAGGCGCCACCATCAACAATCGCATCAAGTTCATCCGCAAATGCTTGCCGAACATGTGTGGCTTGTGTAGGGCTAAGATGTGCCGAACGATTGGCAGAAGGAGCTGCTAAACCCCCAGCAAATGCCTGCAATATTGACTGTGCAACCGGATGATCCGGCACTCTCAGACCAACTTTAGACCCTCCTCCGCTAAGCTCAGATAAAACAGATGCTTTTTTATTGAAAATTAACGTCAAAGGACCTGGCCAAAAATAATCAGCCAATCGTTGCGCGAGTGGAGAAACATCATTCGCCCATTCGGCTAAATCATGATTTTGGGGGAGCAAAACGCTTAAAGGCTGGGTTAAAGGGCGAGCCTTAAGCCTAAATATCCGTTTAATCGCCGATAAGCTTCTCGCATCCCCAGCCAGGGCATAGACAGTCTCGGTTGGAAAGGCAATGACCCCTCCTTGCTGCAAAGAGAATACCAGTTTCTGTAACTGCCCCTCACTCATTAGGTTTATTTTTTCTTTAGCTATTTTCATCTGGTTTTTCTATACCAGAAAAAAATAGGCTAAACAAGTCTAAGTAGACACTAGAAACCGTCTCCCTACCACTTGAGCAGGGTGCATCGATATACCGTTACTTTTTTATTTAAAAAGGGCAACCTATCGTCGCCCTCTAATTGAGTTTCAAGCATTACGAAGCGCTGTATAAACTTAAATATGCGCTACTATCTCATTAAGCTTAGCTAATTCTTCCTTTATTTCATTAGCATATTGCATACTTGTTACTTTTCCTCCACCCCACAATTTAGCTAAAGGCCTTAATACAGAAATTCCCCGATAACGCGATAAGGTTTCTTCATTAGAAGAAATAAAGCTATATAGTCCCTGGAGCTCATCACGAATTTCTCCTACTTTAGCTTTATCCACCTCAGTATTTTGGAATAATTCTTCATTCTTAGCTTTAATTGCGTTTGCTCTATCTGAGATCTCTTGTAGCTTTCCTGATTTTTCATCAGCATCCCAATAGCCATGCCGTATTTTTTCCCCGTGCTCTTTAATTTGATCTAAAACTGGCTTTTCTTCGTCAAAAAATTTGGTAATGCTATAAATAGCAGGCCTCAAATCAGTTTTTTTATCTCCTTCCTGCTTAACGATTATACAATGAAAACTATCTGCCTCTTCGACACATTTAGTTACTCTTTCTAGCAGCAAAGCAAGTTGATCGGCATCATTCTGAGAAAAATCGGCAAATATTGTCTGCAAAGAAGCTACTTCTTGCAGTATCCGTTTTGCTGATTCTATTTCAGAATAAGGACAAACCTGCTCATTGATTCGTTCAAATCTCCTTTTAGAATCTCTCACAAAATTATTTTTTATTGCATCAAGCTTTTTATTAAAAATTTCCTTAATAAGTACAGCTTGATATTCCAATTCGGCCAAGGGTTTTGCTTCTAACGCCTTATGAAACATACTAATGTGACCATCCAGTAATTCTCTTTCAAGTAATTTTTCTCCTTCTTCTAAGAGTAAAGGCGCTAATCCAAAAATCTGCTTAGAAATTCCATCAACTTTTTCTTTTAGATCAAGCATTTTTTTATCGATTTTATCGAAATAAAGTTGCATTATTTCAACAAATTTTTCTTCTTGCTCAAGTAAATAACATGCATTTTCTTCAGTCAATTTTTTATTTTTATCGTTTGCTAATATTAATGAAATTTCATTCGATGAGACAGGAAAGCATTGTGAAAGCAATGCGAAGTCGAAGAGCCCGCGATAGGCGTGCGTTGACGGGCGAAGCAGGAAACGCATCACGCCGTAAAGTCATTTGTGGGAGGCACGGGCATGAACTCCGAAGGAGTGAGTGCGTGCCGGACGCAGGACGTATCGCGGCCTAATTTCAGTCGCGTCATGCGAACGAATTTCGGGGACACGATGGCCGAAATTCTTCGGGAGCATAGCGACTCACTTGCATTGCTTGTTGAAGATTGCCTACCTCTGGCTGGATGCCTATAAACCTAGACTGTAGATTTGTAAGCGTACGATGCAAAAAATCCAAACCATCAAGTGAAAAACTAACCCTAATCTTATTAAACCTTTCAATAACAGCATTTAACCCGGCATTATCCTTTTCGATCGTATATTCCGCACAGTTCAGTTGCAACTCATCTAATTCTTTATCAATTTCTACGTTTCCATGAAATTGGCCTTCGGAGGAATTTCTATATTTTTTAGCCCAATTTTGCAGCTCTGAAATTTTATTGTTTATTACATCGAAAGCTTTTCCTTGATCATCATTTAATTTAAGCTTTTTCAATAAAATTAACTCGTCATTTAAATAAACATCTAAATTGTCTTCTTTATAAAACGCAAACCCTTTTTGTCCTAAAAAATCGATAATGTCATTAAGATTTTTGCGATCAAAATTATCCAGACTATCAGCAATAACATCTCTTAATTTTTGTTTGCCAGAGTTATTTATAGCAATGGTTATTAAATGGTCTGATTTATTAGACTTTTTATATTCCTCTCTGTTCATAATTATTGTTTTTAACTTTCCTCTACTAGTAGGAAGAATAGCTTTACCCATCTCTATAACAATAACTTTAATTTTTTCTCTTATTGGAAAATAATTCTGGTCTATAGCCATCGCCTTATAAAAATTAGCCATAAAATCTCTCCTTTATTAATATTATTATTTTTACAGTCCAAATAAATATTTATTTTTTAATAATTAATTAAAATATTCGGCAGTAATTTATCATTATTAAAATTAATTTGTCTAGTTATTTTAATTTTTTAAATTAAATAACAGCCTTATATCAAATAAATATAGTTAATTTTTTACAAAAAAATTAACTATATTAAATATTCATCATATAAAATAAATAAAAATAAAATCGTGCCGTGCCTGCATATAACCTACCTTTCATCTTTAGACTAAATCGGTAGCTATTAGAACAAGTGAGTCGCTATGCTCCCGAAGAATTTCGGCCATCGTGTCCCCGAAATTCGTTCGCATGACGCGACTGAAATTAGGCCGCGATACGTCCTGCGTCCGGCACGCACTCACTCCTTCGGAGTTCATGCCCGTGCCTCCCACAAATGACTTTACGGCGTGATGCGTTTCCTGCTTCGCCCGTCAACGCACGCCTATCGCGGGCTCTTCGACTTCGCATTGCTTTCACAATGCTTTCCTGTCTCATCGAATGAAAGAGTAGATTCAATAGCCGATAATGACTACCTATCTTGGCGAGCGTTCTCTTACTTCTTAGGAGATTTATAGTTGCAGCAATCCATTTATTAAAGCAAACTAAAGGCATAGCAACGATAGAACCCTTTCATTATTCGAATTCTTATTGGCTCATGCCGTTTTTTCTATTCATGGACCATTCTTTAATGAGGAGCATTGGATGCCTTACCCGTCTTCTAAAAACAACGTTTTGCCGTTGGTATGTTTCACTGTCATTGCCCTCGTGTTAGGCCTTGGCTTTAACACATGGTATACAGCAAAGCATAAGATAAACTTACCCACATCGGGCACGCAAATCAGCCACCCGCAAAGAATCCCTGAATTCCTACTGACAGAGGGATCGGGTGACCCATTTACCAACCATAGCTTAAAAGGCCACTATAGTTTTCTCTTTTTTGGCGACACTCAGACGCATGACCCAATGAACGTGCTTTCACATCTCTACGCACAATTTGAAGAAGAAAAGCTCCCATTGCCTCAAATTGTCTTTATTACCCTGGACCCAAAGCATGATGAGCAAAAAATAGTCGCCGATTATGTCAAAACGTTTAATCCAGCTTTCAAAGGCGTAACAGGCCCTTTAGTCGGTATTCAGCAGCTAAGTAAGCAAATGGGTGTCGTTTATATCCAGACCCAACAAAAAAACTCTAACGATAAAAACCACCCCATTGACCATAATGGCACCCTCTACCTCATCAATCCTGCCGGACAGCTCATTGCCGTCTTTTCTCCGCCGCATAAAAAAGATACTATTGCCCAGAACTATAAGGCCCTTATGCAAGTACAGCAGCTAGTAAATACAAGTGACCTTCGAGCCAATAACAAGCTATAACAAATAAATTCGCTATGAAAAAACGTGTCATCATAGGCTTATCAGGCGGAGTAGATTCCTCTGTTGCCACTTTATTACTTAAAGAGCAAGGTTATGACGTCCAAGGCTTGTTTATGAAGAATTGGGAAGAGGATGATACTGAAGAGTATTGTTCGGCGAGTACTGATATTGCGGATGCACAAGCTGTTTGTGATCATCTGTCTATCCCATTGCATACGATTAATTTTGCAGCCGAATATTGGGACCGTGTTTTTTCTCACTTTTTGAAAGAATATCAAGCAGGTCGCACACCTAATCCGGATATCCTTTGCAACAAAGAAATTAAGTTCAAAGCTTTTCTAGAATACGCCATACAACAAGGCGCCGATTTTATCGCTACCGGTCATTATGCGGGCATATCTTTTGCAGACAATGACTATCAATTACTTAAAAGTACTGATAAAAACAAGGATCAAACTTATTTTCTGTATACCTTAGGACAAGAACAATTAAGCAAAACCTTATTCCCACTCGCCTTGCTTAATAAAACAGAAATACGAAAAATTGCTGAGCAAGCCGGGCTATTGAATCATAATAAAAAGGATAGTACAGGCATTTGCTTTATTGGCGAACGAAAGTTCAAACGCTTCTTACAAAATTATTTACCGGCGCAACCGGGTGACATTGAAACTCAAGAAGGAAACCGCATAGGCCAACATGACGGGCTTATGTTCTATACGATTGGCCAACGACAAGGCCTTGGGATCGGTGGCCTAAAAAAAACTGAATTAACACCCTGGTATGTGGCCGATAAAGCACTAGATCGCAACGCCTTAATCGTTGTGCAAGGCCGCGATCATCCCGCACTCTATTCCACCGTCCTTATCTGCGAACAACTAGACTGGGTTAATGAGCAGCCACCAGCCTTCCCCTTTACTTGTACCGCAAAAATCCGCTATAGACAGCTTGAAACGCCTTGCAATGTTATGCTGGATGCAGAGAACAAGCTGCGTGTTGAATTTGAGCAGGCGCAATGGGCTATTACGCCCGGCCAGTCGATCGTTTTCTATCAAGACACGCGTTGCTTAGGAGGAGGAATTATTCATGGCTCGGTCTAATGCTTCTCATCGGCGATTAATTATTGGCTTGGGTGAAGCCGGGCTTTCCTGTGCCCGCTATTTTAGCCGTAATCGTCTATGGCCAAAGCGTTTTGCATTATTAGATAGCCGTTTAGATCCACCTCTTTTAGCAACCTTTAAAAAAGAATTCCCACACGTGCCGCTTTACTTAGGCCCATTTGATCCGCAATTGTTGGAACAAGCAAAAGAATTAATTGTGAGCCCAGGCATCGATTTAGATGATCCTGTCATTGCCAACGCAATCGCTAAAACTGGCGTACGTCCAATCGGTGATATTGAATTATTTGCTCAAAAAGCGCGTGCCCCCATTATTGCAATCACCGGCACCAATGCAAAAGGAACCGTGACAACCTTAGTTGGCGACATGATTCACGCCTCACAAAAAACGGCGAAGGTGGGAGGAAATATCGGCAAAGCGGCGCTGGATTTATTAAAAGGTGCTAAACCCGATTTCTATGTATTAGAAATTTCTAGCTTTCAGTTGCAAACCACTTATTCACTCAAAGCAAAAGTCGCGACGATTCTGAATATTAGCCCTGATCATTTGGATCGGCATAAAACCCTAGAAAACTATACGCAAACCAAACAACGTATTTACCAACATTGTAAAACAGCGGTATGGAATCAAGACGATCCCAACACACATCCATACAGCCACTTTAAACCAAAACAAATCCTCAGCTTTGGTTTAAAAATGGTAAAACCTAATTCAGAAAAGTTTGGCCTTCAACTATCAAACAAAAAAATTTACTTAGCGAAAGGAAGCAAACGCCTCATGCCTGTTGATAAGCTTTTTATCAAAGGAAAACATAATTGGGCCAATGCCTTAGCCGCGTTAACCATCGGAGAGGCCATTCAACTTCCACTAGCCTCAATGCTAGAAGCTTTATGCCAATTTAAGGGCCTAACACACCGTTGCCAATGGATTAAAGAAGAAAAAGGTGTCACCTGGTATAACGACTCTAAAGCAACCAATGTAGGCGCAACTATGGCAGCCTTACAGGGTTTAGGCCCTGCCACTCGAGGAAAAATTGTTTTAATTGCTGGTGGCCTGGGAAAAGGCGCTGATTTCAATCTTTTAAAACACAGTGTTAAAACACATGTTAAAACGGTCATATTAATTGGGCAAGATGCCCCTCTATTAAAACAAGCATTGGAGAATGACACTTTAACGCAAGCGGCCAGCGATTTAGCACATGCTGTTTCACTGGCACAACAAGCCGCTTCACCGGGAGATGCTGTATTACTATCGCCCGCCTGCGCGAGTATGGATATGTTCAAAAACTATGAAGAACGCGGCAATGTTTTTGCGCAGCTAGTACGAGGAGAACCTTAACATGGCTAAAGCGATTCAACAGGAGGGACCCGTTGTCCTCTATGATCGCACGTTACTTTTTTCAATTTTAACGTTATTAGCATTTGGCCTCTTAATGGTTGCCTCTACCTCGATTGTGATTTCAGAACGTCAATACGGCCAAGCTTTCCATTACTTTTTCCACCAGTTATTTTATTTGATATTAGGCATAGGAACAGGGGCCGTTATTTTCCAAATAAAAACGGATTATTGGAAACAAATAAGTCTTGCACTGTTAGTGTTAAGTATCGCTTTACTCGTAGTCGTTTTATTACCAGGTATTGGCAGGCAGGTTAATGGCAGTATGCGTTGGCTTGGATTCGGTCCTTTTGGCCTGCAAGTCTCTGAATTCGTAAAATTAACGATGATCGTTTACTTAGCAGGCTATCTACTCCGCCAAGAAAAACAAGTACAAACACAAATACGCGGATTTCTAAAACCACTGTTAGTTCTTGCGATTATTACGTTTTTATTATTACGTGAACCCGATTTTGGCGCAGCCACTGTTATTTTAGTTACTAGCCTTGGCATGTTGTTTTTAGCGGGTGTACGAATTTGGCAATTTGCGATCCTCTTTACCGGCGTGGTACTTATTTTAGGCATCCTTGCGATTAGCTCACCCTATCGCTTAGCCCGTTTAACGACCTTTCTTAACCCTTGGGCAAATCAATTTGATTCTGGTTATCAGTTAACACAATCTTTAATTGCATTTGGACGCGGCGGCTGGTTTGGCGTCGGCCTTGGTGAAAGCATACAAAAATTATTTTATCTTCCAGAAGCGCATACTGATTTTCTATTTGCCGTGTTAACCGAAGAATTAGGCCTTATTGGCGGATTATTTATGGTCTTATTATTTTCGGTATTAGTATGGCGCGCCTTACGTATTGGCCAACGCTGCTTTAATGCGGGACAACGTTTTTCTGCTTATCTTGCCTACGGCATTGGTTTAAATATTGCCCTTCAAGTAATGATTAACATTGGTGTCAATATGGGTGTACTTCCCACTAAAGGATTAACACTCCCTTTAATGAGTTATGGCGGCAGTAGTTTATTGATTACCTGTATGATGCTTTCGTTATTATTACGCATCGATTATGAATATCGCTTAGCTGAATTTGGCTATCGTGAATAAGCCATCTTCGAGATAAGATGTTGAGCCTACCTACAACTAATGCCACAATACGCCCATCTCCTTACAAGATATAGGCTATCTCTATGAAAAACCCTTTTGTAGACCACCAAATGGGCCGTATTCAGCATCTTCATTTCGTTGGCATCGGTGGTGCTGGCATGGGCGGTATTGCCGAAATCCTACTCAATGAGGGTTACACGGTTTCGGGCTCTGATCTACAAGAAAATAGCATGACCCAACATTTGCAACAGCTAGGCGCACAATTCAACCGTGGTCATAAAGCGCAGCATATTGATAAAGCAGATGTGATCATCTATTCCAGTGCCGTGCCAAAAGATAATGTAGAGATTATGAAAGCGCGGCAAACGCATATCCCGGTAGTCCCTAGAGCCTTAATGCTGGCCGAATTAATGCGATTTCGCTATGGGATTGCTGTCGCTGGCACGCATGGAAAGACAACAACCACCAGCTTGGTTGCTAGTCTACTAGGTGAAGCAGGACTTGATCCTACCTTTGTTATTGGCGGCTGTCTTAATAGCACTAATACGCATGCACGACTCGGTTCAGGCCGCTACTTGGTTGCGGAAGCAGATGAAAGCGACGCTTCTTTTCTTTATTTAAAACCGATGGTGGCTATCATCACCAATATCGACGCCGATCACATGGGTACCTATGACGGAAATTTTCAGCGCCTCAAACAAAGCTTTATAGAGTTTTTACGCCATTTACCCTTTTATGGTTTAGCAATCGTCTGTATAGACGATCCTATTATACGTTCTATTCTTCCTGAAGTGATGCGCCCTGTTATTACCTATGGGTTCAGCAAAGACGCTGATATACGCATTACCTCTTTCAAACAAAAAGAAATTAAAAATCACTTTACTGTTTTACGCAAAAACCAAAAACCGTTAGATATCACCTTAAATTTACCTGGACAACATAATGCCTTGAATGCTGTCGCTAGCATTGCTGTTGCAACTGAATTAAATATTGCTGATGACGTGATTCAAAGCGCTTTAGCTAACTTTAGTGGTGTTGATAGACGCTTTCAAATCCTCGGTGAATTTAAAATTAAAAAAGGACGTATTTTATTAATTGATGATTATGGCCATCATCCCAGTGAAATTGCCGCTACTTTAAAAACGATTCGCGCGGCTTGGCCCGATCGACGTTTAGTTATGACATATCAGCCACACCGTTACACCCGTACACGCGATCTATTTAATGACTTTGTCACTGTATTAGCCGGCGTAGATCATTTATTGTTATTAGACGTCTATTCGGCTGGTGAAACACCTATACCCGGTGCTGATAGCCTTGCACTATCCGAACACATTCGCCAACACTCTGATTTAAATCCTACCGTTGTTGAAAACAAAAAACATTTATCGCGCAATTTGCACGATATTCTTGAAGATAACGATGTACTTTTATTACAAGGTGCGGGTGATATTGGCAGTATCGCACAAGAACTTGCCCTGTCCGAATTCAGCATGGATTAAATAATGCAGGAACTCCATGGCAGCTTACTAGAAAATGTTTCACTCTCAGATTACACCTCCTGGCGAGTTGGAGGTCCTGCACAACGCCTTTATATTCCTAAAGACAGCGATGATCTCATTAACTTCCTAAAACAATTACCAGCAAAAGAACCGCTGTTATTTTTAGGTTTAGGGAGTAATACGTTAATACGTGATGGGGGTCTTAAAACAACCGTTGTTGTTACCCAAGGTGCGCTGAGCAAATTTGAATTACTAGAACCTACTGTGATACGCGCCGAAGCAGGCGTCGCATCACCTGCATTCGCACGATTCTCTGCAAGAAAAAATTTAAGTGGTGCCGAATTTTTAGCGGGTATTCCTGGCACTATCGGTGGTGCTTTAGCAATGAACGCGGGATGTAATGGTTCAGAAACGTGGGAGATTGTTAAAGCAGTAGAAACTATCAACCGGCATAGAGAAAAAAAACTTCGTTATCCCAGCGACTATCAAATTGCTTACCGTAGCGTCAGTGTTTTTCCCGATGAATTTTATCTAGCTGCCCATTTCCAATTAAAACCAGGCGATAAAGAAGAATCTTTAGAAAAAATACGATCGCTATTAGCGCATCGTACTGCGACGCAACCAACCAATGAACCCAGTTGTGGCTCTGTGTTTCGTAACCCTGAAAATGATTATGCGGCGCGTCTTATTGAAAGTTGTGGATTAAAAGGCCTAAAGATAGGTGGCGCCTCTGTTTCTACTAAACATGCTAATTTTATTGTCAACGAAGGCCAGGCGACCGCTGCCGATATTGAAGCACTCATAGAAAAAGTCAGTGATACCGTTTTAAAAAAACAGCATATTCAACTTATTCGCGAAGTTCATATTATTGGCGATAAGCTATAAATCTTGTAATTGCTTATTCATCAACTCAAATGACTCCTGCTCTGCAGCATCCTTCACCAAACAATGCTGCGATAAATAAAGCATGAGCACACTAAAAGGAAAAATTAATAACATACCAAAAGGAAATCTAAATAAACCCATACCACCAAAAGGCCCTAAATAAGATAATAATAATAACAATGTTACATAAGAAAAAAACCAATATAAACTTAGTTTATTGGAGACACGGGTATTACGGTGATAAAAAAAATAGATAATAATCCCTACCACAATGGCTAAATAAAGTTTCCAAATCACTGAGAATCCACACCAATAAAGCATTAAATTACAAACAAAAAAAGCACCGTGACACAAAACAAAGCTATTATCTAGTCTAAATGGACGATATTGTTCTGCACGCAGCTTACGCAATGCTAACAAGCAGATCGGCCCCACACCATAAGAAAAAATGCTCGCTGACGCTAGAAATGCCACCATTTTTTGCCATCCGGGAAAAGGTAGAAAAGATAATGCTCCCACCAAAAAGTTAGCATATAAGGTAATGTATGGAATTTGATGCCTATTCACTTTTAAAAAAAGTGATGGTAAATATTTATTAAGTGCCATGCCGTACAAAATACGTGAAGTGGCGGCGGTATAAACCAATGTTGTACCTAAAGGCGAAAAGGCGGCATCAAACAACAATAAAGTAGCGACCAAACTCAATCCTAATAAAAGTGTTAACCCAACTAACGGACCACTATCGCCTGGAAACGTAAGCTGATACCAACCCTGTTGTAGATATATTTTTGGAATTGCCATTAAAAAAGCAAGCTGCAAGGTAAAATATAAAATTAATCCAATCAAAATCGCACCTAACATAGCGATAGGAATTGTTTTTTGCGGATTTTTTACTTCTCCCGCCAACATTAAGCCGTTTTGAAAACCGGTAAAAGCAAAGGCAATGCCGCCGGCTGACAGGGCAGAAAATATTTGCATCCAACTTTCTTCTGTCGTCAGCGTTAAATGAATATTCTCAAAAGAAGGCGACGTATGCATCAATGCCACAATGGCAATAGAGGGAAGAATAAATTTTATGATACTGGCATATTTATTACATTCAGTAAGGAATTTAATGCCATAAGTATTAAGCAATACAATAGCAAACATAATCGCTAATGCAGCGATATATCCTATATGAGAAAGCTTGAAATAATTGGCTTCTTTAACAAGTAATGCTGGAAAGAAATGGCTGCTATATTGCAAAATAGCTTGAATTTCTATCGGTGTCATCACCACGTAAGATAGCCACGTGATCCAAGAAAATAAAAACCCAACCTCTCTTCCATGCGTAAACGTCGGATAATTAGACATTCCACCGGATAACGGCAGCATTGCACCTAATTCGCACAGCGGCAAAGCGATCAATAACATAAAAATTGCGGCGATAATCCAGCTTACCAATGCATTCGGTCCTGCCATTTTCGCCCCAAGAAAAGGCGTAAATAACCATCCTGATCCAATCATACCGCCGGCAGCAACAATGAGTATATTCGTCGTAGAGATATCGCGTTTTAACAATTTAATCTCCCTATCATTCGCTAATTTTTATCGTCGTATACGTCAATCCTATCCATCAAGGATAGCAAATATATTCGAAAAAAACCGTTTTACACGGATAATTAGCTAATTTTGGTGGCGTTGGAGGGGAGATGTCCCTGTAAAACCAGGGACATCTCGAAAAAACTGTTAAGAAATACCTAAACTTTCCTTTTGTTTTACAAATAATTGTTTGATTCCAGATTCTGCTAAGTTCAACAAACTATCAAACTCTTGCTTTGAAAAAGCCTTTTTCTCTGCGGTTGCTTGAAATTCAATAAACTCACCCTGCTCTGTCATGATGACATTCATATCCGTATCCGCTGTAGAATCTTCTGCATAATCGAGATCTAAAATCGGTGTGCCTTTATAAAGCCCTACAGAAACCGCAGCCACCAAAAAACGCATAGGGTCTTGCTTAATCTCGCCTTTTTTCTTCATCGTAGCCAGCGCATCGGCTAAAGCAACACAAGCGCCTGTGATAGCCGCCGTACGTGTGCCACCATCGGCTTGAATCACATCGCAATCCAATAAAATAGTATTTTCACCTAATTGTTTTAGATCAATACTCGTGCGCAACGCTCGACCAATCAAACGCTGAATCTCTAAGGTCCGACCTGATTGTTTACCACGACTCGCCTCTCGATCCATACGTGAATGGGTTGAACGCGGCAGCATCCCATATTCTGCGGTAAGCCAACCTTGGCCAGACCCCTTTAAAAACTTAGGCACACCCGCAATAACACTGGCATTGCAGATCACCTTGGTATGACCAAATTCAATTAATACGGATCCTTCTGCATGTTGGGTATAAGCACGCGTGATCTGAATAGCGCGTAGCGCATCAACGGAGCGTGAAGTAGAACGCATCATTATTTTCCTTCTATATTTATTACATAAGACTGATTAGAATAGACCTGCCGCCGGCAAGGCCTAAAACAGGCATCATTATACTTTTTAAATTAGCGATTAACATGATCTGTAGCATGACGGCTTTTGCCAGAAAAGAACAACAAACGGATTGGGGACATACCACTTGGGAATTACGTAGCGTTAATCACCGCTATTTAGACATTAGCCTCTCTTTACCTGAGTCCTTGAGTTACCTAGAACCCTTGCTGCGAAAAAAGCTAAGCCAACAGCTACGACGAGGCAGAGTCGATGTAAGGCTGCGTTACAAACCGCCTACTAACAAAGCGATTCCTATTGAGATTAATGAAGACCTCGCCACCGCGATTATCCAAACCCATAAAAAATTAGCAGCCCTGACCCAAACTTCTAGTTCCTTAGATCCTATTGAATTATTACGTTGGCCACAATTGCTAAAGCTTCCTGATATCGCTTACGAAACGCTACAATCCGATTTACTTGCTTTGTTTTCAGAAGCCCTGGCTGATTTATGTCTAACGCGAACCCAGGAAGGAAAAGCTATTCTTGATGTCATCGATCAGCGTTTAACAAAACTACAAAATCTAATCAACGTAATTAAGGAACAATTGCCTACTATTCTTTCACTACAACGTGAAAAAATCTTAGCACGTCTATCGGATATCAAAATTAGTTTAGACCCTAACCGTTTAGAACAGGAAATGCTATTATTCACTCAAAAAATGGATGTGGCAGAAGAATTAGATCGCTTACAAATCCATGTTAATGATTTTAAGAGGTTGCTTAAAAAACAAGCGCAGGGAAAACAGTTGGATTTCTTGCTCCAAGAATTAAATCGAGAAGCAAATACCTTAGCCTCTAAATCGCTTAATGCAGACCTTAGTTTAATGGCTGTTAACTTAAAAGTTTTAATTGAAGAAATACGCGAACAAGTGCAAAACGTCGAGTAAATTATGAAAATTCCTGGTACGCTTTATATTATCTCAGCACCTTCTGGTGGCGGAAAAACCAGTTTAGTGAATGCCTTGTTGGAGTCGGTATCGAATTTAGAAGTTTCTATTTCCTATACCACGCGCGCGCCTAGACCTGGTGAAAAAGAAGGGATAGATTATCACTTTGTTGATGAAACACAGTTTAAACAGCTTAAAAAAGAACACGCTTTTCTGGAAGATGCCACTGTTTTTGGCCATTACTATGCTACCTCTGTAGACTGGGTCACTAAAAAAATAGAAGCGGGTATTGATATTATTTTAGAAATCGACTGGCAAGGCGCACGGCAAATTAGAGAGAAAATGCCTGAATCTATAGGTATCTTTATCATCCCGCCCTCCTGGGAAACCTTGGAAAAAAGATTAAGGCTCAGAGCGCAGGATGAAGAGACGGTCATTAAAAAACGTATGGCTGATGCAAAAGCAGAGCTAGAACATTTTGATGAATATGATTACTTAATTCTTAATGATAATTTTTCAAATGCACTGGCCGACTTGAATGCCATTCTCAGAGTACGTCGCCTACGTAGCGGTATTCAACAACGGGAACTTGCTCCATTACTCGAAGATTTGTTGAAACAACCTTTTTCAAAGTAGTGGCTATCACAACAAAGCTTGCCACCTACACATTTTCCTTTTATAAAAAATAAGAGTAATTTATTGATGCTAAAATTTTTATTAATTTGTTTTTTATTTTTTTCTCCGTTTTATACAATGGCTAGTCAAGCCAGCACGACGAGCTGTCCTAACATACAAGTTTGTTTCACCCCCGGACAAAACTGTACGATGCAAATTACGGATGCATTAGATAGCGCAAAAAAATCTATTTCTGTACAAACTTATAGTTTTACCTCTGTACCGATTGCAAAGCATCTTGTTGAAGCGAAAAAACGCGGGGTTGTTGTCAAAGTCATCTTGGATAAAAGTCAAAAATCACAAAAATATAGCGCCTCGCGTTTTTTACTAAACCAACATATTCCTGTTTGGATCGATTACAAACCAGCAATTGCTCATAACAAAATTATGATTATTGATGGACAAGAGGTTATTACGGGTTCATTTAATTTTACTAAGGCTGCACAAAACAAAAATGCTGAAAATGTATTAATTATTCGAGATCCAATCCTTGCAAAACGCTACATGGACAATTGGCAACGACGTCAAGCGGTTTCTGAAACTTTTGGTTGATGATGATCCTGAGCCAAAAATAAATACATGGCCGGCACCACAAATAAAGTAAATAAGGTACCTATTGAAATCCCTGTAGCAATGACTAATCCAATATTAAAGCGACTAATAGCGCCTGCACCGGTTGCTAATATCAACGGGATAACACCTAATACCATCGAAGCTGTCGTCATCAGAATAGGTCTTAATCGAATACCTGCTGCCATTTGCACGGCTTCTCGCTTAGCGTGGCCTTCTTTTTGCAGATCATTAGCAAATTGCACGATTAAAATACCGTGTTTACTGATCAAACCAATTAAAGTTACCAAACCCACTTCGGTATAGATATTTAAACTCGCACCACCAATCCCTAAGCTAATAAAAATAAGCGCTCCGCAAATCGACATCGGAACACTAATAAGAATAATTAAAGGATCCCTAAAACTTTCAAATTGCGCGGCTAAACAAAGAAAAATAATAACCAATGCTAAAAAAAAGGTTAGTACCAATGCGCTACTTTCTTGCTGATATTGACGTGACTGCGCGGAATAATCAATACCATAGCCTTCTGGAAATATTTTTTGTGCCATATTTTTCAGACCCTGAAGCGCATCGCCCATCGTCACACCCGGAAAAGCAACGGCTGAAATAGTGGCTGAATTAAGTTGCTGAAAATGATTAATAGCCTCAGGCACTACTGTTGTTTTTAAACGTGCAATGGTTGATAGTGGAATAGACGAACCATTCGGTAACGTTAAATAATAATTAAGTACTTGATAGGCATTTAAACGCTGACTACGTATCATTTGCGGTATAACTTGATAAGAACGTCCAGAAAAATCAAAATAATTAATATAGCCTTCGCTTAAAGCAGAAGCCAATACACTACCGACATCTGCCATGTTTAACCCAAGTTGCGCCGCTTTATCACGATCGAGTTGAATAGTTGTCTGTGCCTTATCAATTTTAAGATCAGTATCTAAATAAACAAATAAGCCACTCTTACGCGCTTCATCTAATAAATTTTGAGAGACATCATTCAATTTTTCGTAGCTATCTGTCGTTGTAATAACAAACTGCACCGGTAACCCACTACCACCGCCGGGTAATGACGGTTTTTGAAAAGCAGCAACCCGCGCTCCAGCAATGTGACCGAATAATTCTTGTATCACAGGTTGTAGCTGATTTGTCGTACGTTTACGCTCATCCCATGGTTTAAAAACCATACCGCCAATGCTGCTATTCAACCCGTTAACGCCATCTAACTGAAAAACGTGATCAGTTTCAGGAAATTGTTCAAATATTTTAAATACTTGCTTCGAATACAGCTGGGTTTGCTCTAAACTCGCATTGGGTGCAGCGGTTAATAAACTAATGATCAGTCCCTGATCTTCTTGTGGGGTTAATTCATTCTTAGAGGTTGCATAAAGAAAATAAATACTGGATAAAATAATAATAGCAAAAACACCGGTGACACGTACATTATCTAATGAGCTATGCAACGCACGCTCATAAACGGCACGTATTTTTTCAAACTGACGATCAATAAAAGCCACAAAATCATGATGATTATTTTTTGTAGACTTTAACGATTTAGAGCACATCATTGGTGACAATGTTAAAGCGATAATGGCTGATATGGCCACCGCACCGGCTAAAGTAAAAGCAAATTCGGTAAAAAGAGCGCCTGTTAAACCACCCATAAAACCAATCGGTACATATACTGCGACTAACACAACTGAAATTGAAATAATAGGAATGGCTAATTCTCTGGCACCTTTTATCGCTGCATTAAACGGCGTCTCCCCTGCTTCGATATGTCTATAAATATTTTCTACAATAATAATGGCATCATCTACCACTAAACCAATCGCTAATACCAATGCTAATAAAGTTAATAAGTTGATGGTGTATCCCAGTAATAACATAATAAGAAAGCTGCCAATTAACGAAAGTGGCATCGCAATAACCGGAATAACAACCGAACGCATAGAACCTAGAAAAATAAAAATAACCGCCGTTACAATAATTAAGGCTTCAATTAAACTATGAATAACCTCGCTGATAGCACTATTAATATAACGACTTTCATCATAAACAATCTCACCTTTGAGTCCTTGCGGTAATTGTTGTTGAATATCAGGAAAAGCTTTTCTAACATTTTTAATAACTGACAGCACATTGGCAGTCGGAGCCACTTTTATACCAATATAAACGGCGGGTTTATTATCAAACTTAACGGCCGTATCATAATTTTGTGCACCTAGTGTGACTTTAGCCACATCTTTTAAACGAATAATCGCACCATTTTTCGCTTTAACAATCAGGTTTTTAAATTGTTCTACTGTTTTCAATCCTGTTTCTATCGTGAGATCAACCGTTATCATTTCGCCCTTGGTGCGCCCCACCGCCGCAATGAAATCATTATTGGCTAAAGCGGTCGCCACTTCATTGGCTGTAATGCCATAAGAAGCGAGCTTGGCTGGATCTAACCATGCACGTAAAGCAAACTGTCTCTGGCCTAGTATTTCTGCTTGCTGTACACCATCAATGGCTTGCAACTTAGGCTGTACGACTCGAACAAGATAATCAGTGACGTTATTACTCGCCAGTTGTTGGCTATAAAACCCGAGATACATCGAATCAATCGTTTCGCCCACTGCAATACTGAGCGTGGGTTGCTGAGAGGCTTTAGGTAATTGGTTAAGTACGGCGTTTACTTTGGTATTAACTTCCGTCAGCGCTCTATTGGGATCATAATTCAGGCGCAGATTAGCTTGAATAGAACTGCTACCTTGCGTACTGCTCGAGGTTAAATAATCGATGCCTTGCGCTTGTGCAATAGAATTTTCTAAAGGTGTGGTTATAAATCCCGCCACTAATGCAGGATCTGCCCCCGTATAAACCGTAGACACGGTAATCACAGCATTTTCTGTAAAAGGATATTGACGAACTTGCAATAAGCTTAATGAACGTATGCCTAATACAAGAATTAGCAAGCTAATGACCGTTGCTAATACAGGCCGTTTAATAAATATATCTGTAAACCGCATTTGTCATCCTTGACATTAGGCATCGTCCTGCGGCTAGACCGCAGGATCCATTACTCTACTCATCAACAACCATCGGGGCCATTTTATCTTGTGGAACCACTGAATTATTAATCACAATTAAGCTACCATTCTTTAATTTAAGCTGTCCGCTAGTGACTACCGTATCGCCTTCTTTAATTCCTTTTAGAACAGCAATTTGATCGCCTCTCTTATCACCCGTTTCCACAAAAGTTTGTAATACATTCAGGATGGAGTTGCCTTTTTTGTCTTTACCTTTTTGCTGCACAATATAAGCTATTTCACCGTAGGGATTAAAACTAATCGCCGTTTGAGGCAACGTCAAATAGCGCTGCGGTGTACCCGTTTCAACTTTCGCCGATATAAACATGCCTGGATATAATTCAGATTGAGCATTCTCAACCGTTGCTTCGACTTCAACATTACGTGTCGTTGAATCTACTATAGGATTAATAGTAGTAATTGCTGCATCAAACGTCTTATCTGGGTAAGTATCTGTTTTAATTTTAGCAGCAGATCCAATACGTAGTTGAACTAAATTTTGTTGAGGAACATAAAAATCAGCGTACAGTGGATCCAATGCCTGTAATGTAACCACTTGATCACCGGCATTAAGATATTGCCCTGGATTCACTGTAGAAATACCTAAACGTCCCGCAAAAGGGGCAACCAACGTTTTTTTAGCTACGATTGCTGCTTGTTGCGCCACTTGTGCTTGTAAATTCTTTAGATTTTGCTCATCCGCATCCAAAACAGCTTTACTGATCGCTTTTATCGCAAATTGTGCGCTATCACGATGATAAGTAATCTCAGATAATTTTTCTTGTGCCTCTAACGCATGTAATAAAGCGATATCAGAATCTGCATTAAGTTGTACCAACACATCGCCTTGTTTTACTTCTGCGCCGGGCTTAAAGTAAATCGTGCGCACTAAACCGGCCAATTCAGTCGTCACATTCACACCGTTTACCGCACGCAAACTACCGTACGTTAGCAATGATGGTTGCCAGTCTTGATAATGCACTTGCATCGCAGAAACCGTTACCACAGGCGCTGTATTATTTCGCATCGCATGGTTAATTAACATTCTTTTAAACAACTGAAAACCAAAAATACACGTAAACAATAGCGCCACACTGACTAACATAATAACCATCGGTTTTCGTAGCTGTTCTCTCCAATTATGCATCTCTAAATACCCTCCCGCGCGTGCAATCAAACAAAAAGTAAAACCAAGTATTTTGTTTGATTTCTAGGCGGATTGGCTTTGAGAAGCGGAATGTACACGCAAGTACATGAGCATCGCAAAAGACAATCCAACGACGAAAGAGAACAAAAGACACAGGTTTTTTTAGCAGTTCCACCATCCACCTCCCAATGCCTGATACAACGCTGCCGTATCCGTATAACGACTGGCTTGTGCTTGAATAAGGCTAATACGCGTTTGTTGATACTGCCGTTGTGAATCTAATAGAGAAAGATAATTAATGCCTCCTAATTTAAACTGTTGACGCGTTAAATTTAAATTAGCACGTGCCGCTAATTCTGCCTGTTTTTGCGCGCGTAACTCGCGCGCATCGGCTTCTAAGGCACGTAATGTATCCGCCACGTTTTGAAAAGCTTGCAGTACCACTTGCTGATATTGTGCCGCTGCTTGATCATACGCTGCAAACGCTGCACGACGTTGCGCTATTAAAGTGCCCCCTTTAAATAACGGCTGCAGTAATCCACTTCCTAAACTCCATAGCTTACTTTGCGAAGAAAAAAGTTGATTACCTACGGAGTTCGATTCCCCATAGGTACCATTAATCGAAAATTGCGGATATAAATTAGCCGTGGCAACACCTACTTGTGCATTAGCCGTCTTCCATAAAGCTTCTGCAGCACGTACATCTGGCCGATGACGAACTAATGCCGAAGGAATACTTAAAGGAAGCCGTGTGGGCAACCTTAATTCACTTAAATCAATATTAGGAATACGGCCGCAACTAGGGAATGAGCCCACTAAAACCGCTAATGCATGACGTGTCTGTTCTTTACTTTTTTCTAATGGCGGTAATGTCGCACGCGTCTGTGCAACCTGCGTTTGTTGTTGTAATACATCTACACCAGAAGCACCACCTAATTCGAATTGCTGCTTAATAATGTTCAACTGCTCTTCCTGCTCTAAAATCAATTGCTTTGTAACACTAATTTGTCTTTGCAAAGACGCCAACGCAATGGTTGAAGTCACAATATTCCCTGTTAGACTTAGATAGGCAGCTTTCCATTCATAATCTTGATAATCAACTTGTGCTTTTAATGCTTCTATTTCGCGCCGTGTCCCGCCAAAAATATCGAGAAGATAAGAAACATTCACCGCCGCATTAAAAAGATTAAATACACTTCCTAAAGGAACATTACTGGCGGATACAGTACTCCCTGCTGTGTTTGAATTAAAGATCCCGGTACTGGATCCACGCTGAGCAGAAAGTTGTGCGCTGAACGCAGGATATAAAGCACCTATTCCGGCATTAAGATTTTCTTCTGCCTCCCTCAATACCGCTTTTGCCGCTATTAAATTAGGACTATTGGCAAGTCCTCTACAAATCAATTTATTTAATTTTTTTGAATGAAATGCACGCCACCATTGTGGTGAAACATTGCCCCCGCGAATAAAATGTTGCGGTGCGCCTGCATACCCTGCCGCGCTTGTCGTTCTATGAGACCAAGGCGACTCTGTATAATGTTTTACCTTAGGTGGCTCAGCCGGCTTGAAATCAGGCCCTACCAGGCAAGCATTAAGACTAGCTAATAGCAAAATAATGATGAACGCTTGACAAGCGGACTTGTAAGAAAAGCGCATGGCTTGTACAACCCATCTCCTAGGATAAAATTTTAGCCCGGTCCTTCAGCGTCTTTGCCCTGCGTTTCAGCAGCGCAGCACGCACTAACTTTATATTTCTTACATTTATGATAGTCGATATTTTCAGGAACTTGACGATTCAAGCGTCACGCCCGCCGTATCAGCGCTATATATAATCTGATTATAAAAGAAACATTTAATTCACTATTTAACCAATACTATGCTTTAATTACCAGGAGAAAACTTGCCCTTTTAGGCCTATTCTAATAATAAACAGGAAGAAATTTTTAGGGGTCACGTATGCGTACAGAAACGACATCCACGATTGGTTCTGAAAAAAAACGTAAGCTTGCCCTGTTGTATTTAATAATAGGTGCCGTAGCCATCGGTTTTGCCCCTATCTTTGTTCGTTTAAGCGAAGTGGGACCTATTGCAACGGGGTTCTGGCGGGTTGCCATTGCTTTTCCTATTCTAACATTACTTTCAATGGGACAAGGCTCAACCTATCCTAGTGACACGGAAGTACCCAAATTTAAAGATTATTTATGGATATTATTTGCAGGTATTTTATTTGGCGGTGATTTAGCGACCTGGCATTTATCTATTCAATATACGACCATTGCTAATTCAACATTATTGGCTAATTTCTCTCCCGTACTTATCGCTTTATGGGGATGGCTCGTATTACATAAACCACCACAAAAAAAATTAGTCATTGGTCTATTATTCGCTATTGTAGGTGTTGCTATTTTAATCAGTCCTCACTTACATATGGATAAACGCACGGCCATGGGTGATAGCTTGGCTTTCATCACTGCATTTTTCTATGCGGGTTATTTATTAGTACTCAATCGCTCGCGTAAGAAATTTACTGCGGTTGCCAGTATGGCAATATCTACTTTTTCCAGCATGTTAACACTCCTTATTATTACGTATTTCTCTGGCGAATCTTTCTTGCCACACACTGAAATGGCCTGGATTATTTTAATTGCATTGGCATTGTTTTCTCACATACTCGGCCAAGGTCTTATTGCTTATGCCTTACCTTATCTTCCCGTTACTTTTGCTTCAACGGCTTTATTAGTACAGCCTATGGTCGCCGCTATTGCTGGATGGCTTTTGTTTGCAGAGTATCTATCCTTAGTCCAAATGTCAGGTATCCTGATTGCTTTGGTCGGTATTTTTTTAGCGAAGCAAACTACTTAAATAATTTCTAAATAAAACACTGCATGTTTAGCAAATCTGTTATGGATTATTTATAGTACATTCTATCCCTATCGTATAAACTATTCTCCATATTATTATTTATCGCCTCTCGCTCTGGCGAGACAGTGCCATTAAAAAATGCTAGGGGGGGATACAAACGTGCAGGTTGAGTAGTAGTAATAACAGTAGGTTCTTCATTTACCTGAAACTCTCCCATACTATTATTAAACCGGCAAAACTTAGTTTTTTCATTCGCCGCTACTTCATTTGTTTCTCTCGTTTTACACTGATTGATAAGCGAAATAAGATCCCTTTCAAGACATTTTTCAAGCTCTCCTAGCTGTTCATTGAACAAAGGTATACTTTCCATACCCTTTTTTACAAAATGACTTCCAACAAACATACAGAAAGCTAAGGAAAAAAATAAGACCGGTGGCAATACACTGGTAGAAAAGCAGAGAAAGGGTAATAAAATTGCCGAAACAATAATATAATTGAGTAAAATAGAGATAAAGCCTACACATCCCGATTTACCAACCGCACTTTTTATTTTATCCATTCTACAATATGTCGTATACTTCCCTAAAGCTTCTAATAATCTAAAATTTTCAGGATCTTTTTCTAGAAAATCCAAAGACTCTCTAACTAATCCTAATTTACAATTAGTCGATTTGGATAATTCATTTTCATTTAATACTATACAAGTGAGTCGCTATGCTCCCGAAGAATTTCGGCCATCGTGTCCCCGAAATTCGTTCGCATGACGCGACTGAAATTAGGCCGCGATACGTCCTGCGTCCGGCACGCACTCACTCCTTCGGAGTTCATGCCCGTGCCTCCCACAAATGACTTTACGGCGTGATGCGTTTCCTGCTTCGCCCGTCAACGCACGCCTATCGCGGGCTCTTCGACTTCGCATTGCTTTCACAATGCTTTCCTGTCTCATCGTATGTTACTAGCACTCGTTCTATTTGTTGTACTTGATTTAGTTCTGGTATTGTTACTCTGAAATTTCTTAATGTACCATCTATATCAAAAATAAAACGCGGCAGCAAAAGCGCCAACTGCTTTTTATAACATGCTGCAAATATATATTCCTTTTTCTCTTTATTTAAAGCCATTGTCATAATTCCTTTATTAATCAATATAATACTAGGTTAATATTAACCTATAATATTCTAGAAAAAAATCACTAAACGTAAAAAAACATAAGCGAATTTCATAAAATTCTAATCTATTTTTACCAAATAGATACTAAACTTACACTCGGGAAACTAGCTTTTTAATGCTAAAAAATCACTTAAGCACTAAACTTTTACTAGCAATTTCATAAACATCGGGTGAAACACCTGGTGTTTTAGCAATATGTTCTAATTGTTCACGCATTAATTCACGCCGCGTCTTATCAAATCGCTGCCAACGGGTCAGCGGTCTTAACAAACGTGCCGCTATTTGCGGATTTAACTTATCCAAATACTGTATTTGTTCGCTTAAGAAAAGATAGCCCTCACCTGAAATCTGATGAAATTGCACCTGATTTCCTGCACAAAACGCGCCAATCAGCGATCTAATCTTATTAGGATTTTTCCAATCAAATGCAGGATGTTTTAATAGTACTTTCACTCGCTGCAATGTATCGCTCAACGGCGCACTCGCCTGTATCGTAAGCCATTTACAAACTACTAAGGGATTGTTTTGATATTTTTCATAAAAATTATTTAAAAATTGCATACCCTCGGGTACATTATTATTTACTAATTCACTCAAAGCATTCACACTATCAGTTATATTATCGGCTTTTTGATACTGTGTAACAGCTAGATTATTAATCGTCGTATCTTTTAATAGCATTAAATAACTTAAACAGGTATTTTTTACACGGCGCCGCGCTTGTGCTGCATCATTAAATATATAGGGTTTGCCGTCTTGATAGATTTTATAAAGTTTTAATAACTCATCACGCAAATCACTCGCAATTTTCTCACGTAACCAGAGGCGAGTCTTATGTATGCCATCCACATCAACCGTTTTCATCTGCTCTGAAAAATAAACTTCACTTGGCAAATTCAATAATTCGGCAAATAAAGCATTATTCTCTTGGGTAATATTCGTCAATAACTTTCGATAGGATTCGATCAATAAATTAGCCGATTCATCTGAACCCGATGGCTGTTCCAGTCTACGCATGACGATACGGTTCGCCAATTGCTGCGCTGCATCCCAGCGATTAAAATCATCACTGTCGTTCTGCATTAAAAATGCCAAATCTTTGTCGCTATACTCTACATAAAGCTTTACCGGCGCTGAAAAATTTCTTAACAAAGAAGGCACTGGTTTACTGTCAACATTAACAAACTGGAAATGCTGTTCTTTTTCTTTGATAGTTAATATATGTTGTTTATCAACGCCTTTAGAATCCCCCGCTAGTTGCAAAGCGAATGCTTGGCCTTCTGTATTGAATAAAGCCATCACTAAAGGCAGATAAAAAGGTTTTTTTGTAGGTTGATTCGGCGTAGGAGGACAGCTTTGCTTCACTATTAAATCAAATGTCTTTGCTTCCGGTTTATAATGGTATTCAATATGTAACTCTGGCGTTCCTGATTGTTTATACCATAAACGAAATTGCTGTAAATCATAGCCACTGCCTTCTTCAATAGACTGAATAAAATCCTCAATCGTCACAGCTTGTCCATCATGGCGTTCAAAATAAACATCCATGCCTTTGCGAAATAATTCGGGGCCCACCAATACTTTCATCATACGAATCACTTCAGCACCTTTTTCATAGATGGTCATCGTATAAAAATTATTGATTTCGATATAAGCATCAGGCTGTACGGGGTGTGCCAAAGGACCTGCATCTTCTGAAAACTGTAAATTGCGTAGTAATTTTACGGTATTAATTCGCTCAATAGCGGCAGAACCTATCGTCTCACTAAATTCCTGTTCACGAAAAACAGTTAAACCTTCTTTAAGACTTAATTGAAACCAATCACGACAGGTAATTCTATCTCCTGTCCAATTATGAAAATATTCGTGCCCTACTACCTTGGTCACATAACTATAATCTGAATCGGTCGCACTCTCTGGATCCGCCAAAACCGTTTGCGAGTTAAAAATATTAAGCCCTTTATTCTCCATCGCTCCCATATTGAAATCATCAATAACAGCGATCATGAAAATATCTAAATCATATTCACGGCCATATGCTTGCTCATCCCAAGTCATCGCCTTTTTCAGTGAGTCCATGGCATGATAACATTTTTCTTTTTGACCTTTTTCAAAAAATATTTGTAATGTCACTTTACGCGCTGATTTGGTAACAAACGTATCTTCAATAAACTCTAGATTTCCTGCTACCAATGCAAATAAATAACTAGGTTTTTTAAAGGGATCTTCCCAAGTGACTGAATGTTGGTTATTCGCTAATACTTTTGTAGCAATTTTATTTCCATTTGACAGTAACACGGGGTACCGCGTTTTATCGGCAATAATCGTCGTCGTATAAGCAGCCAACACATCCGGACGATCAAGAAAATAGGTAATACGCCGAAAACCCTCTGCTTCACATTGTGTACAAAAAATATTTCGCGAAACATAAAGTCCACTCAGTGAAGTATTTGCACTCGGTTTAATCTGTGTTTCTATATTTAAGCTAAATTCATTGGGAACCTTGGCAATAACTAATTCTGTTGCACTGAGTTTATATTCGCTCTCTGACAAAAGACGATCATTCAGCTTAATAGAAATTAATTCTAATTGTTCACCATTAAGAACTAACGGACTCGTTTGTTGTTTTGCATCCGAATTACGTGAAATCGTTAAATGTGAATTAACCTTGGTTAAGGCTTCATCTAATGAAAAACATAAATCAACTGTTTTAATTAAAAAATCAGGGGGTGTATAATCACGTAAAAATGTCGTTTTAGCTTCTGTCATAAATTATCATTTCTCATTTTATAGGCACATTAGATTCACGTACTAGGCTAAGCAAACTCGGTAACGCCAAACTAAATAAAAGCAGCGTTCCCCCATAAATAGTTGACTTAGTAAGCAACTCACGATTAATCAAAAACCCAAAGATACTTGCGAATACTGGTTCTAAAGCAAATATCAATGCCGCTTTTGGAGCACTGGTAAATTTTTGATATTTATTTTGTAAATAATACGCGCCGCTGGTTGCAAAAATGGCACAAAATAAAATCCCAATTAAGGCTTTAGGCTGAAAAGCAAAGCTGAAGTTATGCCCTTCGGCCAATAAAGCAACAAAAGGTATTGTGAAAAAAAGTTGATAAAATGCCAATAACTTATAATGCTCTGTTGCTTGCGTCAATCGCTGCAAATACGTAATTTGTAAAGAAAAACTCAAGGCACTTACAAAAACCCATAGATCGCCGCTACTTAAATGAAAATGGCTCATGCCGGTTAATACATAAAGTCCTAAAAATCCTATTAATGCGTACACCATATCTAAGCCAGAGGGTTTATTTAATCCAAACAGTGGCGATAAAAAAGGCACTAAAATAACACTAGCACCCGTAATAAAAGCAGCACGTGCTGAACTAACCGTTTCTAAACCGATGGTCTGACAAAGATAAGCCGCCGCATTCAGCATACCAATAATAAGACTACCTAAAAGTATGGGTTTTGTTGTTTTATAAAACAACGTATAGGCCATCGGTAATAAAATTAAGGTTGCAATAACAAAGCGCAAGCTAACAAATACAAAGGGATCGACCTCTGTTAATGCATTCCGAGTAACTGGAAAAGTAATACCCCACATCAGGGTTGCTAAGGCTAAATAGAGATTGGCTTTGCTAGATAATTTCATAAAATAGAGTATAGTCACTCCTTATCGCTGCAACAATAGACCCTTATTACTCACAGTAATAGGATTTTCGGCAAGGCGCCGCGAAAATGAAGCAGCCGGAGTGTATATATGCATACATGAGGATTGCGAATTGAGCGGGAACACCGCCGAAAATTCTAGTGCGAAGAGTATAAACTGAATTAAGGAGAACTTGCTGTGCCTATACGAGTGCTTGTTAATGGCGCCTCAGGGCGTATGGGAAAAACCGGTGTCATGGCTATTCGCCAAGATGGTGCACTTGAATTGGCAGGTGAAACAGATAGTACGGATGATCTCAAACAAGCTATTCGTACCAATCATGCCAATGTTGTGGTTGACTTCACCAATGCTTCTGTCGTATTTGAAAATTCAAAAACGATTATTGAGGCAGATGCTCATCCCGTTATTGGCACCAGCGGACTTCTTCCGGATCAAATTAAAGAACTACAAGAACTATGCACTAAAAAACAGCTAGGCGGCATTATTGCACCCAATTTCTGTATTTCGGCGCTATTAATGATGAAGTTCGCAGAACAAGCGGCCCAGTATTTTTCAGAAGTCGAAATTATCGAAACCCATCATGAAAAAAAACTCGATGCACCTTCCGGCACTGCCATAAAAACAGCTGAAATGATCGCCGGCGCAAGAAAAACAAACCCACAACCTAAAAAAATACATGAAACATTAGCCGGTGCGCGTGGTGCGAACAAAGATCAAATTTCTATTCATTCATTACGACTTCCGGGTTTTTTAGCCAAACAAGAAGTTATATTTGGTCATCTGGGCGGCAATCTGGTCATTGCGCATGAAACCATTGATCGACAAGCCTTTATGCCGGGTGTGCTATTAGCCTGTAAAAAAGTCGTGGCTTTAAAAAAATTAATTTACGGATTAGAATCGCTACTTATATGATGAATGCTTCTCAATTACATGCCAATTTGCAAAAGCAATTAACACAAAATCATCTGGCATTCAGCGAGCCTGTCATTGCCAAGCTGACGGATTACTTACTGTTACTTGAGAAATGGGGACAAGTTTATAACTTGACGAGCATACGCGACCCTAGCTTGATGATTCCTAAACACATTTTAGATAGTCTTTCTATTAGCCCTTACTTACAAGGAACACGTGTTCTTGACGTTGGAACAGGCGCTGGGTTACCTGGTATTCCCTTAGCACTAACTCACCCCAACTGTCATTTCACATTATTGGATAGTAATGGAAAAAAAACACGCTTTCTTACCCATGTGATACAAAAGCTGGCAATTTCTAATATAAATATTATACAAAAACGTGTGGAAGAATTTCAGGCAAACATTTGTTTTGACTCCATCATTACCCGAGCCTTTACCTCTTTAACCGATTTTTTAAAAAAAACACAGCATCTCGCTTGTCAAAAAGGGATTTTTTTATCTATGAAAGGCCAATACCCTACTGAAGAAATCAATCAATTGGATACTACGTTTTCTGTCATGTCTGTAAATCCCATTCAGATCAACGGACTGAATGAAAAACGGCATGTTATTGTCATAAAATTAAATGGCTGATGTTTCATACTCGCTTAAACCTTCATAAATGGCTGCACAAGAAGCTAGCTGGATGGGGGGCAAACTGTTAGAATGCGTGGCCTTTTGGGGTCGTGCGCTCGTAGCTCAGCTGGATAGAGTACCAGGCTTCGAACTTGGGTGTCGGGGGTTCGAGTCCCTCCGAGCGCACCAATTAAATCAAACGCTTTTATATTATTGCTGAACTAGTGGGGCCTACTCCAATACTGACTAAACTCTCCCTTTGCGAAGGTATTAATTCAGTCGTACTCACAAAAAAAACATAACGGTTATGGGCAAATTTAAATTCCTCACGGACAATTTTCATGCCTGCTGCCTGTAATATCTTAACAGAGGCTTCATTATCTGGGCGCGCGGTAGCAACAATAGCGGTAAAATCTTCTCCGTTAACTTTATAATTGCGATTAATTAGCTCAGGGGCATATTCACGAACAACAGCAATCACTGATTCTTTACCATAGCCTTTACCCCAATTTTTTTTATCAAAAGCATAACCTACTTCAATATGACCTGGCTCTTCCTCAGGCTCTAAAACAATATGACCAATAAATTCACCCGTATCCTGCTTAGAAACAGTTAATGCACTAAATGGATCATTGTGATTCCAGCGTTTGATCCAAGCATCCAGACATGGCTTAGTTTCACCCATTGCATCCCATGGCTTTCCATAACAAAATTTAGCCACGTTTTCAGCATCACTGAACAATTGACTGTAATGCGTAAAATCATTCTCGACTACTGATTGCATGTATAGCCGCTCCGTTTGAATGGTAACGGTTAATTGATTTTTATCGTTAATTTCGAAATAAATTTCCGGTTTCATTTCATGGTTCCTTTAACTAGACGAGTCGTTCCTATCTAAAAAACTAAATTAAATAACATTTAATATCGCTCAGCTTTCTTTTAGCCTACCATTTTGAATTTCCAAAATCTGGTCCACCCAATGAAGAATTTGGCAGATTTAACGAAGAATGCCCAGTTATAGACGAACTTGTTGGGCTGAACAAAGCACTAGATCCTAATCCCGTCAGCGAAGAACTGGGTGAATCGAATACAGAAGTAATGCTTGATGTAGTGAAAGAGTAGGATGGTTTATTTATAGATGGATTCATAGCATTCATAGATGCATAAAACTTTTCATTTGCTCCCCGCATTTGTGTACTGGCACGTTGTTGCTCTTCTTCTCTTTGCCTTTGCACAGCATAAAAAGAATTAAGTTCAGCTTGTACAGCGGGTGGAGCATTTGCAGAAATGTATCTACTATCTGCACCCCATGTTCCCGCTATAGCTGAACATAATCCAGGATTATTACATCTATCAAGCCAATTTTGCGTTTCCTTTGAAAACATATTTATCTCCCTAGTTTAGTATTTTTAAATGTATAAATGCATAGAAAATTCTACGCTTGAATTTAACCTTTTACAATTTTATATTTCATTAAACACGATTTAATTCCCTACTAAATCGTGTTTTTCTTGGTCATAAAATTCATAGTGCGCTACACTGTTTATATCAGCAGATATTATTAATGCTTTATTTTTAGACAATACCACTCGGCTTTAGACTATGAATAACTATAAATTAATTATCTTGGACTTTGACGGCACACTTTGTGCAACGCACGAAGCGATTCTCTTTTGTATTAAAAAAGCCTATGTAACGCTTGGCAAAACAGTGCCCGACCATGATTTCACTGATGCAACTATTCAAGAAGGCCTTGGCATGGAAAATACCCTAAAGGCGCTGAGTCCAAAATTATCGGATGCCGAACTTCAAAAGCTACTGGATGCCTATGAAACGATTTATTTAAAAGAAGGAGAACAAAAAAGTGCGCCCTTTTCAAAAGCGGATGAGGTATTAAAAAAACTTTACGATGCAGGTTATATACTCACTGTGGTTAGCAACAAAGCGATTACCGCTGTTAATACGGCTTTAAAGCACTTTGCACTTGATGAATATATTTCAATCGTCGTCGGCGATACTAAAGCACTACGTAAAAAACCTGATCCTATGGCTTATAATGATTTTATTAAAGTAAAATTTCCATCGATAAGTCCGCGCGAAATCTTGATGGTAGGCGATACACCCGCCGATATATTATTCGCACAAAATATTGGCGCCGATTCTTGTTGGGCAGAATACGGCTATGGCGATGCAAAAATCTGCCGCGCGCTTAACCCTACTTATACCATTAGGCATTTAACCGATATTTTAGCTATTTTACCTTAAGTTTGTTTTCTATTTTTTCCAATCTATGATAAATATCAGCGAACTGTGATTGCACCGCTTCTACTAAAATCATCGTTTTCATATCAGGCTCAAGATTAACGTGATCGCCAACATTCTTATTGGAAAAATTAGTTACGCGTAATGTTTCAGGAATTAAATAAACCTCGAAACTATTTTGTGCTTTATTTACTAGCCCCACCGTTAGACTAGAACCATCCACGGCAATAAAACCTTTGGGTTTAATAAAAGAAAAACATTTATCTGAGCATTGTATCGTTAAGCACAAATTATTTTCCGTATTTTTTTTCGCAATAATTTTTCCTTTTTCAAACACATGTCCACTCACTTCATGACCACCTATCTCATCACCCAAACATACACTTCTTTCTACACTCACTTTTTTATTAATAGCAAGTTCACTTAAGGTTGTTTTAGATAAGGTTTCTAGCATCGCATCAAAACCTATCTCAAGCCCATTAATAGCGACGACTGTTTGACACACGCCATCAATCGCCACACTCGCGCCTAGCTTTAGGCCTTTTCCCAAGCTTTCATTTAAAACTACGGTGTAATGTAATAACCCTTCTTGTTTAACCAGTGTGTTAACGGGAAATAAGCCTTGTGCGATACCAGTAAACATAATTAATTTTCGTGTATGAGATTTTCAATCAGTTTTAGATGCTTGTTCAATGAGCCTTTATTTTCTTCAACAAACTTTTTAGCGGCATTACCCATTTGTTTACGTTTTTGTGGATCAGATAATAGTGCAGTGACCTGCTCTTCCAATTCCTTTGCATTATTAACTTGAATTTCTACTCCCCGCTGCTTTAACTGCTCTGTAATCAATGCAAAGTTAAATGTATAAGGACCCGTTAGCAAAGCTAAGCCCACTGCGGCGGGTTCCAGTGGATTTTGCCCACCTTTCTTTATCAAACTCCCGCCTACGAAAGCAAGATCAGCCGCCGCATAGAATAAAAGCAATTCTCCTAGTGTATCACCCACAAAAATATCCGTGCCGTCAGAACATGCTTTATTCTCACTACGCTTTATTACCTGATAACCGCGACTTTGATAAAAGCTTTTTAAACGATCTGCACGATCAATATGTCGTGGTACCGAAACTAACAACACATTAGTTAATTTTTTTCTTATCTGTGAAAAAGCCTCTAATATTTGTTCTTCTTCACCCTCATGGGTGCTCGCTGCTATCCAAACCAGCCTATTGTTTCCCCAACTTTCGCGCAATGCTTTAGCGTGTTCATTTAATTGCAGCGGAAGCTCTAAATCAAATTTAATACTACCTGTTACCTGGATTCGCTCTGGTGGTAATCCCAACTCAATAAAACGATCCGCATCCGCCTGTGTCGCCGCAATCACCACACTGACTCCCCTTAACATCGCTTGCGTCACGGGTAGAATATAGCTATAACGCTTTGCTGATCGCGCTGATAAACGGGCATTAGCCAGTACCACCGGCACCTTGTTCTGACGTGCTGCCGCCAATAAATTAGGCCATAACTCTGTTTCCATTAAAATGAGCAAACGCGGCTTAAGTGCTTTAAAAAACCTTTTTAAAACCAAGGGAAGATCATAAGGAAAATAAAGCGCTGTAACACGGCTTCCTAGACCCGCATGAATACAATTTGCCCCGCCAATCGTCTCATTTGTCACAATCACAGGGATGTTGGGATAACGCTGCTGTAACCCTTTTATCAGCGGAATAGCCGCTATTGATTCGCCAACAGAGACGGCATGTAACCAAACCCCATGTTGCGGCACTGGGCGTAGCCTTATGGCTAAGCGTTCATGCCAAAACTTAAGTGCAGCGGGATTTTTACGGTTTTTTGCCCATAACCGCAACAAGATAAAAGGCAGCAATAAATAGAAGATTATTGTATATAAGTACCGCATGCCTAAAAAATTATACATTAATGCGAAGAGCCCTTTCAGTCTATCGCCTCGCCCACTTTATGGCAACATAATATCCTGTTAGTCTTAAGCAAAATTTTATAAGACAGGTTTTCAATATGCATATATGGGGTAAACTCATCGGGGGGTTTTTTGGGTTTTTGCTGAGCGGCCCATTCGGACTCATACTCGGTGTTTTCATTGGACATCTATTTGATCGTGGTCTTTCTAGAAATCAGGGTTGGACTTTCTCCTCAGTCAATCCCTCGGTCGCACAACAGGTTTTCTTTGACAGCACATTTTCGGTTATGGGGCATATCGCCAAATTAGATGGACGTGTGTCAGAAGCTGAAATTCAAGCGGCACGCGCCATTATGACTCGCCTTGGTTTAACGGAAACCATGCGCAAAAAAGCGATTGATTTATTTAATCAAGGCAAGCAACCCTCGTTTGATCTAGAAAAAACCTTAAAACATCTTGTTCAAACCTGCCATAGAAATAAAGTATTACTGAAACTGTTTGTGGAAATACAAATGCAAAGCGCATTGGCTGAACAACCTATCAGTCGTGATAAACAGAAGGTGCTACAAAAAATCTATCAATATTTAGGCTTTGCCCCCATTAACTTTAGTTTCTTCGAACATATATTCAATTTTGAGCAAGCCTTTAGGCAACAGTCTAGCCAGCAACAGCAAGGGGGGTACTATCAACATCAATCACCTCGCTCACGACATCAGCTGAATCTGAGCGATGCCTATGCTATCTTAGGAGTTTCTGAAAGTGCCTCACCGGCCGAAATTAAAAAAGCATATCGTAAGCTAATGAGTCAGCATCATCCTGATAAACTCGTATCAAAAGGTCTACCGGAAGAAATGATAAAAATTGCAACCGAGAAAACCCAAAACATTAAGGCCGCTTATGAACGTATTTGCGCGGCGAAGGGAATATAATGCATCAACGATATACTCACAGCAATTGGATTTTTGGCAAGACGCCGCGAAAACGAGCCTCCGGAGTGTATAAATGATACATGAGGATGGCGAGTTGAGTGGGAACACCGCCAAAAAATTCAAGTGCGAAGAGTATGTTATTTCGGCTTCCGTTTTATCCGCTGATATGGGCCACTTAGCTAAAGAAGCAAATGCTGTATTAAAGGCGGGGGCAGACTGGCTACATATTGATGTAATGGATAATCATTATGTACCGAACCTCACTTTTGGACCTATGGTTTGTGAGGCCTTACGCAAACACCTCCCCGATGCTTTTTTAGATGTACACCTGATGGTAGAACCTATAGCTGCGTTGATCGATGGTTTTGCTAAAGCAGGTGCCAATCAGATTAGTTTTCATCCTGAAGCAAGCCATGATGTCACTAAAAATCTACAACAAATTCATGAATTAGGATGTAAAGCAGGTTTAGCTATCAATCCAAAAACCGATTTAAATTGCTTAAACGCTGTTTGGGAACAACTGGATTTTATACTGATGATGTCTGTTAATCCTGGATTTGCTGCACAAGCCTTTATACCGGATGTTTTAGATAAAATATCTACTGTTAAACAGCTTATTCAAGAAAAAAATCCAAGCATACGTTTAGGCGTCGACGGTGGTATAAAAGAAAATAATATTGCAACGGTTGCAAACGCGGGTGCTAATACATTTATATTAGGCTCTGCTATTTTTAATTCAACTAACTATTCAGAAACACTCAATAAACTTCGATACGCTTTGTCAAGCAAAGGAAAATAACATGCGTTTTTCACTTTTTATTGCATTCATTTTATCTTTTTTATTAAGCGCCTGTGCTACGTCTACGGCTTATCAGAAACAAATGCACCGATGGCAAGGAAAGAATATTCAAACACTAAAAACACAGTGGGGACGACCGGAAGCGGTCACAAAACTCCCCAATGGCCACATGCTTTATCAGTATATGCGGAAAAGTTTTTCTAGCATTCCTGATGCTAAGCGCCAACCTCTACACACGAATGACACCCTCTTTAAAAGTTATGAAGAACCTTGGCTCAGTAATATAACGATGGTACGTTACTGCCGTACGACGTTTGAAACCAACAAGAATGGCACTATCATTAATATCAGCTTTAATGGCAATAACTGTTTTGCTTATCGCTTTATTCGGCAGTGATTTTTAATCATGCAATTAAATATACTCACAGCAATGGCATTTTTGGCAAGGTGCTGCGAAAATGAAGCAACCGCCGTGTATTCATCCTACATGAGGATTGCAAGTTGAGCGGGAACACAGCCAAAAATTCAATTGCGAAGAATATAAAAGATTTCACTGTGAAATTTAATCAATGCGACGATAATGCACACAATAGCGTAAGCGACAATTTTTTAATTTCCTTACGCGCTATTGCTTATCTATTCATTGCAGGCAGCTTTATAACGCCCGTCAGTGCAGCAACTGTAGAAAATACATCCATTGCACATGAACTCGGTTGGATACCGGATAAGCTAAGTATTTGTAAAGGCTATTACCGGGATCCTCTACACGCTTACGCTAAAATGTCTTTAGCCAATTTTGATCAAGCCTTTACTCATATTGATGCGGCTCAATCTCACTTTTCATTTGAAGGTACTTCAACTTTAAGTGGACATGTTGTTATTACACAACCAGGGCGAACTTTGTATGCGGATCAAGTCTATTTTTATCGTGATCCTACCTCAGGGAAAATTACTAACATGGATTTACGCGGTGAAATTAGGATCCATGAACCTAATTTATTAATAAAAGCTAAAAAAGCACATTTAGATGTCGATAAGCAATCCGGCTCGATCACGGACATTATTTATCGCATCTTATTACGCAATAGCACTATTTTATTCGGCACAAATGAAAAAATGCCTATTAATGCTTGGGGAACAGCCAGCAACGCAGAACAAAATTATCCGGGTCTGATTACCTTATATAATACAAACTATACAACTTGCTCACCAACCAATCCTGTTTGGCAGTTATCTGCAAAAAAAATAGTATTAAATCGTGATACAGGGCGAGGTAAAGCCTATAACACATGGTTAGATTATAAAGGAACACCTATTTTTTATAGCCCTTATATTGGGTTTCCTATTGATGATCGTCGTCAATCCGGCTTTTTATTTCCTAATCTAAACAACACCACGCAATCTGGCATTGGTATTGGATTTCCTTACTATTGGAACATCACAACCAATTATGATTTTTTATTTACACCGACATTTTTAACTAAACGTGGAATACAATTAAATGGGCAATTGCGCTATTTAACCCGTAAAAGCACAGGGCAAATAACAGCGACTTACCTTCCCCATGATCGGGCCGCTGCTGAACTTACAAATCAAATTCCTTTTCTTTATCCGGACACGAATCCGTTGATTTTTCCTCGTAACGACAGACGCTCGCTCACTTGGCAAGAACAACGCCAATGGTCACCTCGGTGGTCTAGCTTAGTTGATTTTAACTGGGTGGGAGATGATTACTATTTAGAAGATTTTAACAATCCAACCACTATTGCTATTAATCAGCTCCCTCAACACGCTGAAATAAACTACTCAGGGGATATCTGGAACTTCACAACACGCTTGATGCGTTACCAAACACTTCATCCTTTGAATCAAGCACCGGTTAATAATCCTTATAACAGCCTGCCAGAAATTGATTTAAGTAGTAGCACGCAAACGTTTCATGGATTTAATTATCAACTGAGCAATCAACTCAACTATTTCCAAGCTTTAAGCGATCCGGGTGAGCTAGTTCCACCGCCGCAAGCGTTACGCCTCAATATCCAGCCTTCTATTAGCTATCCTATTAGAGAGCAGAGTTATTACATCATTCCTCGCATACAACTAAGCTTAACGCATTACAACATTCGCAACCAAGTTCCGGGATTTAAAAGTGCTATCCAACGAACAACACCGTTATTTAGCGTTGATAGTGGTTTATATTTTGATCGTCAATTTGATTGGGGTTCTCACCCTTATCAACAAACCTTAGAGCCTCGCCTCTTTTATTTGTATGTGCCCTATCGCGATCAAAATAATATTCCTATTTTTGATAGCGCGCTCATTCCTTTTAGTTATGATAGTCTTTTTTTGACAAATCGATTCAGTGGCTATGATCGAATCGGTGACGCTAACCAAATTAGTTTTGCCTTAACCACTCGATTGCTTGATCAAACCACAGAAGCAGAAAAACTTAGAGCAAGTATTGGCGAAATTTATTATTTTGAAAATAGACGTGTGGGTTTGTGTAGCCCGCTAGAAAAGCAACTGAGTACGGCAGGAACATTGTGTGCTAATCTCTTTGTTGTAGGCGCCACCTCACCCACAGCCGAGTTTTCGCCCATTGCCGGTCAGCTTAATTACAATGTCAGCTCAAGGTGGAGCACAACGGCCGATATCGCCTGGGATCCTTCCAGTCACGAGATTATTAATGCGGCAGCTAATGTGCAATACCATCCCTACCCAAACCAACTCTTTAACATTAACTACGGACGTATTCGTTTTGGTGATCAGTTGCTAACAAATCCGCCCACATCCCCTACCAGCTCACAAAATGATTTCAATCGGCTTGGCTTCTCTTTTGCTACCCCGCTTAAAAATCAGTGGAGTACCGTGGGAGGATGGAATTATAATTTCAGCCATAATTATTCACAAAGTTTTTTCTATGGGCTGCAGTACGATAGTTGTTGCTGGGCATTTCGTGTTGTCGCCGGCCGTACTTTTTATGCTTTAAATCAAAATAGTGACCCTATTTTTAACAATGTTGTTTATTTCCAATGGCAATTCAAAGGCTTGAGTACCATAGGTATCAGTGATATAACCAGCTTTTTGACAAGTAATATTCCTGGCTATACGGATAATTTCCAATCTAGTGCCAATCTTTTATAGTAGCGAGCTATGCATTATTTTAAAAAATTTGTTCCTCTGGTTATTTTATTAAGCAGCCTGCTTGTTTCAATGACTAGCCATGCGGCTGAAACCCTAGATCGTATTGTTGCCGTCGTTAATACGCACGTTATCACGCAACAACAGCTTAACGAACAAATAGAACTAACACGCCAACAAGCACAAGCAGAAAACAAGCCCATTCCTTCTGATGCCACTTTCCGCACAGAAGTTCTTAATCACATGATTGATACCGAATTACAACGTCAATTGGCTGAAATGGCTGGTATGAAGATCGACGAAACCGGATTAGATAAAACAATCGCCGATATCGCCAAGCGCAATGGCCTGACTGTTGAAGAGTTACGTAGCCGACTTGAACAAGAAAATATGCCTTATGCAAAATATCGACAAAAAATACGCGAACAACTGATTATGGCTCGTTTACAACAAGATGAAGTGGGCCAAAAAATTACGGTAACGCCACAAGAGATAACCGATGCGCTTGCACATATGCCAAAATCTAATACTGGCGGAGCAGCCTATCATGTTGAAGATCTGCTGGTACCACTTCCAAATAATCCATCATCACAAATTTTAGCTACGACCAAACAAGCAGCTTTATCTCTGTTACAACAAGCAAAAAGTGGCCATTCTTTCCAGCAATTGGTGGAACAACCTCAAAATGCCTCATTGGCTCTATCTGGCGGCGATCTAGGCTGGAGACTTCTGAATGAATTACCGGATATCTTTCAATCATCCGTACAATCATTAAAGCCAGGAGAAATAGCAGGTCCTATTCAAGCACAAAATGGATTTCATCTTCTTCGCTTGTTAGAGAGTCGCGGAGGCTCCGCAACGGCAGCTCGTACCGTCACTTCATCACACGTGCGGCATATTTTAATTAAAACATCTCCGTTGGTTAGTAATAAGCAAGCCGAACAACGCCTGAGAGAAATCCGTGCTGAAATTTTACGTGGCGGTAACTTTGCCGATCTAGCAAAAAAATATTCACAAGATCCTGGCTCTTCTGTCAAAGGCGGTGATCTAGGCTGGACACTACCAGGCACATTTGATCCAACCTTTGAAGCACAAGAAAATAAACTACTGCTTAATCAGCTTAGTTTGCCTTTTCAAACTCAATTCGGGTGGCATTTGATACAGGTCTTAGGCCGTGAACAAAAACTGCAAACCACCGAATCACTCACGCGCGAACAAGCGGCACAATGGGTTTATCAGAAAAAATTTCAACAAGCCTTACAAAATTGGTTGCGACAGTTACGTCGTCAAGCGTATGTAAAAATCATGTAATGTTTTTGCTAGATTTAATGCTCGTAACTTATTGGAAAAAACAAGTTTGAGCTTACACATATTCTGGCAACATCCTTTATTTCACGGCTAAAATCAGTCAAAGCTGAGCTTACAGAATCAGCATTTGATTTAAAAAACGAATAAGTTTTTCCAATAAGACTGTTTTCGGCATGATTATCCGCCAACTCTAGCGCATGCTCTCGCTGTGCTATTTGCTCTTTATCTTCTTCAAGGCTATCTGTGGCAGAAGAAAATCCCGAGTGACCTGTCGTTATTTCTGTACCTTCTTTTCTTTTGGGAAGAAATGATTCCCAATCATCGCTATACAGCTTATCTGTAAAAATTAAAACATTTTCCTCTTCTTCTTTTATTTGCACCCAATCATTTTGAGGCTCAAATGTGCATTTACTATATGCTTCATATATATCCGAAAGCATTTCATATGCCTCCTGCGTTCTAAGGGACCTATACCAATGATACTTATATAAATTAGATTCTTTACTCTTTTTAGTAACGAGATCGCGGATCTTATTTATTTCATTAATTAACTCAGTCAACTCACACTTATCTAAGATACTATCAATATCAATTAAACGTTTTCGCATTCTCTGGAACCCATCCGGACATTTAATCGGTCTAAAAAATAAATCCTTCCCTTCTTCATCCCAGTCAGTAGAATTGACAATTCGTTTGGTTCTTCTTAACAAAATTTTAGCAAAATAAATTTTGCCTGATGAATTGCGATCTTCATCCGAGCTGGTAACTTGCCCACTCTTTAAAGTTGAGTGGGTTTTGTAACACTTATGAGAAAACCAAATAGCTACTGCAATAACATAGATACTACTCTTGAAAAAGTACGATCTAGTGGAAACATCGAATTTATTATCATCCACCCCACTGCCCGCGTGGTCAGATTCTGTTTTTTTTGCCTTCCCTAGTACCTTATCCACCACAAATTTAGCTTTTGTTTTTATTTTCTCTGTACCTGAATGATGTTTTCTGACTTCTGCATAATATTCAAAGTTCGCCTCAGTGACACAATCCCACTCGTATAGCTTTTTTAGTAATGCAAAACAAAAATCGTTCCGGGCTAAAATTTTTTCTAAATTATGCTTGGCTTTTTTTTCTATTATCCCAACGAGAGGCGAAGCCATTTTGCCTATAGGTGAAACAACACCCTTTTTAAGAAAAAAACCTAAAAACTCAGTTATATAATACGATAAGTTACTATAGTTACGGGGAGAATTGTTCTCTAGATGTTGGCTCACGATATTCTTTGAATTATAAATTGGCTGCAGATAGTACCGCATTTATATTAAAAAACCCTTAAACAACACCTGAGAGCCCTAGGACAAACGCAGTTTAAATTGCCGTTAAAGTGCTGCTGTTTTAATAAAGCCATTCAATAAATCAAAGATAGTTTTAATGCGGGATTCAGCATTGGCTTGCTCGAGCATAAAACGTAACCGAGAGCCGCCATCTAGCTTATATTGCGATGGTTTCTTTTGAATCAGTTGAATAATAAAGGCCGGGTTAATTTGCGGTTTTGCACTAAACTCAATAAAACCACCTTGTGGGCCTGCATTTATTTTTTTAATCCCTAATGATTGTGCTAATAATTTTAATTCGCTTACCTGAAATAAGTTTTTTATAGCGTCAGGAAATAACCCAAAACGATCGATCATTTCTACCTGAAGCTTTTCTAACGCTTCCTTACTGTTTGCATTCGCAATCCGTTTATAGAGAACTAAACGCGTATGTACATCCGGCAAATAAGGTTCAGGAATTAAGGCCGAAATTTGTAAATCAATTTCTGTACCACGCTCAGCAATGATATCGGCCAACCTAGGGATTTTACCGGATTTTAAGCTTTTAACTGTTTGCTCTAAGAGCTCCATATACAACGAAAATCCAATGCTATGTATGTTACCGCTTTGTTGTTCGCCTAATAATTCGCCGGCGCCACGAATTTCTAAATCATGTGTGGCCAAGGTAAACCCCGCGCCTAAATCTTCTAAAGCACTTAAAGCATCTAAACGTTTAATGGCATCCGCTGTCATAATCTCTTTTGGTGGTGTCATCAAATAAGCATAGGCTTGATGATGCGATCGTCCTACACGTCCACGTAATTGATGAAGCTGTGCTAAACCAAACTTATCCGCACGATCGATAATAATCGTATTGGCAGACGGTATATCAATACCAGTTTCAATAATAGTAGTGCATACCAATACATTAAAACGCTGATGATAGAAATCTGCCATGATACGTTCGAGTTCACGTTCACGTAATTGCCCATGCGCAATTTGAATGCGCGCTTCGGGTATTAACTCTTCTAGTTCTCTGGCCGTTTTCTCAATGCTTTGTACTTGATTATGCAAGAAATAAACTTGTCCGCCACGTAATAATTCACGTAAAATTGCTTCGCGCATTAAACGCGTATTACGCAGCTGCACAAAGGTCTTGATGGATAAACGACGTGCTGGCGGTGTAGCAATAATCGATAATTCTCGTAAGCCAGAAAAAGCCATATTTAAGGTTCGTGGAATCGGCGTAGCGGTTAAACTTAAAATATCTACTTCAGCACGTAAGGATTTTAAGCGTTCTTTCTGTTGTACGCCAAAACGATGTTCTTCATCAATAATTAATAAGCCTAAACGGATAAACTTTAATTCTTTACTTAATAATTTATGCGTACCAATCAAGATATCTATCGCACCTAATTTTAAGCGCTCCTGAATCGTTTTTTGTTCTTTTGCCGAACGAAAACGTGAAATCATTTCTATCTGTACTGGCCATTCTGCAAATCGATCACTAAAATTCTGATAATGCTGCTGCGCTAACAAGGTCGTAGGAACCAAGATAATCACTTGTTTATTCGACTGTATGGCTAAAAAGGTCGCGCGCATAGCCACTTCTGTCTTACCAAAACCTACATCACCGCAGACTAAACGATCCATAGGCTTTGCGGAGGTCATATCCGTAATAACCTGTTCAATTGCTTTGGTTTGATCAACGGTTTCTGTAAAAGGAAATTGTGCGGAAAAGGCCCTATAGTTTTCATCGGGCAAGCTAAAGCTATAACCTTTTTCAGCTTCCCTACGCGCATAAATATCCAGTAAATCTGCAGCAACATCCTGCATCTGCTCGGCTGCCTTTCGTTTCGCTTTTTCCCATTGATCAGAACCCAAACGATGTAAAGGCGCATGTTCGGATTCGCCGCCACTGTAGCGACTAATTAAGTCTAGTGAAGCAATAGGCACATACAGCTTGGTATTATTAGCATATTCAAGAATCAAGAATTCACTCTCTTGATCACCGACTTTGACATGCTCTAAACCACGATAGCGCCCAATACCATGATCAATATGAACAACCGGGCTTCCTATACTTAGTTCTGCTAAATTGCGAATAATCGCTTGGCTACCCGCATTTTTTATTTTTCGCTGCCGCTGTATAACATGTTGGCCAAATAGTTGAGACTCCGTAATTAATGCCAACGGCGGCTGAGAAAAATAAAAGCCTTCTTCTAAAGGCGCAACTGCAATATGCACCGGATCAGTCGCATGCAGAAATTCAGCCCATGTTTCACACCGTTTAGGTTGTATAGCTAAATCTTTTAATAAATCGAGTAATACCTCCCGACGCCCTGCACTTTCTACACAAAATAAAACACGTGCTTTTTCATGCTCATTTGATAAAAATTCTTTTAAAAAAAGCTGTAAGCTATTGCTAGGCTGTTCTAACTTGTGATCAATCGTAATGTTTGGAAACACGTTTACTGGGAAATTATACTGGGCGGATTCCTCTGCTAAGGGCTTTTGTTGTAATACAATGCGCGGAAATTGCTTAAGCGCGGCAAACAACTCATCCAAAGCAACATATAATTGCTCGGGTGCCAGTATAGGTCGTTCTACGTCATGCCGCAGCTGCTCATAGCGTTCCTTAACTTCTTGGCAAAAATGCTGGGCTGGCTGCTGAATATTGTTTATTTCTATAATCAATGCGTTGCTAGGTAAATAATCTAACAATAATTGTGTTTGTGAAAAAAACAAAGGCAGGTAATATTCAATCCCCGCTGGCGCATAGGCTCGGCTAACGGCTTCATAAAGCGGACAATTTAAGGGGTTTCCTATAAAGTTTTCACGCCATTGCTGTCTAAACTGACTAATGGCTGCTTCGGATAAAGGAAATTCTCTAGCCGGTAATAGATCAATTTTTTCTAGCTTCTCTGTAGAACGCTGTGTATCGGGATCAAATTCACGGATACTATCAATTTCATCATCGAGAAAATCAATACGATAAGGGCTGTCACTGCCCATGGGGAAAATATCTAAAATAGACCCGCGCACCGCGAATTCTCCGCGGGTTAACACTTGCGAAACGCTATGGTAGCCCGCTTTTTGTAATCCTTGGCGCATTTCATCAATACGTCTTTTGTCGCCGCATTGGATCATTAAACCCGTAGATTGAATATAACTTAGCGGAGGAAGCCGTTGCAGCAACGTCGTAATCGGAACCAATAAAATGCCACGTGTTACATAAGGAAGCTGGGTTAATGTCAATAAACGCTGTGAAATAATATCTTGGTGCGGTGAGAAATGGTCATAAGGCAAGGTTTCCCAATCAGGAAAATTGAGTACCGTCAGCCCCGGTGAAAAAAACTTCAATGCGAGTTCTAAACGATTTGCGGTGTGCGTATCCGGTGTTATTGTTAAAATAACGCCAGATTGCTTGCTTGCAATCTCACTTAAGGCTAAGGCCATACTATCTTGCTGTAGATTGCCTAAACGCAAACGCTGATCGGGCTTTGTCGGAATAGAAAAATTGAAAACTTTAGAAATAGACATTTAAAACTTAGATGTTATTGAATTAAATTTTAAAAAAAGCCCCCGGGGGGCTTTTTTGCATAAACTCTCAAATATTGCACATTCTACTCAATTCTAACTATCTAAGAAACTATAGAAAAATCAGGTTCCAGATGCTAAGCCAATTAGCTGATACTCCGGCTTGTTGTCTGGAGTCGACGCTAAGCTAGCTTGAAAAAAGCTCGCCGTGTTTTTTTTAGCTGCCCAGCTTATACCATTTGATTTAGGAGCATACACAAAATCATTGGCTCCTATCGCTTTTTTAACGGATTGCTCGATTAAATCCAACGGATCCATGGAATCATTATGTGCATTAGCCACGACCTGTTTGGCCTTATTCATTCGAGCAACAAAAGAACGCTTGCCTAGAACAACCTGTAAAAACCACTCTGCAAAAGAAGTGTTATTCATTAAGCTATTATTAAAATCCGCTGTAAAACGGCTATTTTGCTCTGAATAACTTTCCTTGCTACCCGACCCTAGCTTTTCCTGCTGTTTGGTTGATTTAGCTTCTACAGTCGGGGCTAAAAAAGGCACTGTCATAGCGGCTGGTTCAGCGACAGCAAGCACCGCATTTGCTCGAAGACGGTTCCTCGCTTGATGCCTATAACCCATACCCGCTCCAAAAGCAGCCGCTATCGCCCCTACTATGGGCAATACATAGGAAGTCATTATTCCCCAACGGTTTTTACTCACTTCTTTTTTTTCAACTCCCTTAGCATGTATATGGCGAACGGGTCTCTTATTCTCTTGTCGTATGTCTTTATTAAAAAAAATATCATGCGTCGTACGATTGTACTGCTCACATTCCGCTGTAAAATCGGCGGCATGTTTTATTTTTACCATTTCATTCTTGAGCACTATCTCTTTATCTGAAAATTGGATGGATAAAGTTTCTAGCTTCGGCGTTTGGTAAAATGCTTGTAGCGATACCGTATAGCGCTCGGTTGCGGTTAGGTTATTGGTAAATGCGTTGCTAATAAGCAAATTATTTAACACTCGAGAAAAACGATAATCCCCTGATCCCTGAGAAAGAACAAGTGTCGTGTTTTCCTCTACATCTTCAGGACTAACAATAATGATATCTTCTGCCCCAAATTCTAACGGTACCGGCTCTAAATCAAACTCATTGAACCTCATAGGCACATGGTTAAGAATGATATGAAATCTTTCATGCCAGCTTGTACGGAACGCCTCTTTTAATCGTACAGTAACAAGCGGATTTACCGTATCAGTAAGCCGCCTATATAATTCAATCACGACATCATTCCCTATCGTACTTATCCTTGTTCGGACTTTTAAACCTAAATCTTTCTCCAACTGACGCTTTATATGACTCAAATCCAACGTATTCATTGAGGTTTCATAATCCACGTCATAAAGCAGTACTTTAGGAATCGGTAATTTATTTTCATCTAAGATCTTATAGCCCGAAGTAATAACAAATAGGTCTTCACCACCATTTCCCATTAAATGACTTTGGCGATGAGGATTATTATATAATACATCGCGCTTGTTATAGCCTATGACAATACTTTCATTCATTAATGGCAATTGCATAATAAAAGAAAGTTTTAAATAGTTCGCTAAACGAGGATAATGGTTAATGATCTCGCTTATTGTTCGGTTTGTGCTCTGAAAAGCATACAGGTTGCTTTTCACTACTTTTATTTCTATCTGATCAAGAAATTGGTAAGTTGTATTTATATCGCGCTGAGTAATACGTAACTTAAACCCATTAATAAAAGCAATGTTTAATGTGTTATCAATATTTTCCAGCCTATCAATATCAAATAGTGTGTGGTTAAACAGAAATCGGTGTAATCCACCATCCGCCTGTAAATCAACCGTACTTTCCCCTTGCGTTTCCGAATAGGGCACGATATAGATAAACTCACTGCTATTAGCACGGTTAATAATCCTCGTATAAGCGCTTACTGTAAGTTGTAATGGATAAGTACAATTATAAATTTCAGAAATAACAATAATATCCGGATTATATTGATCTTCTCCTCCTCGTGCATCTATAGAATGCGCATTACAAACGGTATAAACCACATCTTGTTTGTTTGGTCGTAAAAAAAAATCAGTTATTCCATACATTTCTAATAGATCATTCACACTATTAAGTTTTGCAGTGCTGTGTAGGTAGCTAACTTCCTTTTTCAAATCAACAGAAATATGTTTCTTTTTGCTAGCAAAAGAACCTAAATCCAAAATATTAGTACCGCCACCTCTCTGTAGAGTACCTGTAACGCCATTACCCGCTAAAAGAAACGTATCGTTACCATTTCCTAACTTGATGTTTTTATTTCCACCACCCAACATAAGTATATGATCGGTCTGAGGAAAACCAACTACTACATCATTTCCATTTCCTAACTGAATGACAGTAGAATTTCCTGTCCTGAAATCAGAATATTCTATACCCATAGTCTTGTCGCACAAATAGGCTCCATCGCTAGGTATTACCTCATCACCTGCGGTAAAACAAAAAAGATTTCCTTCCTCTCATCGGGTTTTAGTCGACTCCATTTAATATCATTTTTTTTCCCTTCAAGTATCATGATGTTATTTAAATCTGGTTTCAACTTGCTTGTACATTGTCCTACCAGTTGCCCTGGATCGAAAGACTTAATCCTTGAATTTGTGACACATCTTCCAAAGGCTCCTTGGCCAATAAGCGGGCAGCGTGTAGGTACAAATCTTGCAGTGCATTCTGAGACGACTGTTGCTGTTGGAAAAATAATTCGCCGTACTGTAGTGTGGTTTTTTAAGAAGGCAAGTCCTTGTGCGAATAACTCATTATTAACTTGCTTTTCTTGCAATAATTTTTCGATGTATTGTTCAGGCCGCATTCCTACAACAGCACGTAAGCCTTCAATTAATTTTTCTATACCGGTTAAATGAATTTGCTCATCTATTTTATCAACCAATTTAACTGCAGAATAAATATCTGTGCCAATAAACACGACAGCGCCGATAGTTGCACCGATCGGTCCTGTAACCGACGAAACACCCTCTAATAACGCCGATCCTTCTGCTATTTCTATTCCAATTTCCACCCCATCAACACCCAGATAAATACCATCTCCCAACATACCAATCGCTGCATCAGGATTTCCTTTTTTATAAGCTTTTATTTGTTCGACTAAATCATAAGCAATAAAGACCGAGGTTCCTCGTGCCAAGAAAGGCGATGCAACTTTTAACGATTGGCCCAGCAAACGTTGCCCTTTTGCAACGAACCTTTTTCCCTTTACAGACGCCGCTACCGCCATTTTGCAAACCCTTGCCCTCCTGCAATAAAGCCTATGTTAATAGCGACGCCTTTATAATCCTCCTGAAAAAAATCTCTCAGCGTATTTTTAAGCATCATTCCCTGCGTCGCCATACTCGATAAATGACCTACTTTGTGCAAATAGCGTAAGTTTTTTTTATACTTAATTAAGCCATCTACACTATCTTGAGAGGTACCCATTACAGGTCTTTTATCAGCTAACTCAAATAACGGAACACGTCTAGCTTCCGACAATGATGGGTTTTCTAAAAAAGCTATAAATCGATCACTATTAATTTTTATTTTATTAAAATCCCTTGGTTTTTCCTTTTCTTCATTGAATTTATCCACATCTTCCCACAAAGATTGACAAGCTTCTTCCAGTGTATTTCTTTTTCTTCGATGATGACCACTCGGACCGGGTAAACAATCCTCGAAAGATATTAACTTTGAATCTATTGCTAATAAATTATATTTATGAAATTTTAACAATTGATCCAAATAGGCGCGTTCACTAGAATTTAAATCTCTAATAATCGCATTATAAGCATCGGCATTATGGATGATAAAAGGTAATTTTTCTTCGAATGTTTTAAGTACATCAAGGCGTTGTTCTGTACTAAGCACACTAAAAACGGTCGTTAAATCATCTACATGATTAATAGTAAATAACAATTTCTCCTTAACATTTTTAAACGTTATTGCGTGTTGCTCAAAATTTAAATGTTTAAAAATGTAATAAACGTCATCTGAATTAAAGATCATTGAAGATAAGCTATCTTTAATTCTACCAAATATAATCACACGTTGTTCCGCGTTTAAATTTTTCGTAATAATATAAAAATCATAGGCAGTAGAAAAAAATAATCCTTCTTTAACGGGATTAAAAATAGCTGTGCGCTGTTCAAAATTTAAATTCTCAAGAATCATGTAAAAATCATCTGAGCAGCGAATAAGCGAAGGCAATTTTTGTTTAAGAAAATTAAATGTAGTGGTGCGTTGTTCATAATTCAAAGTTTCAAGAATCAAATAAAAATCATCCGCACGAAAAATAATTGATAACAATTTTCCTTTAACATTCTCAAATACCTTTGTACGTTGTTCGAAATTTAAATGCTTTAAAACAGAATAAAAATCTTCTGCACTATGAATCATTGAAGGAAATACTCCCTTAACCTGGTCAAATATATTTATTTTCTGCTCAAGATTTAAACTTATAAAAATAAAATAAAAATCGTCCGCACTTTTAATGAGCGATGGCAATGTTTTCTTAGCGCTATCAAATAAAATTGCGCGCTGCTCAGAATTTAAATTTTTATAAACACGGTAAAAATCATCCGAAACCTGGATAAATCATGGGAACCGTTCCTTAACCTGATCAAATAAAATCGCACGTTGTGCTACATTTAAATTTTTATAAATATGACAAAAATCATTGCTATTCTTAATGATGGAAGGCAATTTCTCTTTAATCAAATCAAACAACATGGCACGTTGTTCGGTATTTAAGTTTTTAAAAACAATATAAAAATCATTGACCTCATAGATATTTAAAGGTATGTTTTCCTTAACATAATTAAATACCGCTATAAATTGTTCAGTATTTAGTGCCTTAAGAAAAACAAAGATATCATCTACATTTTTTACACGAAAAATAATAGGTAAATTTCTATCATTTCTTATGTATCTTGATAAAATTACAAACAGTTGAGCAACGTTTTTTGCTAAGTCGCTGTCAATTTCTCTATTTTCTTTTACAGAGAGGCCAGTGAAAGTTATATCTCTTAATTGCTCTAAAGAAAGATATTTTAATATTTCCCATATCATTTCTTGAGATAAGCGTTTCACTCCATTGCTATCAGTATTATAATCTAAGCTTGCTTGTAAAAGATCTCTTCGTTAAACACCTATTTGTAAATTACGCCATAAGTTGTTTCTTACAACATTGCCTAAATCAGCTTCATTCAATAGCTCCCTTACTTTATTTTCTAAATTTCTATTCAAAAAAATATTTGCTAATTTATTTTTATCTTTTTCTGTATAAATATCATAGATTGAATAGGGCGTTCTAACCCCCTCGATCCTCTTCATGTTATTTTTCAAGCTTTTTATTTTCATGGAAAAATTAGGAAACGCTTCTAAAGTATTATCGTTGATAGCGTCTATGACTATTTGGTCACTAAAAATATTTTTTAATTTTATCGGGTTTCTTTCCGATAAAATATCGTAAAATGAATATTCAGTAAGTCCTATTTTCGTATTTTGCATTTTTATTAATTCTTGTTGGATTAGGCTCCATTTATTTGACAAGTAATCCTTTTTATCATTTAAACCCAAAATAAGCGCAACAAGTTTGAACAATGTTGGATTTTCTAGTAAAACAATCTTAAATTTTTCAACACAATCCTCTAAAAGTACTCCGTTGTTAGCTTGCACAGAAACACCTTCGTCTATTAACCAATCAATTAAAGGATAAAATCCACTTTTTGCAGCGTCCTGTAACGCGGTTACCCCATTTACCTCTATTGAATAATCAGCCCCCTTTTCTAAAAGCAATCGAGCCGCGGCTTCATTTTTATGAGATAAAACATTTAAATGAAGAAGCGTGTGCCCATTTTTATTTTGGAGATCAAGATTAGCGCCGGCATTAATGAGTTCCCGTAATACTCTAATATCAGCTAAGGGGTGTGTTAATGCACGGTGGATAGCCGCATCACCATTTTCATCGATCACATCAATTACTGCATCTGCACCTGCGTTTATAAGATCAACTACCATATCAACTTCATTATTCTCTACGGCGGAGAAAAGAACGGTTCGATCACTGACATCAAATATATCAACGTCAGCACCGTGCTTTATGAAAAATTCAACTAATAGCTCAGAAGGCAATTCACAGGCGTCAAATATTGGCGTTATATCAAATTTAGCTTTTAGATTAACATTCGCTCCATACTCTAATAACAAGTGAGTCGCTATGCTCCCGAAGAATTTCGGCCATCGTGTCCCCGAAATTCGTTCGCATGACGCGACTGAAATTAGGCCGCGATACGTCCTGCGTCCGGCACGCACTCACTCCTTCGGAGTTCATGCCCGTGCCTCCCACAAATGACTTTACGGCGTGATGCGTTTCCTGCTTCGCCCGTCAACGCACGCCTATCGCGGGCTCTTCGACTTCGCATTGCTTTCACAATGCTTTCCTGTCTCATCGTAAGCGTGCTAATCTTCGACGATGTAGATCATCGATAGAAACTTCAACATAAGATAGATAATGTAATGCAGAATATCCATCGGCGTCTAAGCGCCAATTTGCAATGTCTTCGTGTTGATATTTTTTTAGAAAGTTATGAACGGAAACTATGTTTCCACTCTTAAGGGCTTTTTTAAACATCCTTGTTATTTCTTGCATTTTTCTATCTCCATTTAGAATTTTAATATGTCTAGTATTATAAACATAAAAAATATATGGGCGTTATATTTTTTTAATTTGGAGAAATATGGATTAATATTTAAAAAAAACAGAAAAAAGGCGCATTAACTTTAGTAAAATATACAAGCGTGTGTTAATGTTTTTTGACGTGTACCAACAAGAGAGAAATTGCCGCCGGCGTTATACCGGAAATACGTGATGCCTGACCCAAAGTCAGTGGTTTATGTTGAATTAATTTTTCCCGTACTTCATTAGAGAGCCCTTTAACGGCGTGATAATCTAAATTCACGGGCAATGAAATCGCTTCGTAACGCGCTTGCCGCTGCACTTCGCTGCGTTGCCGCTCGATATAACCTTGATATTTTGCTTGAATTTCAACTTGTTCACTCACGGCTACATCTAACACACCCGGACCTAAACCTTCTATTTTCATTAAAACACTATAATTTAATTCGGGCCGTATCAGTAACTCAGAAACACGATAGTCTCGAGTCAAAGGCTGTTGCAAATACATTTCTATCGCCTTACTAGCTGATGTTTCTGGCTTGACAGAAAGTTTCTGTAGACGTTGTTGTTCTTGCTCTATGCTATCTCGTTTATTACAGACGATTTTCCAGCGGATTTCATCAATTAAACCTAAATGATACGCTGATTCGCTTAAGCGTAGATCCGCATTATCCTCTCGAAGCAATAAACGGTATTCTGCACGGCTGGTAAACATACGGTAAGGTTCTAAAGTACCTTGTGTAATTAAATCGTCAATTAAGACCCCAATATAGGCTTCGTCACGTCGCGGCGCCCACGCTGATTTCGCTTGCGCTTTTCGCGCCGCATTTAAGCCCGCAATTAATCCTTGCGCGGCAGCTTCTTCATAGCCGGTGGTACCATTAATTTGACCAGCAAAAAATAAATTTTCTAGTATGCGCGATTCCAATGAAGGAAATAAATCACGTGGATCAAAAAAGTCATATTCAATGGCATAACCCGGCCGGGTTATGTGTACTTGCTCTAAACCTTTAATACTACGCACTAATTCAACTTGCACTTCAAAAGGTAAACTGGTTGAAATACCATTCGGATACACTTCATGCGTATTAAGACCTTCCGGTTCAAGAAAGATTTGATGTGCTGTTTTATCAGCAAATCGAACGACTTTATCTTCAATCGATGGGCAATAACGGGGTCCTATACCATCGATCACGCCACTATAAATAGGTGAGCGATCTAAGCCTGAACGAATAATGGCATGCGTTGTTTCATTCGTATGTGTAATGAAACAACTAATCTGCGCAGGATGCTGCTCTAGCTTTCCTGAATAAGAAAACACAGGTAAAGGATAATCACTGGGTTGTTCTAATAATTGTTTATAATCAATGGTTCGGCCATCAAGGCGCGGCGGCGTGCCTGTTTTTAAGCGATTAATTCGCAAGGGCAATTGACGCAATCGCTCTGCTAAATGCATAGCCGCGGGTTCCCCCGCTCGTCCACCTTGTGATTGTTGTAACCCGATGTGAATTTTACCGGCTAAAAAGGTCCCGGCCGTTAATACCACCGTCTTAGCACGAAAATGAATCCCTGATTGCGTGATAACGCCTTTAATACGATTCCCTTCCCAAAGTAGATCATCTACTGCCTGTTGCAAAATAAGTAGATTAGCTTGATTTTCTAATGTCGCACGAATGGCTTGTTTATAAAGATTACGATCCATCTGCGCACGTGTTGCCCGTACAGCTGGGCCTTTACTGGCATTTAAAATACGCCATTGTATTCCGGCGTGATCGGCGGCACGCGCCATCACACCGCCTAAAGCATCAATTTCCTTGACCAAATGACTCTTGCCAATGCCCCCTATAGAAGGATTACAGGATAATTGACCGAGTGTTTCAATATTATGTGTCAATAACAAGGTTGCTGCGCCTAAACGCGCTGCCGCTAAGGCCGCTTCAGTCCCTGCATGGCCACCACCCACCACAATGACATCAAATTCTTGAGAAAGTTGCATAGTTTATTCTTAGTTATCGCTTGTTTTCCAACCATGCCATTTGAGCGGCAACGCAGACAAAAATTCAAGTACGAAGAGTATAGGCTTGCATCTTGCTATACGAGCCGTATAAAGGCAATATAACGTTCTTTTAATGCTATCCCCAAGAGGAAGAACCCAATGACAAGATTATCCGTCCTTTCTACCCTAACGGCTAGTTTAATCGTTAGTTCATCGGCACTGGCTGCACAGACTACCCCTCCCTCCGCGGTTAATCAACTCGGTGCGACAAGCCAGCATATCAGCTCCACATCAACACCGAGCAAAGCGCAAATCAGCTACAGTATTGGCGCTGACCTGGGTGAAAATTTTAAGGAACAAGGGATCGATATCGACCCTGCTGAACTCGCCCATGGATTAAAAGATGCAACCCTAGGAAAAACCTCATTATCACAAGCACAAATGGTGGATATATTGAAAAACTTTCAACAACAACTTATTGCTAAAAAAGAAACTGAATTTAAAACCGTTAGCGATAAAAACAAACAGCAAGGCGATACTTTCTTAGCTAGCAATAAAGCAAAGCCTGGCATTATCACAACGAAAAGCGGCATGCAATATAAAATTGTTAATGCCGGTAATGGTGAAGCACCTAGCGATAATTCAATGGTAAAAGTGATGTATACCGGTAAATTTATCGATGGCACAATTTTCGATAAATCGAAAGATCCTGTTACTTTCCCAATTAATAATGTCATTCCTGGCTGGACTGAAGTTTTAAAATTGATGAAACCGGGCGCTGAATTCGAAGTCGCTATTCCCCCACAACTCGCTTACGGTGAACATGGCGTGGATAAAGCCATTGGCCCCAATCAAACGCTGTTATTTACTATCCATCTCTTGGAAGTAAAAAAAAGCGACAGTAAATCTGCTTAAACCAATCCATTAGTGAATGCACGACATTATTCCCGCAAAAGCGGGAATAATGTCCCAACTTGTATCTGAGTAGACTTCCGCTATACTCGATCAGACGAAATTATCTTGTTTTTTGTCTATACCGCTCGTACTTCTTGGGTATAGATCTTTTAAACCCGTTGATATTACATAAGGAGATAGCAATGAATGCAGATGAATTAAAAGGGAAATGGCAACAATTGATCGGTAAATTACGTGAACAATGGTCTAAACTTACCGATGATGACTGGCAAGGAATCAAAGGCAATAAAGATCAGCTGGTCGGAAAAATTAAAGAGCGATATGGCGTCGAGAAAGAAGAAGCGGAAAAACAACTTCGCGACTTTTTTAACAAAAATAAAGACGACGACGACCACCATCAACCATAAAATAACTACCGTCATTGCCCCGTACCTATCTTAAAACATTCAGTAACAGAAATGCTTAGTACGATAATATATTTTCTGTAAAAATAGATTCGGGGACAATGAGTTTTCTATATAGATTTTAAACTGATTATGTACCCTAGCTCATTAGGCTTAGCCAAATAATTGGGATTAATGCCATAACCCGCTACCGCAATAAGCTGCTCCTTGTAATAAATCAAAGGAATTTTTTCGCGTTGCCAAGGTGGAACAGCCCATTCTTGAAAGAGTTTTTTTAATGGATGAGAGCCGAGACGTCCTTGCAAATGAAACCGCTCTCCGCCTTGTCGAAAATTAATAGTTACCGACTCTGCTTTAATACTTTCACAAGAAATTCCCTGGCCTTGTGTTCGCTCAGCCATTAAGAACCCTAACGGTGGTAACGGTAAAACCGCTTGTTGTAGATGTAGATCCCAGGCAACAGGCAAGCTAGGCCGTTTATTTTCTTTTAATATAAACGGATATAAAAGATCACGGTAACGACGAACTTGCACACCACCCCAATTGACTTGGGGATTCGCATCGCCTTTACTTTCTAACAAAAACTCAATTTGTTGCAGTTGCATTTGAGTAGGTAGCGGAAAATGTAATTGCTTCAGCCAATAACGTAAGCAATTCCGTCGACGTGGGGGTGTTAAATGAAGTAAATGGGAAACCAGTATATTATTTGATTGTGGATCCCGAACTTTTATCAAGTCCTCATAGGCCAGCGCTTCAAGTAGTTGATGTGCTTCTGCCGCATTTTCAGCAACACGTGCTAAGGTTTTACTCGCTTCAGGCCAACGTTGCTGGATAAGTGGTAATACTTGATGGCGCATAAAATTACGATTAAATCGCAAATCGGTATTACTACTATCTTCTACCCATGTCAGTTGTTGCGCTTCAGCATAAGCTTGCAATTCTGCACGAGTACATTGCAACAAAGGCCGAACAAGAAATCCATTTGCAAACGGCATAGCCTCAGACATACTGGCAAGACCTCGAAGACCCGCACCACGCAATGACTGTAACAGTAGCGTTTCAGCCTGATCATCACGGTGATGTGCTGTCAATAAACAATCCCCACTTCCTAATCGTTCCCCCATCGCCGCATAGCGTACTTGTCGCGCATAAGCTTCTGGACTTTCACCTTGCTTTGGCTGAGCGTCAACGGCAATCACTTCACTATGAATGCCCAGCTGTGCACAGGTTCGCTGACACTTATCTGCCCATTGTGCCGCCTCGCTATGCCAGCCATGATTAATATGAATAGCGCGTAACCGTGAAGTGGGTACCAACTGAGAAAGTGCATGTAACAATACCTGCGAATCCAAGCCGCCACTATAAGCGACCCAAAAAATCGACTGTGGATATTGATCCAATAAAATAAGGAGTTTTTCAGGATTAAACATGGGGTGACGATACAAAGCCTAACGCGGCTTGTAAAGGCTTATTAGCTTATGTTCCTATCGCTAATAGCTTTTCATAGCGTTGACCCAGTAATTTATCCGTAGAATAACCACGTAATTGCTCACACTGTTGAATAAGCACTTTTTTTAGGCTATCGAGCATACCATCCGGATCTCTATGTGCCCCACCCAGTGGCTCTTCAATCACTTGATCAACTAACCCTAACTCTAGCAAATGTTCTGCCGTCATCGCCATCGCAGCAGCAGCCTCAGGCGCTTTCTCAGCACTTTTCCAAAGAATAGAAGCACAACCTTCCGGGGAAATAACTGAATACACGCTATATTGAAGCATTAAAACGCGGTCGCTAACACCAATAGCCAATGCGCCTCCAGAACCACCTTCACCGATGACGGTAGAGATAATAGGCACTTTAAGCTGAGACATAGCTTGTAAATTAATGGCAATTGCACCGCTCTGGTTACGCTCTTCCGCATCAATACCAGGATAAGCACCGGGCGTATCTACAAATGTTAAAATAGGTAATTTAAATCGCTCTGCCAGTTCCATTAATCGCAGTGCTTTGCGATAACCTTCAGGCCTAGGCATTCCAAAGTTACGCCGTACTTTTTCGTTTGTACCACGACCTTTTTGATGACCGATAATCATAACCGGCTGATCGGCTAAACGCGCTAAGCCCCCTATAATCGCCTCATCATCTGCAAATTGTCTATCGCCATGTAGTTCATCGAACTCTGTAAAAATCTTATCTACATAATCAAGGAAATAAGGGCGTAGCGGATGACGGGCTAACTGAACGACCTGCCATGCATTAAGCGAACTAAAAATAGATTGAATCTCTTCAACCCTTCTTTGTTCTAAACGTTTGATCTCCCCACTCACGTTGACTTCGGCATCATTACCCAACTTACGCAGTTCTTCTATTTTCGCTTCAAGCTCTGCGATGGGTTGTTCAAAATCCAAAAACTTACCGTGCATAATTACTCGCTCTTCGTCACATCATTATTTTCTGATGCTTCCGTATCAAATTCATAGTCGAACTCTTCGCGCAATCGTCGTTGCTCTAAATAATCTTCGATAGCGCGCCTTTTTTCCAAAGAAAAACGCACGGGAGAAATCTTAGACTTTTTATTTAATGCATCTAACGCTAATTCTTCTGGCCATGTATCTAATTCGTCATCTTCGATCTCTAAGATATCCGGTGATAACGCGGCTTCATTATGCCCATCACCACTATCTTCTTCTACTAACACATCCGATTCTTTATACTCCATAGATCCTACCTGTTGTAAGCAACCTATTTTAGGGCTTACTTTAGTGGGTGTAGGGCCCCTTTGGCAAGTAGAACTTCTATCCACCTATGAATAAATTACCATTACTACTTGAGAAAATTCGTCAATGCCACGTTTGCGCAGCCCATTTACCCCTCAAACCCAACCCCATACTACGGGCACAATCACAAAGTCGTTTACTCATTGTAGGGCAAGCACCTGGAATCCGTGTGCACCAAACGGGCATCCCGTGGAATGATCCCAGTGGTGATCGTTTACGTCAGTGGTTAAATATAGATAAAAAAATATTCTATGATGCATCAAGAATTGCCATCATCCCGATGGGATTCTGTTATCCAGGAACAGGCCCTTCGGGTGATCTCCCGCCTAGAAAAGAATGTGCTCAACATTGGTTAACGCCTCTTCTAGAGTCTCTTCCACATATTCAATTAACCCTACTCATAGGTCAATATGCTCAACAGCATTATCTGAAAAATCGCAGTAAAAAAACCTTAACTGATAATGTAGCCTTTTTTTCAGAATACTTACCACAGTATTTCCCACTCCCGCATCCCTCACCGCGTAATAATATTTGGCTGAAACGAAACCCGTGGTTTGAAAAAACGATCATACCGACACTACAAACCCTCTGTAGTAAATTACTAAAAAACTAATCTCTTTTCATTGCTACTTTGATTTTTTTAGACTTCATCTTCTCGCGTTTAGGAATAATAACTTCTAATACCCCATGCTTACCTTCAGCGGTCACCCTATCCGGATCAGCGGTGTCCGGCAAAGCAAAGCGACGATAAAAAGACCCTGTTGACCGTTCTATACGCGTATAACCGCCTCTTTCTTCTTTCTTCGCACTCGTACGCTCACCCTTGATAGTTAATACGCCATTTTCCATGGCGATTTCTATATCATTCGGATCGACACCCGGGATATCCGCATAAAGTATAAACCTCTCAGGCTCCTCTTTGATATCAACGCAGGGCGCCCAATGGCTTGTCTCCACTAATGAATTATCCTCAGGATAGTTTGGCTCAAATAATTGATCCCATTCCTGAGACAAACGATGCAGTTGATGAAGTAAAGAAGGTCTGTAGCGAGTCGTATTTGTCACGGCATTTCTCCTCCTTGAAGTACATACTACTAGTTTAACCGAAAAAAAGCATATAATCTCGGGGTTGAACTTTACTTTCTAACACGCGGACCGCTTATGTCCTACTACCAACAGCATATTTTCCTTTGTGTCAACGAACGCGACAATAATAAAGACTGCTGTGCTAAACGAGGCGCTAAACCCTTGTTAGACTATTTAAAAAGCAAAATAAAACAACTTGATAATAAAGGGGAAAAGAAAATACGGGTTAGTAGTGCTGGTTGTTTAGGACGCTGTAAACGGGGACCTGTGCTAGTTATTTACCCTGAAGCTATCTGGTACCATTGTGAAACCCAGCAGGATATCGATGAAATCATCGCGCAGCATATAATAAACAAACAAACCGTCGCTCGATTATTACTACCTAATGAAAACCGAACACTTTAATCTGCTACATCCTCGTTACTGGCTCACTTGGCTGGGGTTAGGTATTTTATATGGGATAAGTAAATTCCCTTATAAAATACAGTTAACGATTGGAAAATATTTAGGTCGTGCTGCATTTTATCCACTCAAACGTTTTCGACGTATTGCCCGTATTAATCTTGCGCTTTGTTTTCCGGAACTATCCGAGCCCGAACGAGAACAACTGTTGCGAAAACATTTTGAATCCCTCGGTATGGGTCTCATTGAGTCAGCCATGGCGTGGTGGGTGCCACCCCACAAACTAGCGCCGCTGCTTCATGTAGAAGGCTTAGAACATTTACATGATGCCATTGCAAAAAAACAAGGCGTGATTATTTTAAGTGGTCATTTTACCTCACTAGATATTTGCGGACGTTTATTCTCAGCTATTTTTCCTATGTCAGTCGTTTACCGTGAGCAAAAAAATCAAGTGATTGACATGCTACTAAAACGACATAGAAATTTTAAACTGATGCAACCTATTCATCGACACGCCGTACGTCAAATCATTAAAGCACTCAAGAAAAACACCGCTATTTGGTATGCGGCCGATCAAGATTATGGTGCGGCACACAGTATTTTTTCCCCTTTCTTTAATATAGAAACAGCCACCATTACAACACCTAGCCGCTATGCCAAACAAACCCATGCGCAAGCTGTCACTTTATTTTATCATCGTCTTCCCGATGGAAAAGGTTATCAAATTACGATCGCACCTATTTTAAAAAATTTTGCTGAGCTTGAGCCCACGGAGGCAACACTTTATTTTAATAACGCATTAGAAGAAGCAGTTCGTGCTCATCCTGAACAATACCTGTGGATACATCGCCGCTTTAAAACGAGACCGCCTGGTCAACCCTCTTTTTACTAAAAGCTTAAATTATGAATAATAAATTGATCGGCGGCATTTTACTGATTATCGGCACCAGCATCGGTGGCGGAATGCTTGCCTTACCTATTGCCACCGCGCAGTTAGGCTTTATCAACGCCCTTCTATTCCTTGTTATTTGCTGGGCGGTTATGACAGCCAGTGCTTTACTTCTTTTAGAAGTTAACCTCTGGCATCCGGTAAACAGTAATTTAATTACGATGGCGAAAACAACCTTAGGTCGTTTTGGTCAAGTGATTGCTTGGGTTAGTTATTTATTATTACTGTATGCCTTATTGGCCGCTTATGTTTCTGGCGGAGGCGATTTTCTACAGCATTTTTTAAATGGATTTCATATAAAACTGAGCAGTAAAATTTCTACTGGCTTATTTGCTTTTTTATTAAGTATCGTGGTTTATAAAGGTATTCGATCCGTTGATTATGTAAATCGGGGGCTAATGTTTAGCAAATTAGCCGCCACAGGTTTATTAGTCCTCTGTATTTTTCCCTTTGTCTCGATTGACTATCTTTTAACACCTGGAAAATTCCTTCATCTTCCGGGCGTTATCGCTAGCATCACCGTCATCATCACTTCTTTTGGATTTGCGGTCATCGTCCCTAGCCTACGCAGCTATTTTAAAAATAATGTGTCGCAATTACGTAAAGCTATTCTAATTGGCAGTGTCATTCCATTGATTTGTTACATTTTGTGGGAATTAGTCATTATGGGTGTCATTCCCCCACAAGGACCAATTAGTTTAGCGGTCATGGCGCACTCAAGCCATTCAAGCAGTGATTTAATTAATGCCTTAAGTCAATTACTCCATAAACCACTTATTAACTTTTTAGCAAAAACATTTACCGCCATTTGCCTGGCTACCTCCTTTTTAGGCGTCGCTTTAAGTCTTTTTGATTTTTTAAGCGATGGATTTGCTATTAAAAAAACCAGCTTAAATAAATTAATGATTTATGCGCTGACCTTTACACCGCCTTTAATTATTGCTTATCACTATCCTAATGTATTTATTAAAGCCCTCTCCTATGCGGGTGTACTTTGCGCCATACTATTAATAGCACTTCCCGCGATGATGGCTTGGAGCGGACGCTATATAAAAAAATGTGCGTCTGGCTATCAGGTAAGCGGTGGTAAATATTTATTAACTATTTTACTGATGGCTTCCTTCTTTCTTATTGTTTTAAGTCTAATTTAATCTGTTATTAACTGGAAAAAAATGAATACTAAACAAATCGGCGGCATTCTCATGATCAGCGGCAACGCCATCGGTGGTGGAATGCTGGCATTACCTCTCGCCACGGCACAATCTGGCTTTATTAACTCCACATTATTTTTAATAGCCTGCTGGGCTATTATGCTTGCAGGTGGTTTATTGATATTAGAAGTCAATCTTTGGTTCCCTGCTAATAGCCATTTAGTCTCTATGGCACGTGCTACGTTAGGACGAACCGGCGAAATAGTGACATGGTTATGCTACTTATTATTATTGTATTCTTTGCTCGCCGCTTATATTGCGGGCGGCTCAGATTTTTTACAGGGTTTATTTCAAAAAGCACACCTACATTTCTCGCTCAAATCGATGGCCGTTTTGTTTGTCCTCGCGTTGGGTATCATTGTCTATAAAGGCATACGCTCCGTCGATACCTTCAATCGCGCGTTAATGGGCGGCAAATTACTCATTTATATTCTGCTGATTGTATTAATTTTCCCTTTTCTTTCATCAAAACAGTTGCATCAAGGACAGTTTCATTATTTGCCAAGCAGCCTCACCATTATGATCACCTCGTTTGGTTTCGCCGCAATCATCCCTAGCTTACGAAGTTATTTTCATAGTGATGTACAACAACTACGTCGTGTCATTATTTTTGGCAGTCTAATCCCGCTCATTTGTTATATTTTATGGAATGCCGCTATTATGGGCATCATACCGCTTGGCGGTGATTCAGGTCTTGTGCACATTGCGCAGGCTAAACAACCTACCAGTGAATTAACGAATACACTCAGCACATTATTAGGTAAAAATCTCATTACCGGACTCGCATGGGGATTTACATCTATTTGTCTTGCTACTTCTTTTTTAGGCGTAGGACTCAGTCTAGCTGACTTTTTAAAAGATGGTTTTGCCTTAAACAAAACCGAAAAAGGTAAAAGTATAACGACTCTACTTACATTTCTTCCGCCCTTAATCATTGTTTTATTCTTTCCTGGCGCATTTATGACGGCATTAAATTATGCTGGTATTTGGTGCGCTAGTTTGTTAGCTTTACTTCCAGCACTCATGGCTTGGTCAGGACGTTATCGTCAACAGAATACTTTTCCTTATCAAGTAGCAGGTGGAAAATTTTTATTAGGTTTGGTAATCCTCGCGGCTACTATTATTATAGTGCATGCGATTATAGTTGATGTTTTCTAAGCAAATTTATTTATATGCCTTATCAAAAAAAATGTGCTGACGCCATTCGTGTGTTGAGCATGGACGCCGTACAAAAGGCCAATTCAGGTCACCCTGGTATGCCGATGGGAATGGCCGATATTGCGACTGTTTTATGGCAAGATTTTTTTAAGCATAATCCTAGTAATCCGCAATGGTCGGATCGCGATCGTTTTATATTATCAAATGGGCATGGTTCCATGCTGCACTATGCGCTACTTCATCTGACAGGTTACGATCTTACCTTAGAAGATATTAAACAATTTCGGCAATTACATTCAAAAACACCCGGTCATCCTGAAGTTGGCGTCACACCCGGTATAGAAACCACCACCGGCCCCTTAGGGCAAGGGTTTGCTAATGCTGTTGGCATGGCATTAGCTGAGCGAAGTTTAGCGGCGCAGTTTAATCGTCCTAATCATGAAATAGTCGATCACTTCACTTATGTTTTCATGGGTGATGGGTGTTTAATGGAAGGTATTTCTCATGAAGCAGCTTCATTAGCCGGTTGTTTGGGCCTAGGAAAAGTAATTGCTTTCTGGGATGACAACAACATCTCCATTGATGGTGATGTCACAGGTTGGTTTAAAGACAATACACCGCAACGCTTCGAGGCCTATAATTGGCATGTTATCCCTGATGTCGATGGCCATAATCCTGAGCAACTAAAAAAAGCCATTCAACAAGCACGCGCCGTAACCGATAAACCTAGCTTAATTTGCTGTAAAACACACATCGCCTTTGGTGCACCTAACTTAGCGGGTAGTCACGAAGCACACGGAGCACCTTTAGGTGACGAAGAAATAGCCGCCACTAAACAAGGATTACAATGGGATTATCCTGCTTTTGAAATCCCCGATGATATTTATCAATGTTGGGATGCTCGCGAAAAAGGCAGCACTTTAGAAAATAGCTGGAAAGAAAAATGGCAACACTATCAACAAGCGCATCCCGAGCTAAGTAAAGAATTTCAACGCCGCATTAACCATGCACTTCCTGAAGATTGGTCGGAAAAATCCAGGAAGATCATTTTGGAAACCATTAAAAAATCATCTGAAAAAATTGCTACGCGTAAAGCATCGCAGAACAGCTTAAATGATTTTAGTCCTCTATTACCTGAATTATTAGGTGGTTCAGCGGATTTAACCGAATCTAATTTAACCTTTAGCAAAACCTCTCGTGTATTAGATCGAGAAAACCCTGCTGGGAATTATATCCATTATGGTGTTCGAGAATTTGGTATGTCGGCGATGATGAATGGTATCGCACTACATGCTGGATTTATTCCCTATGGCGGCACTTTTTTAGTATTCAGTGACTATGCACGAAATGCCATTCGCCTTGCCGCATTAATGAAACAGCGCGTTATTTTCGTTTACTCACATGATTCAATTGGATTAGGCGAAGATGGTCCTACGCATCAACCTATTGAGCATATCAATAGTTTACGTATGATTCCTGGCCTTTCTGTATGGCGGCCTTGCGATGCCGTTGAAACAGCCATCGCGTGGCAGCAAGCCCTAGAGCATCAAGGCCCTACTTGTTTATTACTCACACGACAAGGCTTAGCGCCACAACCCCACTCGGAAACAAGTTTATCCCCTATCAATCGTGGTGCTTACATCCTTCTTGATTGTGAATCTACACCAGAGGCCATTATTATCGCCACCGGCTCTGAAGTAAGCCTCGCTATGAGTGCGGCACTATCGCTAAATCAACAAGGCAAAAAAATTCGTGTGGTATCTATGCCGTGCAGCGATCGTTTTGCTACACAAGATGTCGCTTACCAACACGCTGTTTTACCTCCTACGATCACTAAACGGCTTGCCATCGAGGCTGGTAATACTGATTTTTGGTATCGCTATGTAGGCTGCGAAGGGAAAGTAATTGGCTTGGATAGATTTGGTGAATCTGCACCCGGCGCTACTGTATTTGCGGCCTTAGGTTTCACCACTGAACATGTCATTAAAACACTCAATAAATTATTAGCAGCTTAAAAACAAGGGGAAAATAACGATGAAGACAAAAATTGCTATCAATGGTTATGGACGCATTGGCCGTAATATCCTAAGAGCAATCTTTGAATCACCCAAAAAACTCAACATAGAAATTGTAGCGATCAATGATTTAGCCGATATCAACATGAATGCCCACCTAACCCGCTACGATACTACCCATGGAAAATTTCCAGGAACCGTTGTGGTTGAAGGTGATCATTTAATTATTAATGACCACCCTATAAAAATGGTTTCAGAGCGTGATCCAGAAAAACTACCCTGGAAAGCACTCAATATCGATGTGGTACACGAATGCACGGGCTTATTTACTAGCCCTGATAAAGCAGCTAAGCACCTCACAGCCGGCGCAAAAAAAGTGCTTATTTCCGCCCCTGCTGGAAAAGATGTGGATGCCACCATTGTTTATGGTGTCAATCACCACACTCTAAAAGCCGAGCATAAAATTATTTCTAATGCCTCGTGTACGACCAACTGTCTAGCGCCGATTGTAAAACCCCTGCACGAAAAACTAGGCATCATTCAAGGTTTGATGACCACCATTCACGCCTATACTAACGACCAAGTATTATTAGACACGCACCATAGCGATATGCATCGCGCGCGTTCTGCCACATCATCGATGATCCCCACAAAAACTGGTGCAGCTAGCGCTGTAGGCCTTGTGCTTCCTGAATTAGCGGGTAAATTAGATGGTCTCGCCATACGCGTCCCAACGATTAATGTTTCCCTGGTTGATTTAAGCTTTCAAGCAAAACGTGCAACGACCGTTGAAGAACTGAATCAAATATTGAAACAAGCCTCTCAAGAAGAGTCTCTTAAAGGCATATTGAACTACAGCGAAGAACCTTTGGTCTCTATTGATTATAACCATAACCCGGCTTCCTCTACCGTAGATGCGACACAAACCCGCGTAATGGGCGATTTTGTGAAGGTGTTAGCGTGGTACGACAATGAGTGGGGGTTTTCCAATCGAATGCTCGATGTCACCACAGCCCTCATGCAGGCTAGTTAATGCCCTCTACCAAGAGAATCTAGTATAAAATAAGCCAAATAATGATATAGTGTAGCCTATAGATTGAACGTTGCTCTCGAAAAAACTGAGATAAGCGTCACTTAGTGAGACTTATTAAGGGCATGCCCTGTCTTAGAGAAATCCGGGGTAAGGCCCAGTATTAAAGAATTAGTTAATTTGATAGAGAAAAGAATATGGCACGTATTACTGTTGAAGATTGCTTACGAAAAGTTGAAAACCATTTTGAGCTAGTCATTATAGCATCAAAACGCGCAAGACAAATTGCAAAGGGCGGCATGGCGATGGTTGAGCCTGAGAATGATAAACCGACTGTCATCGCGCTTAGAGAAATTGCAAGCGGACGACTTAATGAAACAGAAGGAAAATCCGAACTAGAAAGTGGTGCACAAACCACTACTCCATAATAGCTTGGCGGGGATCCTGCATGCATCTGTTTAGTGAACTCAAACAAGAAGCGCAAGAATATTTACCACCCGATCAAGTCGAACGTATCTACCACGCTTATCAATTTGCCGCTAAAGCGCATGCTGGCCAACAGCGGCATAGTGGTGATCCTTATATCACCCATCCACTTGCTGTCGCTAAAATCTTAGCGCAAATGCATATGGATGCACAAACCCTGATCGTGGCACTCCTGCACGACGTCATTGAAGATACCGCTATCGAAAAAAATAGCCTAGCCAACACCTTTGGCCCTGAAATTGCAGAGCTTGTCGATGGCATGAGTAAGCTTACCCAAATTCAATTTCAAAGCCGTGCCGAAGCGCAAGCAGAAAATTTTCGCAAAATGCTGCTCGCTATGGCAAAAGATATACGTATCATTCTCATTAAGCTGGCGGATCGTTTACATAATATGCGTACCTTATCCGTTGTTCCACCGGAAAAACGTCAACGCATTGCCAGAGAAACGCTAGATATCTATGCACCGATTGCCCAACGTCTAGGAATGCATGCCTTACGCGTTGAACTAGAAGATCTGTGCTTACTTAATCTTCATCCTTGGCGCTATCGTATTTTAGAAGCCGCATTACAAAAAACCAGACGAAAACGTAAAGCATTGATAAGTAAGATCGAAACTGAAATAAAAACCGCTTTTCAAAAAAATCACTTACACCCTACCGCGATTTGGCATAAAAAAAAGCATCTTTACCCTATCTATAAAAAAATGCGCGAAAATCATTTAGGGTTTAATGAAATTATTGATATTCCGATTTTTTGTATTCTTGTAGACAACATTGACTCTTGTTACCGCGTTTTAGGTGCCGTGCATAACCTTTATAAGCCATTACCGGATCATTTTCACGATTATATAGCGCTACCCAAAGCCAATGGTTATCAAGCATTACACACCACCTTATTTGGGCCCAGTACTTCTATACATATTCAAATCCGTACTACTGACATGGACAAGTGTGCTGAGCATGGCATCGTGAGTTATTGGTTAGATCAAAATAAAGAAAGCGAACTTAGACCACATTTACGTGCTCGTGAATGGCTTAAACGATTACTTGATATTCAAAAAACAACCTCAAGTTCATTAGAGTTTATAGAAAGCGTCAAAATCGATCTATTTCCTTCTGATATTTATATTTTCACACCTAAAGGCGATATCATCGAGCTACCCCAAAAAGCCACACCTATCGATTTTGCCTATGCGATCCATTCAGATATAGGAAACCATTGTGTTACGGTTAAAATTGATCAACAACCAGTCCCCTTAAGTACAGCATTACAAAGCGGCCAAACTGTGGAAATTACAACCGATCCACAAGCCTTGCCAGACTCACGTTGGTTAGATTTTGCCGCCACTGGGCGGGCACGTAGCCATATTCGCCAATTTTTTAAAACTAAACAACATAACGAAGCGGTTCAACTAGGACAGCGCTTACTCGACAATACATTAAGCCCTCTAGGGAAAGATAGTACGCACCTATCACCTAAATACAGCACTAAAACATTGAATAAATTTCATTATGCATCCTTTGAAGATTTACTCGAAGCGATCGGATTAGGCCATGTCCATCCATCAATGATTGCTAGCTCACTGACAAATTTAAAAAATATTTCAAAAAAAGATAGCCCAAGCCCATTGCCCTTATTCATTAAGAATACAGAAAATAGTTTAATTACGTTTTCTGAATGCTGCCGCCCTATTCCAGACGATGAGATCATTGGCTTACTCAATGCAAGCCATGGCCTTACGGTACACTTACAACGTTGTAAATATGCGGTACGGTTATTGAAAAAAAACAAACATCGCGCTATCCCCGTACAATGGGAAAAAATCACTGAAGGTCTTTATAAAACTGACCTTTATATTGAAACCTTAAATCAACGTGGCGTTCTTGCTCTTTTAACGCATCGCATTGCTAAAGCAAACACCAACATCGATAACATTCAAGTTGAAAACCATGACAGAGAACATAGCATTATTCTTTTCACACTATCCGTAAAAAATCGAAAGCATCTTGCTAAAATTATTCGATTACTCCGTACGATTAAAGCCATCGTAAAAATTACACGTCACCGAGCACTTTCGGCATAGTGTAATCTACGTTATCAATCAGCCTTACATCCCCTAACCATACTGCCGCTAAGCGCCGATCCCATTGATCAGCGACATAATCAACCTTAAATCCTAAAGCTTCTAATTGCTTAGCCGCCGATGCTGAATGCTGCAATTTTTTTAACATCTCTGGGAAATGACGTGCTTTTTCACGCTGATCTGTTGTTAAGTGTGAATTTCTGGAACTCAATGCCAATCCATCTTCAGCACGTACTGTTAAACAAGCAACAATGTCTGTTTCTAAAAACAGTGCCTGTGCCATTTTTTTTATGAGCAATAATTGCTGATAATCTTTTTCTCCATAATACGCACGTGATGGTTTAACTATATTTAAATATTTCAAAACCACGGTTAACATGCCATTAAAATGACCGGGGCGAAATTCTCCTTCAAGTATTTGGCTTAATTCAGTTGTTTCACTAACCTGTATATGATAATCATCAGGATAGATAGCTTGTTTATCTAATAAGAGTAAATAATCGACTTTTTGTTCAGCCAACAAGCTTTTGTCTTTTTCTAAGGTACGCGGATAATTGGCAAAATCTTCATCGCGATTAAACTGTGTGGGGTTAATAAAAATAGCCGCGATTGTAATTTCATTTTCTTGTTGGGAACGTGCGCATAAACTCAAATGACCTTCATGTAAATGACCCATGGTATGCACAAAACCAATACTTTTACCGTGTATTTTTTTCCTTAAAACTCGCCATTCGTTAATACTAGTAACAATGTTCATAGCTTGGAAATTCTCTTTGTTTGACGGATTGAACATACTGATTAACGCTTTCATTCAGTAACTGACTGCCACTTAAAAAGTGTTTGACAAATTTAGCTTTGAAATCCAGATTTAACCCTAAAAGATCTTGCAATACTAAGACTTGACCATCGGTATCTGAGCCAGCACCAATTCCGATAGTGGCAATATTTAAAAGCTGTGTAATCGCTTTTGCTAAAGGTGCCGGAATACATTCCAGTACCAAGGCAAAACAGCCTGCTTCTTGTAAAGCTAAAGCATCTTGTTTTAAGCGCTCAGCGGCAGCTACGGTTTTTCCCTGAACTTTGTAACCACCTAGTACATGGACAAATTGTGGTGTTAAACCTAAATGTCCCATCACTGGAATGCCTGATTCAACTAAATGAGAAATTAAGCTGAGATTACCAGCGGCACCTTCTAATTTAAGTGCATGTGCACCTGCGCGCATTAACGTTTCAGCGGCAGAAACGCTTTGACGTAGTGATTTACGATAACTTAAAAAAGGAAGATCACTGATAATAAATTTATCCTTTGCGCCACGACTAACCGCTGCCGTATGTAGTTCCATCATCGTCAATGTGGCCATCACAGTATCCTTAAAACCGTGCATGGTCATTGCTAGGCTATCACCTACCAGCAACGCATCAAGCGTAGAATCGTTGAGAATTTTTGCCGTGGTGTAATCATAGCAGGTCAGTACGGCAATTTTTTCTTGTGCTTGTTTTTTTTGGGTAAAAAGCTGGCTGCTCATTGATAACCACCCTGTAAAATACAGACGTGGGTAACGTTGGATACCTGTCGCATGATCAAGTCCTCATCATTAGATTATTTATATATTTGGAATAATCACTTGTCTTTGCCTGATAGGTCAAAGCAAGCTCAATTTAGTCTAATGGAACATTTCCTTCTTCGCAAGCAAGCGCACTTTATGCTAGTTTAATGGTCTTTATCTGAACTATGCTTATTTCATGCGTGTATTAATCGTAAAAATGTCTTCTATGGGTGATATTATCCATACCTTGCCGGCTATCAATGATGCCAGCACAGCATTACCTGGCATCCAATTTGACTGGGTGACTGAAGAAGCCTTTACTGAAATTCCAATGTGGCATAAAAATGTGAGGCAAGTCATTCCAATTGCTTTACGCCGATGGCGCCGACAAATCTACCGAAGTTTACGACAGCATGAAGTTCAGCGATTTTATAAACAACTACGATTACAACACTACGATAAAGTGCTTGATGCGCAAGGTTCCATCAAAAGTGCAGTCACAACACGCTTAAGTCGTGGTTATCGGGTAGGCTTCGATAAAAACTCAGTCAGAGAGCTTTTTGCTAATCTAGCCTATCAAAAAACATTTTCTGTACCCTGGAAACAACATGCCATCAACCGTAGCCGTCAATTATTTGCCGAGGCGTTTGCATATACTTTACCTACAACTCCGCCTTGCTATGGTATAGACAAAACACGTTTAAACTTAACAAAGTTTACTTTGCCAGAAAATTATCTGGTATTTGTACCCAATGCTAGCTGGTCAGCTAAATGCTGGCCTGAAACCTATTGGTATTCTCTTGCAGAACAAACGGCACAAGAAAAAATACCTTTTTTTATTCCCTGGGGTAATGAAGAAGAAAAAAAACGCGCTTTACGAATTCGTGACCAGCATTCCAATGTAAAGGTATTACCCGCATTAAGCTTAAATGAACTAGCTAGCGTGCTGTTACACGCCAAAGCAGCTGTGTGTGTGGATACGGGATTAAGTCATTTAGCCGCCGCTTTAGAAGTCCCCACCATTACCTTGTATGGTCCTACTGATCCAAAACTCATAGGAACAATGGGAACATCGCAGACCCATCAACCCTTAGACACAAACGCAGAAACAATATGGCAATTGCTTAAAACCATCCTAAGACCTTGAAAAACTAAGCTTTAGATCCTCTTTTATAAGACGAGGAAGAGGTAACTTATCAATTTTTTCAGCTTGAATAACATCCTTTCCAAATAAATTATCAAGCAAATTATATTTACTTAATTCATAGAGAGAAGCAGGAGGATTAGAATATTTAAGTAAATAGGCACGGGATATTTTATTATCTTGATAAAGCATCTTTAAAACAGCTGATTTACCTACATCTCTGATAATATTCTGCCCGCATGAAAATTCTTCTTGTCTAAGAAAATCTGGGTCAAGTGAGTCGCTATGCTCCCGAAGAATTTCGGCCATCGTGTCCCCGAAATTCGTTCGCATGACGCGACTGAAATTAGGCCGCGATACGTCCTGCGTCCGGCACGCACTCACTCCTTCGGAGTTCATGCCCGTGCCTCCCACAAATGACTTTACGGCGTGATGCGTTTCCTGCTTCGCCCGTCAACGCACGCCTATCGCGGGCTCTTCGACTTCGCATTGCTTTCACAATGCTTTCCTGTCTCATCGTTTGACAAACTACACTTTAGGTCTTCCTTTATAGAAAGCGGTAAAGTCAATTCATCAATTTTTTTAGTTTGGATAGCACCTTTTCCAAAAAAATTATCCATCAAATTATATCTCCCTAATTCATAGCGAGAAGCGGGATAATTAGAGTATTTAAGTAAATACGCACGGGATATTTTATTATCCTGATAAAGCAGCTTTAAAATAGCGGGTTTATCTACCTCTTTGACAGTATTCTGCCAATGCGTAAATTGTTTTGGAGAAAGAAAACCTGGATAGTGGTTTTTATAATCTCTATACTCTCCATGTGAAAATACGATATCGGTGACATGTTCATTACATCGTACATCATCACCATAAGCGATAGCATTAACCTCATATTTAGAAATAAGACAAACTGATAAGTTATGCCTATCTAAAATAATATTAGTTAAATTATATCCGAAATTGTTAAATAGCTTTGCTAGCGGTTGATTATAGCCATTACTAAACAAAGCCTCATGTCTAAACTCCAAGATTTGTAGTTCTTTGTTATAACTTATGGTGTAATTTAGGTTTGGCATTGGCTTCTCCTAATTATCGCTATGCTAACTCACATTAATATATTATGAAAGGCTAATTACATACATGGCACTTATTCTCAGAATCGCTCTTTCAGTGCCGATAGCTCACTATTTTGATTATTTAGCGCCTACTGATTTGCCTGATATTCCACTAAAAAAAGGACTACGGGTATTAGTTCCTTTTGGGAAGCAGGAAAAAGTAGGCTTTTTGGTTGAAGTCAGTGAAACTTCTGAATTACCTACCTCTCAATTAAAAACAGCCATCGCTATTCTCGACGCGCTACCACTTTTATCCGATGCTTTATTACATTTATTTGAATGGACAAGCCGCTATTATCACACGCCTTTAGGCGAAGTGTTTGCCAATGCTTTCCCAGCGTTATTGAGAAAATCCAAAAAAGGCAAACCCTTATCGCTCGCTGCTATACCATTAGAAAAAAATGATGATATTAAAATTAATTCAACCACCATCACATTAAACACTCATCAACTAGCCACTGTGGCCACAGTAACGCAATCGCTCGGTCAATTTAAACCCTTTTTACTGCATGGCGTGACAGGAAGCGGCAAAACTGAGGTTTATCTTGAAATCATCGAAGCGGTACTCAAGCGAAAAGAACAAGTGTTGGTATTGCTACCTGAAATTGGCTTAACGCCGCAAATGTTAGCACGCTTTCAAGCACGTTTTGCGGTACCTTTAGTGTTATTTCACTCCGGACTCACCGATAAACAACGTTTAAGGCATTGGCTATTAGCTAAAAGCGGCGATGCGGCGATTATTATGGGTACACGTTCTGCTTTATTTACTCCGCTTCATCGCCCTGGTCTTATTATTATTGATGAAGAACATGATGCGTCGTTTAAACAACAAAAAGGATTACGCTATCATGCGCGTGATTTAGCATTGATGCGCGCTAAATTTGAAAACTGTCCTATTGTATTAGGATCAGCCACCGCTTCTTTAGAAAGTCTGGCCAATGCAAAACAAGAACGATATCATTTTTTATCATTACCAAACCGTGCAGGCTGCGCTATTTTACCTAAACTTCGTTTTATTGATCTACGCCATCAAAAACTTGAGCAGGGATTTTCACCCCTACTATTACAAAGTATGGCGCAACATCTAAAAAATCAGAACCAAGTACTTTTATTTTTAAACCGTCGTGGTTTTGCACCACTGACGATTTGCCACGCCTGCGGATGGACAGCCAATTGCCCGCATTGCGATCAAACCATGACTTTTCACAAAAAGCCCGCGCATTTGCAGTGCCATTATTGTGGGTATCGTTGTCCGCTTACTACGCATTGTCCTGCTTGCAAAGAACCGCAGTTAGTCAGCTTAGGCCAAGGTACACAACGTTTGGAAGAAACCTTAAAAAAATATTTTCCTGGTGTTGGAATAGTACGACTTGATCGAGATAACACGCAAAAAAAAGGCAGCTTAGAGGATTTATTAAAAAATATACATCAAGGAAACAGTCAGATTTTAATCGGTACACAAATGTTAGCAAAAGGGCACCACTTTCCTAATGTGACTCTGGTCGGTATTTTAGAAGCGGATGCTGGATTATTTAGCGCTGACTTTCGTGCTTTAGAACGAACAGGACAACTTATCATGCAAGTAGCGGGTCGTGCCGGCCGTGCTGATAAACCGGGGGAAGTACTTATTCAAACCCATCATCCCGAACATCCTTTATTACTACAGCTGGTAAATCAAGGCTATTTGGATTTTAGTGAAAAATTACTGCAAGAAAGGCAAACAGCCATGTTACCGCCTTACAGCCATTTGGCATTAGTGCAGGCTGAGGCAATCACATCGGATTATCCATTGGCATTTTTAAATGAAGTTAAACAACACGCAACCCAGCTACAAAGCAATGTAACCGTACTAGGTCCTATTCCTGCTTTATCACCACGTCGTGCGGGCTATTATCGCGCTCAGTTATTATTTCAAGCAAACAAACGTAATGATTTGCACAGTTTACTAAAACCATTAACAAAATTAATACCGGGGTTAATCAATCATCGTCGCGTCAGATGGTCCCTGGATGTCGATCCACTCGAAATAATCTAGCAAAATCAAGCAAAAAGATAACGCGCCTTTAAGTAAAAGCTATTCGCATGCAAACTGGCATTTTTCAATTCGCCCAGAGAAAATCCAGGTCCAAGCTCATTTGCAAATACCTTATTTATCTTATTTTTTCCAAAATCATCAAAGAAGTAACCTAAACTTAGCCAAAAATCATCTTTTACAATGAAATCTATACCTGCACCAAAACTATAGCTAAAATCACCTGTGTGCGTCGTAGAACCCGCTAATTGGTTTGCAAAATCAGGTGCATTGATAAATAACTGACTAATTCTATTAAAGGAAGCCCCCATACCAGCGGTAAGATACGGCATGAATCTTTTCCATTTATAGATATCCGCTTTCGTCATAATAAGCCAACTTTCCTGTTGCATCCGGTAAGTATAATTAGTGATCCCTACTGGCGCTGTATTCGAGATCCCAGCTACATTAACCGGAGCAGTATAGCGATGCTGCAGACCTACATTTAAATAAGGAAACCATTGAGAATCCTGCGTCCATTGGTAGCCTAAACCTATAAAGAAAAAGGGTGTGCTGTAAGAAATAAGCGTATTAAGATTGCCGAGAATCAATCCGTTATTCTCTAAAAAACTGTTACTACTCGCAAAATCATAGGTTTTACCTACACCTAAATCAAAATACAAACGGTGAGGATGATGATAATGTGGTTTGACACAACACGGAACGGGTGCGGCGTAAAGCAAAGCCGGCGCAAAACACAAAAACACGCCCAGCACTAACGCACTGACTACTTTAAAAAAACTCATGCTACTTCCCTGTTTATCTATTACCCAAACAAACTAAATATAGCTTAAAAAGCCATATTTGCTATTTGTGCATAAAAATACTTTCAAAAAATGCAAGAGCGAAGAATATAATCAACGTTCTGTTATATTTACTGCTAATGATTTAGCCAATCCACCTAAGGAAGTTTCTTTATAAATGCTCATCATGTCCTTTCCTGTTACAAACATGGTTTCAATGACTTTATCTAAAGAAACCTTTTTATTTTTACCATCTTCCATTAATGCTAAATAGGCCAGTTTAATTGCTTTTTCTGCACCCACACCATTACGTTCAATACAGGGAATTTGCACTAAACCAGCAACAGGATCACACGTCATTCCTAAATGATGTTCCATCGCCATTTCTGCAGCATTCTCGGTTTGCTCTAAGGTGCCTCCTAACACGGCTGTCAAAGCGCCTGCCGCCATAGAACAAGCTACGCCGACTTCGCCCTGACAACCGACTTCGGCACCTGATATGGACGCATTGGTTTTATATAATAAGGCAATAGCACCGGCTGTTAATAAAAAATCAGCGATCGTTTTTTCGCTAACGTCTTCATAGAAATGACGATAATAAGTCAGCACGGCCGGAACAATACCTGCTGCACCATTAGTGGGTGCGGTTACAATACGACCACCCGCTGCATTTTCCTCATTCACCGCCATGGCATAGACCGTAGGCCATAAAAAAGAACCCGTCACTGTAGGCGATTTCGGTGTTTCTTTATTCTTTAGTTTTTTATAAAGTTCTGGTGCGCGGCGCTTAACCTGAAGTCCACCCGGTAGAATTCCATCAGCATGGCACCCTTTTTCTACGCAGTCTTGCATAATATTAGCAATGGCTAACAGATCCGCACGGCACTCTCTATCTGGCGCAAGCGCTTGCTCATTGGCAAGCATAATGTCGGCGATGGTTAATCCGTGTTCCTTACACAAACTAAAAAGCGCTTTAGCATTATTAAAAGGATAAGGGACTTTAACGGATGGCGATGGTTTTCCAAATTGTTGCTCAGTCACAATAAAACCACCACCGATTGAATAATAAACTTGGCTTTTTAATGACCCGCCTTCCGCATCAAACGCAGTAAATCGCATTCCATTGGTATGTAAAGGCAATAGCTCTTTTTGGTGGAATAAAAAATCGCTTTGCTCGGAAAAAGGAATGATTTTTTTTCCGCCTAGATTAATCTGCCGCTGCGCTAGAATTTGTTGGATGCACTCAGGCAATTTTTCAGGAATAACTTTATCAGGCAAATTCCCTTCTAGACCACTTAAGATAGCGCTATCGGTAGCATGGCCACGGCCCGTTAAAGCAAGGCTGCCATAGAGATCGACTTGTACTCTTTGTACTTGATCCAAGGGCAGACCACTAACAAACTCATAGGCCGCCTTCATAGGCCCTACGGTATGGGAGCTTGACGGGCCAATACCAACCGAAAACAAATCAAAAATACTAACCGTCATAAATGCTTCCTCTCATTGTTTTAGGCTTATTCTAGCCCTTTTATTCGTGAAAGAAAGCCTTTATTAAGTCGGCTATGAGCGCAAAGAAGTTGTTTGAATGTTTATACCCGTCGCTTCACTGATCGTTTCACGGATGGTAGCTAAGTTCGGAATTGAAGCGCTCCTTAATTTAGGCTTAAAAATTAAGTTAGCTGAGCTAATCGCATCGGCCACAGAAACCACAACACTATGACGTCTGGTTAGTTTACTCACTTGCCCTACCTTCTCTGCAGGACTTAATACGTTCTGATTAAGATTAACGTCAGCTTGATTTTCAGCTTTGGTTTTCTCTATTACATTCGTTTTTTCCATGTCAGTCGTCTCCGTTTTTGTTGCGCTATTAGAAGGACGCATAATACCATCTATCACACGGCCTATCCTCGAAAAAAGTGCCGCAATGACACTCGTACTGGTAATCGTGATCATAAAAAGTGTGGCGCACACCGCAATCGGTGCCGCTGCCAAACCACCTGTCAATGCTAAACCGGTAATAATAGCCAGTGTTAATAAACATCCCGTTACTAAACCTAAAAAAGCACCTCTGTATTCACGTTTACGTGCTTCTATACGCTCATTTAGCAGCTCATCCTTAACACCTAAACCCTGATACTTTAAAAAACAATACGCCTTAGAAAAGTAGTCAAAAAAAGAAGCGGTTGTGCTTGTAATACTTAAAGCAAATGCCAAAGAAAAAAGCACTTTATGTAACACAAAGAGATCAAAAAAAGCTTTACTAATACCCGCTACAGCCACAAAAGGCAAAGTACCTGTGGTAGCTAAAATTACAATTAAACTTAAGGAAGCCAATAACCCCAAAATAGTCCCAAACAAAATGGCTTTCTTTTCTTGCTGTAATCGTGTGCCATCTATGGAACTGCCTAATCGATTAAACAAACCACCCAAGGCACAGACATAGCCTAATATAAAGAGAATATATGCAAAGTAAGAAAATACATTTAAAAAAGGTACTGCCGCATGTAAAGCAATGAAAGCAATGGCAAGCCCCATCCCCAATAACATACCTACGGGTGTAAACCGCTTTTCTTGGAGGCCTATACGTCTACTCATCAGCGCTTCTGTATTTAAGAGTGTGGCAACCTTTGTTTTTTGCCCATCTTCTGTTGCCTGTGCCGTCAATAAATTTAACAACCGGCCTATATAGGCACCACCCGCTATAAAGCTAGAATATTCTGCGGGAACACTAAGCAAATTTAAAAACCACTCTGATTCGAGTAGTCCCGGCGTAACAATCAGTAATGGTATCAATAAAGAGAGTCCCAACATTGAAACTGCCCCAATCGCTAAACGCTCATTATCGAGCTTGCTTAATTTTTCTTTAACTGTGTCTAATATTGACAAACAAAGGCCTCAACTATTCTTTAAAAAAATACATTCAATTAAGCATAGTTATTTAAACTTAAATAAATATGAAATTGGCTCAGAACATTGTGCTTAGTTAAATATTGTTTGTATTAGAATTGGATAGATAATGAGAAAGCAATTGATAGACTTCAGAAACTTTTTCTTGATAACGGTAATTTAAAGTCGCTGTATGCGAATGATAACCGCCTATACCGCGCCAAGTTGTAGACGCATTCGCTATATTTTGACTTAGAATCCATGTGCCTACCATCACATTCGCACAAGGATCGTATTGCAGTTGCTGCTTGGTATAACCATACTGCTGAATCTTTGCCAACCAAATAGAATTAATTTGCATGGGACCATAATCAAAGCTGCCATTTTTATTAGGCGATGCTAAACCGACACGTCCGCCTTCTATCGCCAAAATAGAAAGAATTAACTTTGCTGGAACATGATATATCACAGCCGCTTGGTTAATGCATTCAATGGGAACGCCATGAATTTCTAATGCGCTTATCATCAGTTTAAACAGCCTTGGGCTTTAGCTACAAAATAAGGCGGTATACAAAACAATAAAACACCCGCTATTAAAATAACATCAAATTTCAAAACACTGCCTAATGCAACACCTACCGGCGGAAAAAAACCAATCGTAAACGTCACTATACAGGCAAATAAGCCCAAACCAGTGACTATCCAAATACCTAACTTTCCTCCAGGAATACGATAAACTCTAGATTGACACCCTGGTTTATAACGCAAGCGCAAGGCCGCTAAAAATAAAATAATATAAAATAAGACCGCCAATTGCGCTGTCATCACACTTAACAGCCAATACGCTTCATTCACGGTAGGAATCAATATAAAGAGGCTTGTTAACAAAGAAACTAAAAAGCCTTGCAACAATAATAAATTAACTGGCGCACCAAAACGATTGAGTTTTAACAACCATCGTAAGCCTTCTATTTTGCTTTCAAAACTAGCAATCAACAGCCCACGTGTCGGCCCTATTACCCAGGTTGATACACTACATAAGCTACCAATAATAATCAGTGCAATCATTATCGGAATAAAGAAATTTAAATGATAATTTGTAAAGAACAGCACATAGGCGTCCGTTAACCCCGACAATATATTTAATTGCGATGCGGGAACAATTAAAGCAATCGATAAAGAACCTAACACCAGTGTTAGCAAAATGAGCCCTGCAGACCAAAATAAAGCACACGGATAATCTTTTTGTGGGTTGCGCACATCACCGGCATGCACCGCAGACATTTCTAAACCCATCAAACCAAAAAGAATGGTTGTTAAAAAAGCAATATTATTAAAATCTTTTAAATTCGGTAATAACGCCTGTGTAGAAAAATGAATCGCAAGCGGATTCGCGCCTTTAATCCAAAAAATAGCTAATGCAATCATAAAAAGCATGGGGATTAAGGTGCCAATCAATGCCCCAAGGCTGCTAAGCCAGCTAGAAACCCGTAAACCCAAACAACTTAAGCCAGTAACAGACCACCAAATAGCTAATACCAACCCTAAAACAAATCCTTTATGCTGAACTAATTGAGGATTAAATAAATATGCAACTGCAGCAATAACAAAAGCTAATATCGTCGGATACCAAACGACGTTATAAATCCATTGTAACCAGATGGCAAACCAACCCCAGCGTGCACCAAAAGCGGTACGAATCCAAATATAAGCACCACCCGTACTTGACCAAGCCGTTGCAAGTTCCGCCGTAATAAGCGCTGTGGGAATAAAAAAGAAAACTGCTGCCAATAAATAAAAAAAGATCAGCGAATAACCAAATTGAGCGGCCACGGGTAAGGAGCGTAAACTATCCACAGCAATAACATTCATCATTGCTAAACTAAAAACGCCCAGTGGTTTAATTGCGGTCTTCATTGGCCAATTATTTTTTTCCGGACTTCTTATAACTGGCAATTACCCACATAACAGCACCGATTGAAATCGCCATATCAGCGACATTAAAAGTAGCAAAGTGCCAATAGCCAATACAAAAGTCGATAAAATCAACTACGTATCCTAAGGTTAAACGATCATAAAGATTGCCGATCGCGCCACCTATAATCAGTGCGATAGCACAACCTACCCATTTAGAAACCCCGCCACGATACAATAAGCGCATTAAATAAAGACTAACGCCTAAACTAATCGCCACAAATAACCAACGTTGCCAACCATCTGCCCAACCTAAAAAGCTAAACGCCGCGCCTGGATTGTGTGTCAAAATAAAATTTAAACAAGGAAATACCGGAATAATACTCGAAGGATCTAGCCAATAGCTCATCCATGCCTTAGTGACATAATCGAACACAATCACCAAAGCACTCAACCAAAGCCAAGCAAGTTGGCTTGTTTTTCTATTTTTCATAATATTTTATTTTAAAAAGGATACTATTTTTTACATAGCTTAAGCGTAACAACGTAGCTCTCCTTTTCCATCAGGAAGGTTATCAACACAACGTTGACAAATTGTAGGGTGTTCAATAATTTGACCTACATCCGAACGGCGATGCCAACAACGTGCACATTTCTCTTTATTTCCCACCGTAGAGATGACTGTTATCTTTAACTCATCATCGTTTATTTTAAACGATGTCGCCTGCTCAGGCGGCGTTGATGTTAAAAGTTTGGCATCTGAAGTAATCAAAACAAATCGTAATTCGTTTTGTAATGCACCTAACAATACAGCTAAGCTTGAATCGGCTTTAACATAAAGTTCTACGTCAGCTTCTAGAGACGAACCTAGTTGACCCGCAATTCTACACTTCTCAATCGCTTTATTAACCTCATTACGTATTTGAATCAATAAATTCCAATAGCTCTGACGATCCCATTGCTGATAAATTGGCTCTAAGGGATCTTGTTCAAATGAAACAGGTAAAGCATACCATTCGTTTAAAAATACCGTTTTTTCTCTTTTGCCAGGCAAATATTGCCAAATATCTTCCGCTGTAAAGCTTAAAATAGGCGCTAGCCAACGCACCATTGCTTCAGCAATATAAAAAAGCGCGGTTTGAGCAGAACGACGCGGGATACTTTCTTTTTGTAAGGTGTATTGGCGATCTTTGATAATGTCTAAATAAAATCCACCTAAATCATTAATACAGAAATTATGTAATTTCTGATAGATGCTATGAAATTGAAATTCTTCATACGCATTAATAATTTCTATTTGTAAAATGTTAGCCCGCTCTATAATCCAACTATCCAACGACAAAAGCTGATTAGACGCGACACAATCAGTTGCTGGATCAAAATCATGTAGATTAGCTAATAAAAAACGAACTGTATTACGAATACGCCTGTAGGCTTCTGCGGTACGCTTTAAAATCTCATCCGAAACTGCTATTTCTTTTCTATAATCGGTTGATGAAACCCACAAACGTAAAATATCTGCGCCTAAACTTTGAATAACTTTATCTGGCGCAACAACATTACCCAAGGACTTAGACATTTTATGTCCTTTTTCATCCACGGTAAAACCATGTGTTAACACGGTTTTGTAAGGCGCCTTTTCATTCATTGCAACCGACGTTAATAAAGAGGATTGAAACCAACCACGATGCTGATCAGAACCTTCTAAATATAAATCGGCTGGCCAAGCTAATTCCGGATTTTGCATTAACACCGCATAGTGTGTTACGCCGGAATCAAACCATACATCCAAACAATCGCTTAGCTTTTCATATTCTTTTGCTTCTGGCCCTAATAAATCTTCAGCGTTTAAGTCATACCATGCATCAATTCCCTTTTCTTCAACCTGCGCCGCAACTTTCTCTAACAAAACCAAGCTTTTTGGATGTAACTCCCGCGATGCTTGATGTACAAATAAAGGAATAGGAACACCCCAACTCCGTTGCCGTGAAATACACCAATCCGGCCGATTAGAAACCATCGACTCTATACGCGCTTGACCCCATTCTGGAATCCAATGTACTTGTTTAATAGCCGCTAAACTATCTGTACGTAAGCCCTGCTGCTGCATACTGATAAACCACTGTGGCGTTGCACGAAAAATTAATGGTGTTTTATGTCGCCAACAGTGCGCATAACTATGTCTTATAGATTCCTCACTTAATAAGTTTTGCTGCTCTTGCAATACTTCAATCATATGTGGCGTTACTTTAAAAACATGTTCACCGGCAAACAAAGGCGTATCCGGTAAAAAGCAACCATTGTCACCGACGGGATTGCTCAGTGGTAACTTATATTGTTGTGCGACCCAATAATCTTCTAAACCATGCGCAGGCGCTGTATGTACTGCACCGGATCCTGCTTCTGTCGTCACATGCTCGCCTAAAATAAGAGGCACTTGACGGTGGTAAAATGGGTGCTGCAACAACGTACCTTCAAATACCTTACCTTTCGCTTGGCCTAAGCATTGATAATCACTTATTTTATAACGCGCCAAACTCGCCTCTAATAAAGCTTCGGCAAGCAGTAAACGCTCTGTTTTAGTTTGGACTAACACATAATCAAGATCAGCATTTAAAGCCACTGCTTCATTAGCCGGTAAACTCCAGGGTGTAGTGGTCCAAATAGGAATAACAATAGGACCATGACCCGTAGTAGCCGTTATCCGCCTTAAAAAATCAGCTTCATCTACCACGCGAAAACGTACATCAATCGCGGATGAAACTTTATCCGCATATTCCACTTCTGCTTCCGCTAAAGCAGAACCGCAATTAACACACCAATGCACTGGCTTAAAACCTTGTTGTACATGACCTCGGCTAATCACTTTGCCTAAAGCGCGAATAATATTCGCTTCAAATTTAAAGTCCATGGTTAAGTAGGGGTGTTCCCAATCCCCAATAACACCTAAACGTTTAAACTCATCACGTTGTATAGCAATTTGTTTCTGAGCATACTCACGGCAGGCTTGACGAAAAGCCTTCGCGGTTAATTTATCCCCAACGGAACCATGTTTCTTCTCAACATTTAGTTCAATCGGCAAACCATGACAGTCCCAGCCAGGTACATAAGGCGCATCAAAACCACTCAAGGTTTTTGCTTTCACAATGATATCTTTTAAGATTTTATTAACCGCATGACCAATATGGATATGCCCATTCGCATAGGGCGGGCCATCATGAAGGATATACTTTGGCTTGCCGTGGTTTTTTTTACGCAATTGCTTATAAAGCGCTGAGGATTCCCACTGTTTTAAAACGGCCGGCTCTGCATTAGCCAGATTCGCCTTCATAGGGAATTTAGTATGAGGAAGATTTAAGGTATTTTTATAGTCAGTCATGTCATCCGCTCAAGCGCCGAATTAGAGCGCGGCCTTCCGCCCTTAAATTAAAAGGGGTTAGGATAACATGCTTGAAGCGTGTTCAGTAACAAAAAAAGCTATTCGGCCTTACACAAACCCTGTTGCACACAAGTACCACTGATATCCCAGCGTAATTGCCCATCTGCTTGAGAAGTAGGGGTCAAAATATAGGTAGCATGATCGACCTTATTCACGCGAATACGTTGCGAAGTCGCAATAATCTGGCCATTTTTGCCCATCTCTACGCTAGCCACATAACCTTTGGCTAGGTCCTGGGCCTTGATATTATTGGGCAAGCCATTTTGGCCAGGGGTACCGCAAGCACTTAAATTACCGTGTTCTTGTACACATGTCGCCACAGCTAGTTTGAAAGGCCCCGTTGCTTGAATAACCTCAGAAAATTTAGCGCGGTTACTATAATTTTGATAGCTAGGGATGGCAATCGACGCCAAAATACCGATGATAGCAATAACAATCATAAGCTCTAATAGCGTAAGCCCACGTTCTTTTCTTCTCATTGTTTTCATCGCTTCTAGCATCCCCAATTAAATTTTATTTCAAATCAACCTACAATATAGCCCTCTAGTTTAACAAGGCTTCCTTGTTTAAACCATAGCTTATCTTTATACTTACGCTTCTTTGGAAGCTGATGTAGCTCAGTCGGTAGAGCAACTGATTCGTAATCAGTAGGTCGGACGTTCGATTCGTCTCATCAGCACCAGCTAAATCAATTAAATCAAACACTTAGATAACACACCTGCACTACGCATTTTAGTTTTACCAAAACTTTACCAAAATTTTACCAAAACTAATGCAAATAATTAGTCTTATTTGGCTACTTCCACAACTGGAAAATTTAAGTCTAAACCGGCCTCCACTTCAGTCCATTGAGGCTCATGACCTTCCTTATATTTATCTGTCATCGCTCGTGTCGTATGCCCCGCGAGTGCTTGTGCATCAATTCCTCGATTTTCATATTCCTTAATCCCTAAAGAGCGAATCTCATGAAAGGTTGGACGCTTTGCAACGGGCATTGATTTAAAACGAGGTAGCTTATCTCTAATATTAGAAAATGCTTTAGTCAGATAATCTGGTGTTATCTGGCTGAAGTGTTGTTTACTTTCTGCCTTATAATTCTGTTTACTATGTTTCTCAGGTTTCCTATGGAGAATAAAAGGACTTAAAAAGCAATCGCGACAACGGCCCAAAACGTTTTGCAATATAGGCGTTATCTTAATTTTAAGATAAGCTGAGTCCCCATGCTTCTCTGTCTTATGCTGGATAACATACAAATAACCATCTTTAATATCCGAAAACTTCAAATTGACTAAATCTTCTCGTCTCTGCAAAGTCTGCAAACCCAAGTCCAGTGCATTCTTGAACCATGGCTCTGCTTCAGGATGATTGTAAATATCCAAAAATCCTTCTAACTCCAATCTCTGCCGTTTCTTTTCTTCCATCTTTGGCAGTGTCTTCTCAACTGGATTTTCATTACATAATCCTTTTGCTACTGCATAGCTAAAAATTACTATAAGTAAACTTCTATAACGATTTGATGAAACTGATGGAAAATTATCTAAAAAATCTGAAATGTCTTTGACCGATAATTCATCAATTACTTTGTTACCCAACTTTTCACGGATATGGACTAGCCTTTTCTTATGCTCCTTGATCGTAAGAACAGCCAATTTGCGCTCTGGCATTAACTTAGATTCAAACAGATCTAAGAATGTGTTAAATAGGTAGATAGTCTGACCCATCACCTTTCCCACTATTTCACGACCTGGCAATAACATCGAGTTCAATTGCTTAGCCACCGATACGGCTTTAAGCCGGTCTTTTCCTATACTATGCCATTTCCCTGTATCAGGACGACGATACTTATAATGACCATTGACACCTTCATACAAATTTGGAGGCAACCCTTTATTATTTTTATTTCTTGGTCTAGCCATGATTAACATACCTCTATACCTAACACTCTATCGACCAAAGGATTCCCTGTTCGACAAGCTTCAGCATCAATATTGATATAGTAAAATTTTCCTATTCTTTTCCCTAATAACTCTCCTTGTTTAATTAAACGGATAACAGTTTTTTTAGTTGGACGTGATTTAGGCGTATAATGTTGCTCTATATACTCCTCAATACACATATATTTCGCCATATTTTACTATCCTTTTTAAATATACTTAAGCTTTTTCAGCAAAAAAACGTATTAAATTACTTTTGAAAGAATTTAAGCCTTTTAAATATTTTCTTGCCTTAAAGGGCTGTTTTCCTATCCTTAGTTAGCTTACCGAATTTAGCTACAACATATGTTGTAGGAAACTTCTATAAACTTTCTTTAATCAAAAAATAATTACAAGGAAAGGTAATGCCCATTCATACATTAAATAAAGTGATTAATTATTTTGGATCAGCTACACAAGTGGCTAAAATTTTAGGAATCAACCAACAAAGTGTCAGTGATTGGCATCGTGGTCGTAGCAAGGTGCCCTTAGATGTCGCTTTACACCTTGATTTCCTTATGCGTGGCGAGGTGGATTGGAAAGAGTTAGTACCTTTTGAAATCGCTTATCGTTTAAAAGACTTGCGTCTGACATTAAAAGAAGTCCGTACTTATCCCTGTGAATTAACACATGTACTTCTAAACCGCATCACGGTACCCAATTACTTTTCAAAAAATCAACAAAACCAACCTGTCTATATACAAAGACCACCCTGTATTGATGAAGATCATGCGCTTATTTTTGGTCATAAAGTTTTTCTTAACTATCAAGAAAAAAACAAAAAAACAATTCCCTGTTGGAAATTTTCTATAGGAAAATTAGTCGAAGGTAAATATATAACAGAAGATTTAGTAAAGACCTTTTTAATAAGCGAGCGAGCAGCCATAGGAATTGCCCTAGAAAACTTCTTAGGAGAGCGTAGAGGAAGAAAAAAGGTGCAGAACTCTGCACTTTTTAACTTTGATAAAGGCACAAAAACCAGAGAGTTCGTCGCTACACATTTAGGTTTTGGCAGTCACTTTACATACCAACAAGCTAAAGAATTATTTCAACGAGGCTGCCCTGAATTAATCGAAGAAGCCGATCAAAAAAAAATATCCATATCAAAAGCAGCATCCCTTGCTAAGGGCTCTTATGAAGAACAGAGAAAAGTTGAAACATCGTTAACCCCATAAATTTTCATTCAAATATAAGGAAAAACCATGAAAATATACCATACCATTCCCCTCAATTTTTGGGTAGAAACAAAGAGAACCTGTTCGCCTCAAGAACAGTTAATTCTACTTTATTTAATTAATCATTCTCATACTAACCGCTTAGGTTGTTTTAGATTGCCGCTACATTTTATTGCCGAAGACTTAAGCTGGACAGACATTTTTTTAAAAAGTACGTTTAATAAACTTATTAACGTGGGCTATTTGATTTGGGATCATACTGAGGAATGGGGCTATTTAACAGATTTTTTAGAATGGTTCCCTATTCGTCATTATTATCAAGCGAGAGAGATTGAACGGGTTTTTAACACACTACCAGAAGCTTGCAACATAATCCAAGTGCTTATTGGACATTTATTAGAAGCGCCTTATTTAGATCGATCCTTTCGCCGACGACTCCAATCTATTTTAAAAAGATATTTACCTAGCGAAGGAATAAAACCTATTTCATTAGAAGAAATAAACGAAAAAAGACCTTGCGAAGGAAACAAATCAAACTTCCGTATGCTGTAATTAACCAGGGAAAATATTATGCGTGAATTTGCAAAGTTTTCACCTCAATTCTGGATGGGGCCTTTAAGTAAAAAAATAAAAAGCTGTAATTTTGAAGCAAAGACCTTGGCCTTTTATCTCATGACGTGCCCGAACTCCAACATGATTGGCTTTTATTATTTACCCCTTTCACTGATGGCGCATGAAATAGGAACCACCTTTGAAATAGTTTCTAAGAGCATGGAAACACTTATCCAAGCAGGCTTTTGCGCTTACGACCAAGAAACTGATTATGTTTGGGTTTATGAAATGGCATTAACACAGGTAGGAGCCACTTTAAAGCCTAAAGACAATAAAGTGAAGCATGTTAATGAGCTATTCCAAGCCCTTCCTGAGATACCTTTTTTAAATGGTTTTTACGAAAAGTACCATGCGTTATTACATTTAGACTCAAGGGAACCGGCTTCGAAGCCCTTTGTTATTCCCTTAGAAGCAAGTAAGAAGAAAGAAGTAAGAAGTGAGAAGAGAGAAGTAATAAGTAATAAAGAAAATATCCCTATTATCTTCAGTACAGAGCACAAAAAAAGTACAACTAAAGAAACACAAAATACGGATGATGAAAAATCAATCTCAACTCCAATCACAACTGACATTGATCCGCCTATTTTCATGGTTCCATTACGCCAAGGGAAACAACATCCCATCACAGAAGCTGAACTCGAAACATGGGGAAAAAATTATCCCGCGGTGGATGTACGACAAGAAATACGTCATTTGATGGAGTGGAACAAAGCCAATCCTGATCGACAAAAAACTCAACGTGGAATCAATCGTCACATTCAAGGTTGGTTAGCACATACCCAACAAAATCAAAGCAAAGGAAATCGTGATAGTCCCAGGCAAGCCGTGAGTACATGGGATCACAATGTAGCTGTTATTCGTGACGTGTTGGAGGAAGAAGATGGAAACCAAAGATAAAAAAGCTTTTCTGGCTGGATTGACGGTCATTGCAGAAACCGTCAATCGAAAATTATCCAAAGTTTTAGTAAGGGCTTATTGGTCGTGTTTGGAACCGTATTCATTTTTGGAGGTACAACACGCTTTCGAGGAAATATTAAAGAACCCCCATGTAAAAAAACATGCGTATTTCCCTTCACCGTCAGACATTGTTGCCATCATTGAAGGTGATATCGGCAGCAAAAGTCTACTGGCATGGACAGAAGTCACAAAAGCGATTCGGGAAATCGGTCATTACGACAGTGTGATTTTTTCGGATGAATTAATCCATGCGGTGATTAGTGATATGGGTGGTTGGATTGCATTATGCCAACATAGTGAAAAAGAATTGCCTTTTATTCAACGTGATTTTGAGCGCCGCTATCAAGTTTATTGCCGAAGACGACCCAAGATATTACCTCGTCAATTAACGGGGCGCATTGCACATCAAAATGCGGTAAATGGCCATACGGCATATATTCCTTCAGCTATCGCACTTTCTTCAAAAACTAAGCAAATACAACCTATTTAGATATTTTTTATTAAGGAGACCCACCATGTTATCTGTGAAACGCTATTTTATAAAACGACGTGAACAACGAGCCACTTTTCGTCTGAGAAAAAAAGCTCGAAAAAAAATAGAATCAATCAAAGCGCAATTAGCGCAAGAAGAAAATAAAGCGTTAAAAAATTGGTTAGCCACCAGTAATGCCATTAAAAAACTATTTTAATAAGGAAATAAATAATGTTATGTCCTGATTGTAAAGATGTTGAAAGTCGAGCCTCCGTAGTATATGACTCTCGTCGCATAGAAAATGGACAAATTGTCAAGCGACGTCGTATTTGTCCCAATTGCAAAGTGTTTTTTACCACCTTGGAAATTACTATCTATCGAGGCAAAGGAAATAATATCAACCGAAAACTAGTAGAGCGGCTAGCCAATTATTTTGCAAAATCGCCTAACTTAGCTGAACTTGATTAGATTTTTACTAAATAGCCACCTGTTTAATCAGTAAAAAAATGGGGATAATAAGACATAGGAGTTACAAAAACATGAATTATTGCCAACACTGTCATGGAAAAAAAGAAATGATGGGCTTAGGACTCGTCACTCAAACGTGTTCAACCTGTTTAGGGACTGGACTTAAGAAAGAAACTGAAACCACCGTCAATAAAAAATCAAAAATGCGTATTAAAAAGACAGAAGAAGCTAACCTTTTAACTGAAAATGAGCAAACTACCGAACGGGCTAACCGTCAAACAAACCAAGCTTTGCCAAGCCTATGCGATACCCCCGCATAATGCGACACAAACCGCTCAACCGCGATTAGAGAATACAGTGACGGTTAATCATGCCTGGAAGCTGGAAAAACTAAAACAAATTGTAGACACATTTCTACCAGCGGGTAGTGATTTTTTAGAAGCTAAAGACGTGAATTCAGCCATTCAAGCCATTGCTGAGATGAATAAAATGCAAGGGCATTACGCTGCAGAAAAGCATATGAACCTCAATGTAGCCGTAGATACTGATATTGAACAGCTCGAAAAATTAATAGAAAAATATCGAAAGGACTATTAAATGAGTGCGCTTTCTACGGAACATATGAAAGCGGAATATTGGGGTTCACTTTTATTGTTTACCCAGGTTTTTTATAAAATACGCACTGGCCATGAATTTAAAATATCACAGCCTATTTGCCGTGAACCACACGTTATTACCTTATGTCGTGCCTTAACTGAAGTATTAGAAGGAAAAACCAAACGATTAATTATTAACATTCCACCCCGCTACGGAAAAAGTGAATTAGTCATCCATTTTATTGCCTGGGCCTTATCGCGTTACCCTGATTCGCAGTTTCTATATATTTCCTATGCACATATGCTAGCAAAAAAGCAAACACAAACCATTCGACAGATAGTGAATCTACCGGCCTATAAAAAACTGTTTGGAATTAAACTCTCGGATAGTTCGAGCGCTAAAGATAACTTTGAAACCGTACAAGGTGGCTGTGTTTATGCAGCCGGTTCAGGGGGTGCAATCACAGGTCGTGGTGCAGGACTACAGAATATCGAGCGATTTGCAGGTGCCATCATTATTGATGACATCCATAAGCCCGATGATGTGGGCAGCGACGTGATGCGCGAAGGTGTTGTTAATTGGTATTACAACACGCTACAAAGCCGCGTTAATTCACCGACAACACCGATTATTTTTATCGGACAGCGTGTACATGAAGAAGACCTGGTTGCCACATTGCGCGATACGGGCGATTGGACGGCTGTCATATTACCTGCCTTAGATGAAAGTGGTAATGCCCTCAATCCAAGCCAACATGATGAAAAATCCTTATTGAAATTAAAACAAGAAAGTCCTTATGTTTTTTCCGCACAGTATCAACAAGACCCACAGCCTGCCGGTGGCGGATTATTTAAACCAGAATGGTTTTATTTATTGGATGAAGAACCTAAGTTTCTAGCCACATTTATTACCGTTGATACGGCAGAAACAGTAAAAACGTACAATGATGCCACTGTTTTTAGCTTTTGGGGTTTGTACACTATCAACGATAAAGGTATAGAAACCGATCAATTAGCATTACACTGGATTGATTGTGTAGAACTGCGTATAGAGCCTAAAGATTTAGAAGCCGAACTCCGAAATTTTTGCACACACACTAGTCGGCACGCCGTAAAACCTAGTATTATTGCCATTGAAAAGAAGTCTACCGGGACCATGCTATTAGCGTTATTGAGAACGTTACGTGGCATTGAAGTAAGAGAAATTGAACGTTCCAACACCTCAAGCAAGGGTGATCGCTTTTTAGAAATACAACCGATTATTACCCGACAATTAGTCTCTTTGATGCGTTACGCGAAACACACCCCACTGTGTTTGGATCACTGTAAAAAAATAACTATTAATAACACCCACCGTTTCGATGATATCGCCGATACCTTATACGATGCGGTAAAAATAGGGTTAATTGATCAATCGGTTATTTTACGGAATAAGCGACGTCAAGAAACACACCGCATTGTTGCCGAACTGGCCAAGCATGCTCAACATCTTAATCGATTACAGGAAGAACGGTTATGCCAATAGCATCAACTCACCAAGATCAATTAAAGCGACTAAAAACTAACATTGAAAAAAGCTATTGCTTTTTTGAAGATAATATAAAACGCTTTAATTTCTTTAGAAAGTTTGTTTTTGAAACCTCACTTTCTGAAAAAGATATAAAAGCGCTAAAACTAACAGGAAAACCTATTTTAGAGTTTAATACACTAGAAGCTTATATTTCGCGCTTACGCGGTGAGTTTTCTAAGCAAGAACCCTCCATCGCAGTGAGATTACTTGATCATAGTCAGTTGCATCCTGAGTTACCACTTCTGCTAGAAGCCCATTTACGTTCGATTTTTTGTGAGGCAAACCATAATGGCTGTGAATATGAAGTTTATACTGATATCCTCAGTGGTGGTTTTAGTGCCATAAGAGTATGGACAGACTACCTACATGAAAAAAGCTTTGATCAAGTTATTAAAATGGCAAGGGTATACGATCCGACCTTAGTTGGATTTGATCCCTTAGCGGTGTTACCTCATAAAGGGGATGGGTGTTATTGTTTTGAATTAGTACCTAAGACAAAAAAAGAATTTCAATCAGAATTCCCCCATATCGACTTATCCTCACTTAAATTTAACCGAGAAATCAAAGGCTTTAGTTGGTCTTACCAAGGCAATCAAGAAGATATTTTATTAGTTTGCGATTATTACGAAAAAAAGCAGGTACCTAAAAAATTAGTGCACCTAAGCTCAGGTGATACTATTTTTTATGATGATTACAAAACCCTTGAGCAACACTGGCAACAATCAGGCATTCTGTCGCCGTTTCCTAGGATTGTTGAAGAACGTCCAACCACGATTGAAACGATACACCGTTACCAGTTGATTGAATCACAGGTCATCAAATATGAAGAAACGGATTATAAATATTTGCCCTTGGTCTATGTCGATGGTAACTCTATTCGTTTACGTGATGGCAAAATGGGTGATATGAAGCAGTTAACACGCCCTTATGTTTACCATGCTGCAAGCAATCAAAAATTAAAGAATTTTGCTGGGCAATGTCTCGCTAACGAATTAGCTACTATGACTGCTCAAAAATGGATTATAGCCGCAGAAGCAATTCCTGAAGCGTACATCGAAAATTACAAAAAATCCCAAGTACCTAGTATAGCCGTTTATAATGGCTATATGGAACATAACGGCTCATTAGTACCATTACCACCGCCACAATCTGTACAACGTACTAGTGCACCGCCAGAAATCATACAAACTTTCATGAATGCCGATAGCGCCATGCAATCTATTTTAGGATCGTATGATGCTTCCCTCGGTATTAATAACAATCAATTAAGCGGCGTAGCGATTGTAGAAGGCGCTACACAATCCAATGCAGCGGCTATGCCCTATGTTGTCAGTTTTCTACAATCCTTAAATCAAGTGGCGCAAATTATTGTAGATTTAATTCCTAAATATTATGTGACACCGAGAACATTACCAGTCACCTTACCGAATGGCAAACGAAGCTATGCCTTAATTAATCAACAAGGTGGTATTGACGTTAAATACAGCAGCGAGCAGCTAGAGATATGTGTGAGTGCCGGTGTTAATTTTTCTATTCAAAAATCACAGTCATTGCAAAAAATTATTCCTTTAGCTCAAGCCTTACCTGGGTTTGCTGAACTTATCAATACAGAAGGTCTACCCATTTTATTAGACAATTTAGAGATACGTGGGGGCGAGCAACTAAAAACGCTTGCTGAAAACTTTATTCAAAATCAGAAGATGAAAGTACAACAGGCCCAGCAACAACAAATAAATCAACCTAATCCTATGGTAGAAAAACTAAACCTGGAAAAAGCCAAATTAGCCGCACAAGCACAGCAAAATCAAATTAACAATGCCCATAAAGCCATTGAGTTAGGCTTAGATAAGGAGAATATCGATACTGAACGTATGAAACTAATGGCTGATTTACATACGGCTCATAATGAAAATCTAGTACAGCTTGAGAAAGCGCAGACTGAACGACTGACGCAAGCTATTGACTTTGAAATAAAAAAAGAGAAAAATTTTTCCAAATAAAATACAATATAGATTTTTGAGAAATGAAAAAAAATGATAAAAAATAAAGATGCTTTTATCAAAAAAACTGATGTCTGTAATTTTAATACTATAAAAAATTTTCTTGATGAGGGAGGAAATCCTAACTACATTTTTGATAATAAAAACTCTTTAGTAGCTCAACTAATGAATGAATATTGGCAAGATAAACTTCATGAAAGAGACTGCTTTAAAATTGTTAATTTGCTTTTAAGCAGAGGGGCAGATCCTAATGTAAGAGATTCAAATAGCTTGACGCCACTTCATTGGGCTACTCATTTATCGTTAAAACTAACTAAATTATTTTTAAAGAACGGTGCGCATATTAATATAATGGATAGAGAGGGTTTTACCCCTTTACATAATGCAGCAGGCTCAGGTTTAGCCAGGCATAAGAAAATTACAAAACTACTTTTGGATTACGGCGCAGAAATATATTCAATCGCGATAAATGTTTATCACTATAGTGTTTTATATGATGCGGTTGCAGCTGGAAATTATCAAATAATACGCATGCTGTTAAAACAAGATATGAAAAAAGGAAAGATTCTTTTAGAAATGATAGAAGAAAAATATGGAAGAACATCTTTACATCTTGCGGTACTAAATCCTCTCCACTCATCAATTAAAATTATAACGTTACTTTTAAAACATGGTGCGAATATTTATGCTAAAGATTTTGAAGGAGTTACCCCTTTTCAAATAGTTTCAAAATTTGCTTCTCCTCGATATCTTAAAGTCAGAGAGTTGTTTATAAAATATAAGCGGAAAGCAAAGGCTAATTAAAAATAACTTCCTTATGAACATAATAGAGCTATTTATTTAAATAACTGAAGGCTATTTGTTTTTTTACCGCATGTAGTATTGGAGATTTCCAGTTTAGGTAAGATAATAAGAGTATGAATGATTATCGATCAAACTCATCGAGACTCTTGCGATACGAGAGGTTTTTACGGAGCTATCCGGTGTAAATAGTCGGGACTTAGACGTTATTTAAGGTTACTACCGTGACGGGGCAATAGTCGAAGGAAACTAATGGAATCAAATGAAGGACAAACGACGGAACATGTATCGGAATCCACTGGACAACATTTACCGGAAAATCCTGCAGCGGCTGAAAAACATTTACCGCAATCCGCCATCAATCGTATTGTGGTGGAAGCGAAAAGGGATGCCTACGAGCAAGGGATAAAGGTAGGAAAAGCCTCAACTATTGCGCCTATAGAGGCTACACCGCCTTCTACTTCATCTAATTTAACAATAGAACAAGTACAAAAGATCATAGATGAAAATGAGGCTAGGCAAGCGAAAGCACGTTATGAACAACAAGCCCAGCAAGCCTCACAGGATTTTTTAGGTAAATTAAAGTCTGGCGAGGAAAAATACTCCGATTTTAACGAAACAATTCATAGCGTTAATTGGACATCTATTCCTCATGTATTGGATTTAGCAAATCAAACCGATGAAACCGCTGCTGTTGTTTACGAATTAGCTAAAACACCGCAAAAAGCCATTACACTTTGGCAACTTTACCAAGTTAATCCCAAAGCCGCTTTAGCGGAAACAAAAAAAATAGCCGAATCGATTAAACAAAATCAGCGTCAGCACCCGTCAACGCGCCCTCCTTTAAGTCCATTAACCCCTTCTGTAACACGAATGTCTAATGGGCCCTTAACTGTACGTGAGCTAAAAGAAGACCCCCGTTTTATTTTTTAGGATTTCTTTACTTACACACTCGTCAAGGTTCCCCATTAGTTTTAATAAATTAAGACTATTAAGGATTCTCCATGAGTATCAATGTATTAGAAAGTGTTGCCACGTTACAAGAAGATGCGTTAGCACTCTTTCAAAATAGAAATTGTTTCGTTCAAACGGCTAGTACGAAATTTGTCGATTTTGAAAAGACCATCGGCAATTTAGGTGCAGAAATTAAAGTCGAATTACCGTTTCGCTTTATTACCACACCTTCACTGGTTTCACAAACACAAGCGATTAAACAACGCTACGTCTCTTTAATTACAGATCAATCCGCATCAGTTGACTATGCCATGAGCGCGGAAGAAATGATTTATCATTTCGATAATAACCGTGAAAGAATAGGCAAATCGGCGATTGCTGAATTATCCGCTTATGTAGAAAAAAATGTTGCTTCGCGTATTCCTGATTTTACTTACCGTTTTTTTGGTGATGGAAAAACTACCTTTAGTGGACTCGAAGATCTAGAAAAAATGCTGATTATGTATCGCGAAGTCGGTACTCCATCCCCATCACTCAATTGCTACGTTAGTGATCTGTATTTACTAAAAGCACGCAGTGGCATGATGAATCAATTTGCGCCGATTCGTAATGATAAATTGGCACGCCGTTATGAAATTGGCGAATATAATTATACAAAATTTTATCGCAGTAATATGTTGCCTATACATGAGGCTGGTGACGTAGGTCAAAAAGGCACTGTACTGACTATTGAGGGTACAGACGATCCAAGCGGAAAGAAAATCACACAACTACAACTATCGGGTGACACAGAGCCAGGGAGTGTGGCATTTAAGAAAAACGATTTGATTCAATTCCAAGATGTACCTGGCATCCCCAACGTTAGATTTTTAACAGACGTAGGTCATGGGCCCTCCAATTGTCCGTTGCAATGCCGTGTCACCAGCGATGCAACGATTCCTGACAAAGGCCCACTGACGATTAACATCGACCCTATCTTATGTGCTGATCCTAGTGATTCTGACTGGAATATTACAACGAATATTGTCAAAGGAATGAAAATACAAACGGCACCGAGTCATCGAGCAGGCTTACTCATCGGTGGCGATGCTTTCTATATTTCCATGCCCAAATTACCCGCTGAACGTCCTAATGACTCGGTCAGTAAATATGACAGCGATACCGGCGTAGCACTACGAGTAACCTACGGTACCGTAGCGGGATCAAATGTATTTGGATTTCATTACGCGGCGCTGTGGGGAACTTTAATGGTTCCTAATCGTTGTATGCGTATTTTATTCCCTGTTATTTAACAAGAAGAACATAATATGGCTTATACCGTCACAGAACTCATTACCACCGCCTGGAATTTATCCAGTATTGTCGCGGCAAAAGCGGAAACAGTGAGTGGCGATCAACTGACCACGGGTTTAGATCATCTGAATGATTTTTTAGCTTTACAAAGCACTGAATCTCGGATGATTCCTTACACCCGTGTTCATTCCTTTGAATGCAAAGCAAAGTGTGATGAATTTTTAATTGATCATTTACTGGAGATCGATGTTTTAACAATAAAAGGCAATGGGGATTATCCTTTACAGCCGCAAGGAAGAAAGGCGTTTTTTTCACAACCCTGCCAACATTATTCGCCTTCTCAACCACGAGCTTATCATATCGAACCTGCTAAAGGCGGTAGTCTATTGTTTTTATCCCCTACACCGGATAAATCCTATGAATTTAGATTAGTCGGTAAATTTGGCTTAGCCGAGGTAGATTATAACGATGATTTAAGTAAAGTTTATGATCGCTTCTATTTACTCTACCTACGTTATGGTTTAGCCGATTATCTATGCGATCTGTATAACCATCCCTTTTCAGGGAAAGGAAAATTAAGCGAGCTCGAATCTAAGTTACGTGATTATTCACCGTTAGACCTTACTGTAGAGAAGATCTCGTATTTTAATGCGGAGACGCCTTGATATGGCACAACTTCCAGTTGCCGTGGTGGGTGGTAATGGGTTTGGTCGTTATCCCAAAATATCACGCGAACAAACCTTTAATATGATTGTCAGTGATAATTTTTTAGTCCCTTTTGCAGGTTATAAAAGAGTCATTACCATTAATGATCAAGGACAGGGACGTGGATTATTTAATAGCGCCCGTTTTGGTAATTTAATTACCGTGATTGATAATGGTGTTTATATCATTGGCTCTACCTTACATGCACAACGTATTGGTAGTTTAGAGAGTTTTGAAGGTGATGTACAAATTGCCGAAAATGAAAAAGAAGAAATTTCGATTTGCGATCATAAAGATATCTTTATATTCAATTATCGTGAATCGACATTTAAACAAGTGAGTCGCTATGCTCCCGAAGAATTTCGGCCATCGTGTCCCCGAAATTCGTTCGCATGACGCGACTGAAATTAGGCCGCGATACGTCCTGCGTCCGGCACGCACTCACTCCTTCGGAGTTCATGCCCGTGCCTCCCACAAATGACTTTACGGCGTGATGCGTTTCCTGCTTCGCCCGTCAACGCACGCCTATCGCGGGCTCTTCGACTTCGCATTGCTTTCACAATGCTTTCCTGTCTCATCGAAAGCACAATTGGATTTTGTTCCGAGCTACATTAGTTATCATAATGGTCGTTTTCTTTCTGCTGATAGCGAACATGCTGAATGGCGTTTATGTGATGAAGAAAATAGTTTGCATTGGCCAACCGATGCCTCGCATGTGGGAGAATTTCAAACCAAAGCCGATAATCCCTTAGCCGTTATTCCACTCCCTGGACGTGGTAATACGATCTTTGTGATGGGATCCATCGTAACGGAATGCTGGTCAGATATTGGTTTAAATGCTTTTCCTTACCAGCGCGCCTCCAGCTTTAACATTGATTATGGCTGTTTAAATCCAGCAACGATTGCGCGTAGTGATCAATTTATGGTTTGGTTAGGTGCCAATGAACAATCAGGGCCTGTTATTTTATTAAGTGACGGTGGATCAGTACAGCAAATTTCCACGGAAGGAATTAACTTTAAATTTTCGCAATTAAAAAACCCGAATCAAGCGTATGGTTTTTTATTTAAACAGGATGGTCATTTACTGTATGTCATAACCTTTCCTGATGATCAGATAACTTATGCCTATGACTTTACAACAAAACTCTTTTTTACCTTAACTAATCAGGACATGGCGGCGCATATCGCTAAAAAAGCGGTATTTTATAATAACAGCTATTATTTTATTAGTTTTATTGACGGTCATATTTACGAGTTAAATTCCCGTTATACGCAAGCGGATGAGAAAGAAATACCCCGTATCCGAGTAACGCCCCCTATTCGATCACCGGATAGCGAATTTTTTATCGCACAAAAATTTAATTTGCCTATTGAACAAGGCCATAGCGCATTAGAACAGCGTATTGATTTATCTTTTTCTAAAGATGGCGCGATGAGTTTTAGTTCTAACCTATCTAAAACATTAAATCCTGTTGCCCATCGACAAAACCGCCTGATTTGGTGGCAGTTAGGACGCGCCAATGATTTAACGCTACAGTTACGTTTTTGGAGCTTCGATCGCATTGTCGTAGGTAATGGTCTACTGAGTATTACACCATGAATATTCCTAATTTACCGCATGAAAAACCCATTGATAGTAATGGTCAATGGACGGCCTCATGGAGTTTGTGGCTTCAAGAGTTAATTGCTGTATTGCAAAAAAAACTATCTGACCAAGGAACTCATTGATGAATTTTTTTAGCGGTATTGGTGATTTTGTAGGTAATTTATTTAGCGGTAATAATCCAGGTGATGCAGCTAGCCAATATTACAATCAAATACCAGATATATTAAAGCAATATTTAAAACCCTATGCGGATCGCGGTAACGCCATTTATCCGCAATTACAGGGAGAATATGATCAGTTATTACATGATCCTACCGGCGTATTAAATAAATTGGGTCAAGGATACCAACAATCGCCAGGCTATCAATTTCAATTAAACCAATCGTTGAATGCAGGTAATCGCGCCTCCGCTGCTAAAGGCATGTTAGGTAGTCCGATGCAGCAACAACAAGCACAACAAACCGCTGGACAATTAGCCAATCAAGATTTTAATCAGTATTTAGCACATGCGATGGGATTGTATGGACAAGGTTTAGCGGGCGATCAAAACATTTATAACACCGGCGCCCGAATGTCCGGTAATTTAGGGGAAAATTTAGCCAACGCCTTAATGTCACAAGGTAATTTAGCTTATTCCAATGCAACGAATCAAAACCAAATGAATCAACAACTACTCGGTATGTTAGCTGGTTTAGCCGGTGGTTTTTTATAGGAATAATGTATGTCAATTCCTGTCCAACAATTTCCAATTTTATCCGCACAACAAGCTAATCCTCTGGGTATGGGATTATCTACAGGCCAAGCCTTACAAGCGCGGGCGTTAGCGAATGCTTTGGAAAAATTGAAGTTAACCATTGCGCCACAAACCCTACAAACCGACTTAGATTATAAACAAACGCAAATACCCTACTTACAAGCCAATACGCAAAGATTAAACCAAGAGGCACAATTTATGCCCTTGGAAACGTTAATGAAAGTGCAACAATCAGCACAACAAGGATCACGTTTTGGCGGCGCTTATCAATTATCAAGAGGACTGCAAGCTATGTCGCCGGCGGCAAGGCAGCTTTGGATTTCGCAACATCAAGACGAATACAATCAAATGTTGCTCGACTTAGGTAATCGCAGCAGCAATAATTTGATAGCCCCGGAGATATTACAAACGTATTTTCCACAATTAGGTGTTAATACGAATACGCCTGAGAATGTCGCTGTAAAAAAGCCTTTGTTTTCACCACAAACACCCGAAGCAACCCAACAAACCCAATTAGCTAATCAAATCTCAGCCAATAATGCGTTAACAACGGCCGCAACGCGTCGCCAATATGAAGGTGCTTTGCAGATTGAAGGTATTTTTAATGATCCGCACTTCCAAGCGCAAGCACAAAATGCCGCTTTATATGCGGGTGCGGCCGGCAAAGGTAAAGCCGCCTTAGTCGCCTTATCGCAAACTAATCCAAAAGCCTATGAGGATTCTTTAGCCTTTCAATATCAAACATTACCTTTGCTTGAAAGCCGAATTAAAACGTTAGACCAAATGGGTGCCAGTAATGCACAACGTAAATTACTCGAAGATATGCTCGGTAAAACGGCAAATGCACTGACTTCTAATCCACAACAATTCATTACCCAACTCAATGAATTTGGCAAAACCTTAAATTTAGTGGCACGTTCTGTACAAACATCGGCTTCTCCTCTCACGCCTATGAATCGTGTTAGCGATTTTAATCCGATTGCAGAAGCAACTAAAACGGTTAATGGCAAAACCTATCATAAAATCCAGGGAGAATGGTTTGAAGCATGAAACGCATTACTGATCCCGCACTATTAGCACAGCTTGATAATACAGCCGATCATAAAAGCAGCGCTATTAATAATCCCGCTTTATTTGCATCATTAGATCAAAGCACTGAACAACATAATCCACTCTTTAATGCGCTTAACGATCTCCTTAATTTTGCTAATGGCGCTGGCGGTGCCATTCAAGATGGCTTAGCCGCTTTACCTGGAAGTCCTTTTACTAAAGCGCCTCCGCCACAAGGCGCGGCGGGTGAAACGGGCAATGTTATTGGCAATATCGGACAATTTATAGCGGGTGGCGAAGCATTAGAAATGGCGCGTTTAGGCGCTGAAGGTTTACCGATGCTAGGTCGCTTAGCCAACGCATTAAGCGGCGAAGGTATTCCAGGTATAGCCAGAAGAATCATTGGAACATCTATCGGTGGCGCTTTAGAAAATTCGGATAATAGAGCCAGCGGTGCATTAAAAGGTGCTTTATTAGGCGGTACTGCGGAAAGCATCCCAGCACTAGGTCAAGCTTTGCTAAAGGTACCGGAAAAAATAAACCCAAAACAATATGCCTCCAATTTAGCGGACACTATTCGTCAATCGTATAACAAAAGCCGCGGACAATCTGAAGAAAATTATAACAACATCATGAATAAAGTAGGCGGTTATCCGATAAACCATCCAAACCTACTTTATCCTGAACTAGACAAACGTTTTATGCGTGCTTATAGCGGTGGGGAAAATTTATTGCATCAAGACTACATAACAAAACCGACCATAGAAAAATCACATTTCTTGCAAAGTCAGATTGGTCATAAGATCAGAGAGTTGCAATCTAACCCCAACAAAGACCCAGCCACGATTAATGCAATTAAAGACCTCAACACTGTTCATGGTTCACTGTTATCTGATTTAAATTCAGCGTTACAGCGTATTCACCCTGATATAGCGAATGAATATCAAGCAGCGGCTGAATTTCACCGAAAAAATGTGGTTCCTTTTGAACAAAACAAACTCGTTAGAAATATCAGCGAAGGCGAAACAAAAAATGTTAAACCCTCCGCCTTACTCAGTGCATTAAGCAAACTCACCCAATCAGAAAAAAAGGATGTTCCTAGCAATCATTTTTTACAGTCTGCACAAAACGATCTGAATAAACGTATCAATAAAGGAAAATTATTAAAGGACATCGTCACAGGTGGTACAGGTGCGGCGATCGGTATGGCGGTTCATCCTGGTTTATGGCCCGCTGCGTTAGGTTTAGCCGGTGGTGGATTCTTTGGCCATTATGGGTTACCTCGCCTACTGCGTGTGGTTGAAAATCCTGAAGCCAAACTCGATCGACTGCGTGTACCTTATCGTGCATTAGCAACTAGTGCGGTTAGTAACGTATTACCCCAGGAAAATAATCAATGAATTTAGACCCGCGCTATATTATAGCACCCGCTTTAGAACAGTTTTACATTAATAAAAAAACGGGACTACCTTTAGCAAAAGGTAAAATTACCTTTTATAAGGATAATCAACGAACGAGTGATGGTTTAAAATCGATTTATACGTTAAGTGGGGCACCACCTAATTACAGTTATGTGGAACTACCGAACCCCTTAACCTTAAGTGCCGTTGGCACCATACAAGATGACAATGGAAACAACGTATTACCGTTTTATTTCCCTTATGATGAGCAAGGTAATTTAGAACTTTATTATGTCACTGTTTATAGTAGTGACGGTGTTTTACAGTTTACTCGCGAAGGATGGCCTAATACGAGCCTAGATGGCAGCAAAGATGATGGTAATATCACTAACTTTATTCCCAATGGCCAATTTTTAATACACAACAACATTCCTGCCAAGGAAAATAAGGCCGTAGGAGAAATAACAGAGGCTGTCACCCTATTAGCGCCCGCTGGATGGACATTTAACCGACCTGAACAATCGACCGCTAAAGATTTAGTCCTCTTTGAACGCTTTGGATCGGCTATCAATAATCCCACGGGTTATCCCCGTTATGCCATTCGGATTGGAAATCAATTACCTAGCCCAGGGGACTTAGTCAAAGATTTGCGCATCAGCTTTCGTAATGTGAATCGCTTTGCTTCTACCGATCAATATTATACCTTTGCTTTTACAGCACAAACGAATACAGGAAATGCGTTAAATGTAACCGTATTACTCATCAAAAACTTTGGTGAAGGTGGTAGTCCAATAGAAGAAAAAATTATTAATACTGTGACAATAACAAGTTCTTATTCGCTTATTAATGTTCCTTTCATTTTTGGTGAAAATCAAACTAAAACCTTGGGACTTAATGACGATGACACTGTTGCTATTGCGTTACGATTTCCTACTAACAGTGTATTCGATATTTCTTTAACCGATTTTATCTTAACATCGGGCAATTTCGTAATTGAAGACTACCCACAAATAACCGATACCAACGTTATTAGTCAAAGTCTCGCGGGTAGCTTGCCTGTTCCCAGAGCGGATGGCTACGATGATTATTTACCTATCGTGAATACTAAAAAAGGATTGATATATTATGACGGCGACGTTGGAAAGATATATCCAGCTATTTATCCTGAACCTAGTTTTGGTGAACTGCTCTGTATTGGCACACGTTATTTACGTACCGATTATTCGCAAGAAGATATTCCTTATGCACGTGTTGCTCAAAAGCTTTGGAATGATAAAGCCGGTTATTACCGCTTTGGTACAGGTACTAGCTTTGTTAGTGCCAACCTTAATACCAACAACCAATTAATTTTAACGACAAATCGAACCGGTGCAGCAAAAACAAGTTCAGCAGAAACATCAGGATTTACCGTAGAAAAAGTATTCAAAGGTAACGATTATGGGGTCAATGCTTTTCTCAGTTCTGACTATCCTAATCGCGTTTATGTACAAGGGAACATAGCTGCTGGAGTGGCACCCCCTAATCCTAAAACCAGTGGATTTAATATTGTTCCCTTACGGAATGGCGCATTGGTAAAACAGCTTTTTTATATCGAATGTACGGATGCTAAGAATTTAGCCGGCAAGTGGCTTCAATTTTCAAATACGACCAAAACCTTTGGACTATACTTTACGATCGATGGGAAAGGCTCCAATCCGGTACCGTCCAATTTGACCGCCATTTTATTACCTCTTTTATCAACACAAACCGTTAGAGAGGTAGCTATTTATCTCGCTGAATTCCTAGGTGGACATCAATTAACACGCATTAGTTGCACAGACGCGAGTAAGATTAAACCTGACGATTACTGGACTTTCTCAACGAGTGCTGAAAATTTTAACGTTTTTGCTAGAATAAATAATCAAGGTGAACCGCCCCCAGCCCCTATTTCAGGTACTAATATTCCTGTCGATTTCATAGAGACCGATACGATGCCGGAAGTTGCTCAAAAAATTAAAATTGCTATCAATCAATTTTGTTTTGCTGTACCCGATTTACGAGATGCGTTTATTCGCGGCTGGAACCAAGATGGCAGTATCAAAACAGATGACCGTTATTTTAATTATGGCCAAGGTTTGATTGAAAATAGTATCGGCTCATTCCAGTTTGATGAAATCCTAATCCATAGTCATCCAACTCCTTCCGCTGTTAATGGGCAATATTTATTCCAAGCTTTTAGTGGCGCTTCAAATGCTTATTCAGGTGGAGATAATGGCGTTAAAAACTATCCAAGTACGGGTGATAGAGGAGGTTCAGAATCGCGTCCCCAAAATTTTGCAGCTAATTACGTCATGAAGTATTAGAGATGCAACTCGCTAATCTTAAAGAAGAAATCAATCGCTTAAAAGTCTATTTAATCGGAATAGCCATGAACATGCTTATCCTTTCTGGTTGCACGCCATTTCAAGTGAATTTACCTGGATCGTGTTCTGTATTTTCTAATCCACCACAACACGATTCCTCGGCAGAAAAAGAGAAGAAAGGATTTTTTAGTAAGCATTAATGGCTTAAAATTAATTATCCCTAGGCAATCGCTTTTCTAGCTGCTTCTTTGGTTTCTTCAGCCACTTGAATTAACTGCTGATAAAGCACTTCCGCTTCTTCAAGCGACTCTGTTCGTAGAACAGCTGCTAGCTGTTCGCAAGCTTGTTCTAAACGATTTGCACAGCAATAACTTGCTCCACCTTTCCATTTATGTGCCATATTTCTAATCGCTTGCCAATCATTCTCTTTATGTTGTTGTTTGATAATGTCTAATTCTTTGTTAAGCCCACTTACCAGCAAATCTAAACATTCTTTTACAACTTCTTTTTTACCTACAAGCTTAACGGCTTGTTCTATGTTTAAAATAGAAATCGATTGTAGAGATTCTATGCCTTTATGGATCGCTCTTTGGGACTGGCCTTTATGTGAAATAAAAGCACTTAATATCTCAGAGGCTTTTTCAGGTGTCAGCGGCTTATTAAATACCGCATTCATTCCATTTGCGAGACAATTCTGTTTCTTATCATCCTCAACCTGCGCTGTTAATCCAATAATCGGCACCGAGGGATTTTTTTGCCATTGCATTAATCGAATACGCCGCGTTACTTCACAGCCGTCATCATCGGGTAATCCCATATCCATTAAAATCAGATCATAATGATTCTTTTCTATTTTTTCTACAGCTGTTTTTCCATCAGGTGCTGTATCTATCCGGCAGCCAAGTGCTGATAGCACGTTTTGTGCCACCATGACCGCTATCATATTATCTTCAACCACTAAAATATGACTTCCATTAGCGTTAACAACTTCGGACGCTAATGCTTCATTCGCTGCTCTTCCTTTTGACAAAACACTATTTTCTTTTAACTCTTCTGATAATTCTGTAGGGGTTTCATCCTGGGATAAGGATTCTTGAAAAGGAATGACACAAATAAATGTTGTACCCTTCCCTACCTCACTCTCAATATGAATTTCACCATTTAAGTCTTCGACAAATTGTTTAACGACCGAAAGCCCTAATCCTGTTCCTGGATAGATGCCCTGATATGAAGGCGTCAAGCGAGTAAAGCGGTCAAAAACCTCTTTATGCTTATCTTCAGGGATACCCATTCCTGTATCGCTGACACGCAATTCAATAATGGCTTCATGTTTTTCATTTTTTATTAAACGTGCGCTGACTTTAATAAACCCTTTATCGGTATATTTTAAGGCGTTCGTCAACAGCTCTAATATAATCCGTTGCGCCCGGACGCCATCACCGCGTAAACAAGTCGGAATTGTTTCATCATAATCTAAACTTAATTCCAAGCCTTTTAGCACGGCTTGGGATTTATTCAGTCGTACTATCTGTTCTAAATCTGCTTTTAAATTAAATTGCTTTCTTAACAGTGGAATTTCACCGCTAGACACGGTAATACTTTCCAAAATCTTATTCAAAAACCCTAATAAAGCCTCACTTGATAGCACTAAATCATCAGCAAATGCAGTCACTTTTTTTGGAAGGCCCGATTGCATTTGAATCAGATGTGCACAACCCACTATACCGCTTAATGGCGTACGTATATCATGGCGCATGTTTTCGAGAAATTTGGTCTTTGCTTGGTTTGCCGCTTCTGCTTTCTCTTTAGCTAACTTCAAGGCGTCTTCAGCCTTTTTTCTAGTAGTAATGTCGATAGATATACCTAAAACACCCACTATATTTTTAGATCTATCTGGCAATGGAATTTTTGAGGATAAAAAAATTCTTTTTTTGCCGTTAGGCAAAGTAACTACTTCCTCCATCGTTAAATTCTTTCCCGATAACACAGCTAAATCTGTTTCTCTAAAGTTATCTGCCACTACTTTAGGGAATAGATCATAATCTGTTTTCCCAAGAACAACCTCACTAAATCCAAGTTTATGCGTAAGTTTTTTAGCATAACTATTTTGACCTAAGTAAACGCCTTCTTTATTTTTCCAATAAACACTTCCTGGTAAATTCTTTAAAATAAAATTTAAGGTATAAATTTCTTTTTTATATTTATTTTTAAGTTTTTTTATTTCCAGTTGTTGGGTTTCAATAATATTAAGTAATTCTGATTTATTGAGGTTTTGCATTATTTTTTTTAACCACTCCCTTATAAAAAATGCCCGGTATACTTACCGTAGAAGTCTATATTAAGAAAGCTCCCAAGTAAATTTATCGGGTAAAAGTTCATTCAACTTTATAGCTTTCAATTGCTCATTGTCCATATTATAAGAGTAAAAGTTAGTTTTCGAGTCAGAAAACTGGATTAAACGCTGTCTACAGGCACCACAAGGCATACAAACTAGCTTAGGGGTTACTAAAACAATATCAGATATGTTTTTATAGCCTGCCGTTAGCATGGCACTAAGTGCCGAAGTTTCAGCACATTGACTAAGCGGTGTAGCTGCATTTTCCCAATTACAACCATTAAATAATTTACCTTCGATCGTTCTTATGCATGCACCGATATTAAATTTACAAAAAGGAACATAAGCATTAAGAGCTGCTTCTTTAGCCAGTAAAACCATTTCATGTATATATTTTTTCATTTCAAGGCTTGTTAAAAATAGGGGTCGCTATTTAAACATTCTTGTATTACTATTTATATTAAAATAATAATACTTAATCTTACATATGTATAATCCAAAAAACCTTATAGAACTTTATTCTGGAAATGATTTAGCTACCTTATTTAAAGGTGACTTTATTAACTTCGGTTACTGGAAAAATGTTCCAACTGTTATATCTGAATACGATGTCATTGAAGCAAATAAAAATCTTTATCATCAAGTTTTTCAACGATTATCATTGGATGATCAAGATAAAGTTTTAGAAATAGGTTCTGGTCACGGTGGGGGGTGCGCTCTACTATCTTCCTCTCACTCTATAAAGTCTATAACTGGCCTAGACTATTTAGCGGCTCATACAGAACATTCACAAAAAAAGCATTTCTCTTTAGTTGAATTAGGAAAGTTACAGTTTTTACAAGGCGCTGCTGAATCTATTCCAATGCCAGATTCAAGTATCAATAAAATTTATACGATAGAAGCATTTCAGCACTTTAATGCTCCGCATGCTATTCCTGAATTCTACAGAGTTTTATCACCTAACGGTAAACTCGTTATTTCTACATTTTTTGCTAAAAATAAAAGCCGTTTTGAAGAATTACTCACTCTCATGCCAAGGCCTGCGCTCCTATCAGATAGTAGTGATGGAGAAATAGCTGCATTACCTGAAGTTTTAAATTTATTAGAAGAATATTCATTTCAAAACATAAAATTAGAAAATATTAGTCAATATGTTTGGTTGGGATATGACACTTGGGTAAAACAAAATGATCCCAGCATTTGGGATATGAATTGGAAAATTGCTCACGAAAAAGGATTACTTGATTATTATATAATAACTGCAAACATAAAAAAATAAATATAAGAAATTTTAATGCCCTTGAACTACACTATTAGTGAACATCGTAAGTTCATTTTAAGTTTACAACAAAAAGAAAAAAGAACCGCGGCTAAAAATGTAACGATTTCACCACTTTTTTTTCCATTAAAAAGCGACAATATACTTACGGCTTTTATTTACAGACCTTCTCGCTTAGCGATTAATAGACTCTATCCTACAGTATTACATATTCGAGGCACAGGTTATAGCGCAGAAGCACGGTATTATGCTTATATAACCTGTAGCCATCTAGCCGAAAAATCTAGTTGTCAAGTTATTGATCTTGACCATCGATTGGCTCCAGAATATCCATGCCCAATTGGATTTAATGACGTCTATGCTAGCATTAAATCTATTATTAAAAACTCAGAACAATTAAAAATTGATCCTGAAAAAATAGCTATTTCGGGATATAGCTCCGGTGGAAATTTTGCCGCTTTAGCAGCTATTCAAGCAAAAAAAGATAAACTTCCAATATCTTTACAACTATTAATTTCACCTATAACAGATTTATCACGCAGCCTAAAAAAATATTCACATTTTGAAAACAAAGATAGTTTTCCTTCATCACTAGCACAATGGTTTATAACGCTCTATTTACAACAAGGTACTTGTAACCCTAAAAGCCCGATAATATCCCCTTATCGGTCAAATGATTTGACCAATTTACCACCTACTTACTTTTTATGTGGAGAATTTGATCGTTTCAGAAGTGATAGCGAAGGTTATAGAAATAAATTAGTAAAGGCTAATGTATGGACACACATATCTATATTTGAAAAAGAAAATCATTCTTTTTTTTGGCATAATCTTCGAGTTATAGAAACAATGGCAACTCAATTGGGGATGAGCTTTAATTTATTTCCTATACCAAGATCAATAACTCAAAAACGAGTAAGTGAAAAGCAAGAAAAAACACCTGACTTAAAAAAAATCAATCACATATAGCTAACTACAGGAGTGGTTAGCTAATTTAGACACTAATCTTACTAACTTATTTTTCAGTATCTTAAAAAAAATAATAGCTCAGAATAAAATAAATTATATATTATTATCGATCTGAGTAATTATATTATTCTTAATAATTCAATTTTTAGCCGCTCTCAAAAAGACTGAGTTTTTGGGAGATAAAATATTTCATTTAAAATAGATTCCAATATTTCTATGGTAAGTGGCTTAACAACAAATTCTTTTGCGCCAGCTTTTATACACCTGGGTTTCAAACTACTTTCTGCCGCAGTTACGACAATCAAAGGTGTATTACTGTTCAGCGAGGGTAGTTGGCGAAGTTGAGTAATAATGAACTCATCAATATTAGGCCCAAGTCGCAAATTTGTGATCATTAACCCATATTGTTTTCTATAAACATGCTTCAGTGCGTTTTGCCGTGTACTGACCACATCAACTAAAAAATCAAGTTTTTGTAAATAATGCCTATGTAAATACCAACTCACAGGATCATCATCAATCACTAAGGCCTTTTTTTTATATAACGATCTCGTTAATTCACTATAAAAACCTAACGCATTTTTTTGCTCTTCTTGATTTTTCATTTTTACTCCTTTTTTATGTTGGTAACGTATAGAATCTTTAAAAATTTATAGAAATTAAAAAACTCCTTTATATTTAGGAATTTTCAACTCCCTTAGTTCTTATATTTTATTGAATGAATTGAGTTTTTTTATTTTTGGGCTGGAGAATAAAATCCACGTTATCAACCATTAAAATTCCTGCATGCCACGCTTTATATACAGCATGAGGAATGTTTTTAGCGTTTAGTTTTAGAGAAAATTTGGCACGAATTTTAATTACGCTGTCTTCTTCTATTTCAAGTATCTCAGCTATTTCTTTGACCTCAAATCCCCATGAGGTTAGAAAAAGACACCTAAGCTCTTGTTCTGAAAAATCAATAAAAAAAATTGAATTTCTTAGAAATTTATGCGATAAAAACAATGTTTCTATTCGTAGCTGTAAAAAATTAGGATTTTTAATGCCTTTGTTTGCTAATGACAATCCTGCTAGCGCATTATAGTAATCATTTTCCCGTACAATAGTTTCATGCCAGGAAGCATCTCGAATTCTTCTACTGATGCTCATATCAACCCCCACGTAACTGAGAGTTAGTGCTGCATCGAAATATAAAGGCACCGATATACATTACACATTCTCTTTTTATTTTGGATATGATTATTATGAATCTAGAAAAATTTGATTGTAATTCCAGGTAGATGGACTCCATATAAAAGGACTCCATGTAGATGCTAGATTTTCTATAAAGGAATTTGATTCGATCAGACGATCGGTATAAGCTTAATACAGCCATGATGCTCGACTCCTAACTTAGTCTTAGTTGTTGAGATAAATGGTCAGACAGCGATAGGGTGTTAGTATCACCTGTGTAACTGTCCCCCTTAACTGGGGTTTGACCGGTTTGGATTTAAATATGCCCCTCAACTTAAATTGAGAGGCATTATTATTTAAGCTCTCTCTTCTAGCAGTGGACTGAAATAATCTTGATAGAGTTGGTTTAATTTTCTTTTACGAAGGATTAATTCGGTCACGATCGCTTCTATTACAATCAACCTTTTAGAAGAAAGTTTGTGCAATCTCTTAACATCCATTAGAGCGATATCACCATTTTTTAATAGCTTATCACTCGATTTGGATTTAACTTGAACGTGAAATAAGAGATTAGTCGCTTCGTCTATAAGCTCTTTTAATTGCCGAATTAAACCTTTGATTTGAAATAGGTAATCGCTGGCAGGTTGTTTCAGATGGACTAATTGATTTAAACTGACGTTTGCGGTCATAACTAACTCCACATAGTTGGTTGTGTTTGTCCTCAAGGTGTATCAGACCTTGGGGAACGCTTAATATTTACTCTTCTACTTTATCAAACCCAACAGGATAAGTAAATACTTATCCTGTTGGGTGCGTATCTACTTATTCTATAAATGTAGTAAACTTTAATAATGTGTATTAAATGTAAACAATGGTATCTAAATGACTAAAAGTGAAAAAAAATCTTCTACGGGGGGCAAAAAACCACCGAAAGATTCTATTAGAATGAACATAAATGTTCCTATAGCTTTTTATAAAGAGATTCAACATAGAGCTATAGATGAAGGCATGACTGTTACTGAGCTAGTTATTAAAGCTATAAAAAATCTTCCTAGTAAAAAGAAAGATTAATATCAATTTTTTGAACCTATTTATCAGTCGCAATAAAAAACAATGCGGTTTCTCTGTGCTAAGCTTTAAACCCTGCTCATTTATTGAGAAGGATCTAAAACAACATTAAGCAGCCATTCTTGAATTATTATCATGTCTTCTAGGCCTATTTGATACAATTTCCACTTGTACATTTAAGCCGTCGCGATCAACTAGATCTTGAAGCGACAATCTAATAAATTGTTCTTTTGAATAACCTAATATTTCAGCATATTTTGATGCCAACTTAGGGCTAACAAATTTACGTTCGTGCTCAATATCACATAAATGTTGCTTACTAATCTTAAGTTTAGTTGCAAAATCAATTTGAGATAATTCATCGGCTTGACGAATAGCCCAAATGAGCTTTCCAAAACTAAGTTGAATCTTAGTAATTTTCTCTATTTCTTTTAAGGTTTTCTCTGTTTTTTTACTTTTAATACTCATGTTTATTAACCTCCCTAATTTCTACAAATTTGATAAGGCCTGATTTACTGATAGTATATATAGCCCGATAAGCAATATTCAGACGTATTGAGCGTTGTCCTTTCCTCTTTCCCTTTAAAGGCTCATCATGATAGCCAGGTATTTTCCTGACTTCACTTAGCCCGTGATGGCCTACTGCATCTACCCATATTTGAAGTTTAACAGCGATAGGCAAGGGGACTTTTTTTAAGTCTTTTTTAGCCTTTGCAGATAAAAGAACATCGAAAATATCACTCATATTAAGATAGTACACTAAATAGGTGTACTTGTCAAACGCTAAATAAGAAACGGCTAGAACGTATAATATTCACACTTAATAAGCGGTTATACCAATAAAAAAAATAAATATGTTTTCTATTTATTAAATTGATATTTATCAGAATAAATTATTTTTATTACTACGATAATTTTTATAAGTTTTATAAATGCAGAGTGCGTTAAACTGAATATTAGTTTAGCAAATGGTATATTAAGGATAATTAATTTATCTATTTATAAAATAGATTCAATTACCATACACTCTACGGAGTTTTATTAGAAAATTACTTTACAGGGGATAGCAATGCTTTCAGCAGCAGCAACAGGAGCCACGGCGGTAGCAGCAGGAATCACGGCGGCTGAAGCCATACATATACTATTTGAATATCTGCATCGTTTATTATTGATCGAAGAATCTTTACATAACGCTCATAAAGGAGGGAGCTTTATTGTACATTTCGCCCAAAAGCAGTATCAAAAACGCCAAGATGAAAAACATCCAAATCAGGAAATAGTACGAAATGCAAAAACACGCTACGATTTTAAGATTACCGACAATGCTGACAAAGCTATTCTGAAAATTAAAAAAGAAGCTGAAAAGTATCTGACTGACCTAAATGATCGTGTTAGTGATTTAGAAAAGGCACTAACAAGTTTTATAGAAATCGAGACAGCTTTAACAAATCTCGTTTCTGTATTGACCTCTAATGACTACCGCACGCTCCTCTCCTATGTAGGAAGGATTAAAGGCTACTTTCAAATCTTTGAAAACAATTTCACAAAATTTATTGATTCGCTTGTATTGCCACCTCGTCAAACGTTGTATATCGCCGATTTATTATGTGAGAAAGAGCCAAAAGCGCCAAGCGTAATCACTCGATATAATAACCGCTTAAAAAGCATTGAGGGTTGCATTGAACAACTGAAAAAAAAAGAACAAGCAATTGCTGCCCAGGTTTATCAAAGCTTCAGTGCCATCTACTTGAGACCTGCAACAAACTCAAGCACTGTTAGCGTTTTCCGTAGAGTGCGGCCTAATGATCCATTACAGCAAATCATCCAACTGTGCATGAATTACCCTGATCAAATATCGCAAAGAATGCATGCGTTCCTGCCAAACAATCCAGTACTTGCCACTACCTGTACTGATATCCTCAAGCTATTCATAACCATTCAACAAGCCTACAAAGCAAAACTGACCAACCCATTTGAGACCAAACCAGATTGGGCTCCCCTACTAACTGAAGCTAAACAGAGAGTAGTCGGGCAGCGTATTTTTCTACATACGATGGATGTGCACGCTGCCAAAGAGGATGAAAAATTACTGATGGCTCATATTTTCTTACCTAAAGCTATTTCCGAATACGAGATGGAACAAATTGAAGTCGATCAGCAGGCTCATAAGATGGCATGCAGTTTACGCAATTGGCAAATCGAGAAGTGCATACAACTTATTCGGCTTCTCAGTACAATAATAGAAATAGTATGGTTACCGGATAAGGATTACGAGGAACAGCAATTGGAGGAACTGCGACAACGACTGGAAGGACTACAACCGGAGGAGCAGCGACCAGTAGAACGGCAACTGGAGGAACTGCGACGGGAACTGAAGGATCGGCACTTGCTAATAGAGTGGCTCAGAACAAACGAAAGAAAACAGAGTTTGATCGAACTGTACAAAGAAATTTTAGTTTTACCCTGTTGTTTTAGCGAAGACAACATAAAATCAGCACTTGAAAAAAGCTTATTGTCTGATGAGCTTATTCAAGAACATCGAGGCAGCCGCTGGGGCGCTATCTGGAAAAAAAATGATACCTTGATCCAGTTACCAAAATCATTTACGACGAATGTTGGATCGAAGCATCGCACAGATGACCCAAGACAAAAATCTCTCCCCATCTCTCTTGAGATGTGGCAACTATCCAAAGATGTTGTTGCCGATCTTAAACGGTTACAAAAGGCGTTGGAGGGAAGTCAATCTCGTTATACAGAGATAATTAACGCCTTCCCCAGAAAACAAACAACAGCTTCCGAGGTACACGAAAATCAAGCACATCAAGCGAGCGTAGCACGTATCAAGCAAGCCCAAAGACGTATCTGTAATGAGATTTCTTCTCCCTCTTCAACCATCAGCTTATTTCATTATTTGTATCAGACTAAAACCATCAATAAAGCAGATAAAGAACAGCAAGTACCAACCCTAGATGATTTATCCTATGTGATTTATAGAGGAGTCGATCCGAATGGGGTTTGCGACTGGAAAGAAAATACTAAAACCTCTTCCCGATCCAAGCAACTCACGCATTATTTTTACCCGGATAAAAAAAAAGATGACTCAAGAAAGAAAGCTTGGTTTTACGCTTGCACCGAATGTCAAATAGATAGGGTGCCTCTATTCTTTCATTTATTTACCGATCGCTTCTTAGTTTCAACAAACACGCCTAACCCAGCACCAACATCATCACTAGTCGCGATTAATAATAGTCTTTCCATACAAGCTATCGTCAAGGACTCCAAAAAAACGCTGTCTATCATTACTAACAGTAAGGCGTTGCGCAGTGTGCCACCTAAAATGGTAAAAAAACTAGAGATTATTTTTACAGATTTGCTAGATTACTATTTGTCAGCTTTAGCGAGAATGGAGCCGGAGTATTACAACGAATTACCGCTCATAAAACGATGGGGGTGTTCATTTAGAAATGGAATTAGATCTAATCTTAAAGTTGAACAAGGGCAACCTGAAGTCGGACAAGAGCGACTGGACAGTGTGCGAATATATATTGGCGATTTATGTACTCTATTATCGGAAGAAGATGTAGAGAGCATTAGCAACGTGTTAGATGACTTGGAAGAAAATTATAAGAACATGAGCAAGAAAGCCACACTTGGCCGTAGCAGTGTTTTATATAAGATAATGGAAAGGTTCGTCACAGGCCCTCTTATAGACATCAAAAAACTGAAGGAAAATGATCTTGGGTCCGCTTCGGGTTCGGGGCTGACTGCGCAACGAACAGAAACACCGACAACTACTGACGAAAGCAGAGAAACAGAAAGAACCGAAGCTCGAGGACAAGAGACAGAAGCTCGAGGACAAGAGACAGAAACACAAGAACAAACGACAGAAGCAGAGAAAAAACGTCTACACGAAGTTTTATTAGCTAAAAAAGGACGACCGCCTACATCACAAGCAACCGTAGCAGCATCACCGGCGGCTTTCTTTCCAGCTACAACTACACCACGAGCATCAAATACTGAAGCTGCCAATCTTAACTTACCAGGATGTAGCAATGCCTCCTAAAACCAACACTCCCGGTACAGACTCTGCAAACCAGTTGTTGCAGCGCAATCCACTTCTCTACCGCTGGATAACAAATTGTTTCCCGATATCTCAAATCAAGAGTCTCGTATGGACATCCGATTGGCTCGAACCCTTGCAGATAGAACTGAAAAAGACAAGCTCAGTGACCATTAAACAGGGATATAAGCTACTCACTGAAGAATTCAACAGCCTGCTGGGACAGCAACACCTAACTGACGAGAATACACAAAATGATTGGGCGTCTGCTTTATTATTAAAGCTACTTGTGATGTATGTCTATAGAAAAAACGCTACAGAATGCTATCGTGATCAATTAGTTGAGCTACCAGCAATGCCATGGACAAAGCATGCCACTCTGGTGATGACAAAAGTACCTAAAGCGGCTTACTTAAATCAGTTACGCCAATTAGTCTATAGAGCCATCCATGAACAACCCATCGACCACACAGTGGATCACGCTTTACTCACGATCCAACAGCACGCACTGAACTTCTACTTCAAACAATTTTTGGATGAGCTGCGTAATACAACTCAAAACTGCCCGTTTCCCGATAAAGAAGATAGTACCTATAATCGCTATACTAAAATGATTGGCGTGCTACATGTTTACATCGGTGAAATAGATGACTCATCACTAAAAGAAAAAGAAACAGCACATTTATCAAAACTTTTATTGGAACAATTAACACAACTCATAGAAACTACCAGCACACTGGATTTATCCCCTTCCTGGATAGAACGCTTGAAGCAATGGATACAAACGTGTATTAGCCAACTGACATCGTTGTATACAAAGACACCCAGCGCTGCAGAAACCTCATATTTACGGCTACTCGGCATCAGTGAACGATTACGAAAATCCACTAGAAAAGCGGTTCGAAATAAAAAATTTCAATCCCCTGAATTGATACGGGAAGGTTGTTGGTTATATTTTTCATTGCATGAACAACTCATCACCCAATGGGTAGATAAAGAGAAACACGCTCTGGAATATCAATCGACAGCACTGGCTTTATTTGAAAGTTTTATGAGTACGTTTGACTGGCCAGATACGTTTAAAAAAGGGATTTTAGGCGAGAACCCTCTAAAATCACAGAGATTTTTTACATTCAACCGAAAAAAAACTACGCCGGTTGAACACTGGGAGTCCTTGCTGGATCCGGCCTTAAATAAACTGTGTGCTGATTTCTTTATGAGGGACTGGTTTGAGTATCATGGTTATCCCCATAAGGGATCCTTTCTACAATGGCTGCTCTCTCGACAGGAACTTCGTCTAATGGCCAAGATCAAGGAGTATGTAAGCACCGAAGAATGGGCTTTCCAAGAAGATGAAATTCCTTTTTTTGATAAAAGAAACCTCTACCGTTTAGTGCAAGAGATTCATAAAGATTTCTGTGCAGATTTAAATCAGATCACGCAAATGATTCTAAGTGTTTGGTTTCAAGAAATTGGACGCATGGTTCCTCACGCTGATTTAGCCAATAGTCTATTAAAACCAGAGCGCTGGTTGTATCAAATAAATAAAGAACCAATAATATGGACAGAAGATTCTATTCCTAAGCTTGCCTTTCTCATGTTGGGAGCGATTGAGCGTTTAGGCGCTGGCTTCTATTTCTTTCCTCCGTTCCAAAAACGCTGGTTCGAATTTCAAGAGGCGTTGGATGCACATTCAGGCAACGCCGTAGAGTTTGTACAGCAACACCATGTTGAGATTGCCGCGATCATTAAAAAATTATTATTGATGTTTCACACGGATAAAAAATCCGAAGCTCACAGGAATGACGCTCGATTAAAAGAGCAATTACAGTACCATTTTCGACGGATCCAGTCTGTAAGAGATGATTTGCAAAAATTCAGAGAGCGAAATCCCAATGAATTAAAAAGTTCCGATGCTGAAAGAGCAGCAGACTCATTATTAAGGCACCTAAAAAAAGTCGTACTTAATTGTATGCATTATCATGTCAACAGCATGCAATGGAGTGTCTATATGTTCTCTCTCTCGCCTGATGAGCTACAAGAGTATAGCGAAGAAACCCGTCAACACATCAATGAACGCAAGCAGATGGATACTAGGACGGCCAAAGCACGCAAAAAGACAAAAGAAGCAGAAGCTCGAATAAAAGAGAAACAAGCTCGAATAAAAGCGAATCAAGCGGAGATAGAACATCTAAAAGCTTTATTAGCTGAACCAGAACAAAATACTCCACCACCAGTAACCGTAGCAGCATCACCGGCGGCTTTCTTTTCGGTTCCAACTACATCCCAAACACCTACTGATGTTAAAAATCTCGTCGTAGCAAAATATCCCTTTGGTTCCTAACATTGAGAGGATTATAGATAAAATCAATTTTTTCATAAAAATCCTTCATGTGTATTGTTTTATCGCCAATAGAATAATAACATACCCAAAGATGCGAAAAAGCTTTACCAAAACCCACGCGTAACCTATTGATTTTACAGGAGTCTATAAATACTAAAATAACCACTAAACCAACCTGGCATCTATCCAAAAGGATATAAAAGTACACCTTTTTTCAAAGAGTTAGCCGATGTAGCTCAGTCGGTAGAGCAACTGATTCGTAATCAGTAGGTCGGACGTTCGATTCGTCTCATCAGCACCAGCTAAATCATTAATAATCAACACCTTGTGGTACGTTGCAAACTTAATAACAATTTCAAACTACCGTGATTTCACTGGTTGCTATTTGATTTTAGTACTCGGCTCGAACATTATCTATAAAAATAACAAAGGCAACCCATGTCAAAGAAAAAATGTTTCTTTCTTCTTCCATTATTAACATTAGCCCTTACTGGATGTGCAACTACCTATCAGCCTTCTGGGTTCTCTGGTGGGTATGAGGATATACAACTTTCCGAGAATATCTATAAAATATCTTTTAATGGAAATTCTTTTGCTTCTAAAGAGTTGGTACAAAATTATCTGCTTAGAAGATGCGCAGATGTAACAATACAAAAAGGGTATAAATATTTTGTTATACTTAACGAAAACATCGAGGTATCTCGTCGAACCATAACTACACCTGCCACAGTGCAAACTAACTCTATAAATACGTTTATGGGCAATAGTGTGTCTTCAAATGGTTATTCAACTATTAACTATGGACAAAATATAACTTCAAATAGATATGGCGATATAGCTGTTATCAAATTATTAAAAAATAATAATAAATATGCTAATGCTTTAAATGCTGAAATCATACTCAGCAATTTTCAAAATGCACATTAATGAAATATATCCATTGGGCCTGGAACTTCTGAGATATAGATAATGGAAAATTCTATTGGATTTATTTTTCAACAAGTGAGTCGCTATGCTCCCGAAGAATTTCGGCCATCGTGTCCCCGAAATTCGTTCGCATGACGCGACTGAAATTAGGCCGCGATACGTCCTGCGTCCGGCACGCACTCACTCCTTCGGAGTTCATGCCCGTGCCTCCCACAAATGACTTTACGGCGTGATGCGTTTCCTGCTTCGCCCGTCAACGCACGCCTATCGCGGGCTCTTCGACTTCGCATTGCTTTCACAATGCTTTCCTGTCTCATCGAATGAAGGGCTATTACTCTTAAAAAAATAATGAATTACCTGTTAGCTCAGACCTAAAATCAATAATTCCAAATTTTTTAAGACGTTTTGAATTAGGGTCGGTTAACGATCGCAATTATTTTTGCGCGGAACTCGATCAAAACACGCTTATCCCAGAAGTCTTTCATGTCTTATCTTTACGTAACACATTGTCATTATTACATCCTGACTATTATAGTATGGCGGTTAAAGCGTATTCCGTCATTCGTTGGGATAAAAACCAGCAGTTCTGTAGCTGCTGTGGCAACCGTACGGTAACTAAAGATCAAGGATTTGAGCGTTTCTGTCTGTTTTGTCACTTGAGTTTTTTTCCACGTATATCCCCTTCAATAATTGTTTTAATTAAAAAAGCAGAGTATTTGCTTATGGCAAGAAGTCCGACTTTTTTACCGGGCGATTATGGTTTGATTGCAGGGTTTGTTGAGATCGGGGAAAGTATAGAAGAAGCCGTACATCGTGAAGTAAAAGAAGAGGTTGGAATACAAATTAAACACTTAAACTATTTTGGATCACAACCATGGCCTTTTCCCGATTCTTTAATGATTGCATTCACTGCAGATTATTGTAGCGGAGATATCCTTATCAACCCTAATGAAATTGAAGAAGCGGGATGGTACCGATATGATAATTTACCAGGCCGACCATCAACTTCCGTCAGTATTGCATCAAAACTCATTGATAGTTTTATTAAACAACAAATATCATTTTAAAAACAATTTAAAATTTTCGAATCATTAATAATCCAGTATAAAAAACCCACATGACGCGGGTTTTTTAATTGCGCTTTTAGCTGTTTAAGCAACTTCAGCAACGTTAATCGTACCTTGGCCAGGCTGCCAGTTACAAGGACAGAGTCCGCCGTCTTGTAAAGCACGTAGTATACGCAATACTTCTTCAGGATTACGACCTACGCTTAAGTCAGTGACCATGTTAAAACGAATGATGCCCTCTGGATCAATAATAAAAGTGGCGCGCTGCGCAACACCCGCTGCACTGTCCAGAATACCTAAGTTATTACATAACTCATGTTTAATATCACTCAACATAGGGAAAGAAAGATTGCTTAGATCTTTATTGTATTGACGCCAAGCACGGTGTACAAATTCGCTATCCGTACTACCGCCCAGTAACACTGCATTATTTTCTTTAAACTGATCATTTAAATCATTAAATGCGATAATTTCGGTCGGACATACAAAGGTAAAATCCTTAGGCCAAAAAAACAGCACTAACCATTTTCCCGGATAAGAATCATAACTAATTTCAGTAAATGCTTTGTTAATATCTGTATCAACCGTAGCTGTAAGCTTAAACTCGGGCAATCTATCCCCTACTTTTAACATCGACATGGTTATTTTCCTCTTTTAAATAAATCTTTTGTGGTCTATTAAATTGCTTATATAAACAATTATTTTATTAACTTTTATATTCTAATTCTCAAAAACGGCTTATTATAGCAGTCTCTGTTTGATTAAAGAAATGAACATTCTATTTCAATGATGGGCTTTTATCGAGCAATTGATCAGAAAATAAATGGTTTAGGCGAGAAGTAAACTGTTCATTAGGAAAACGAGGAAGCACTTGCTGCAAATTTTCTAATGAAGCAAATAAATAATCTTGAAAGCCGTTTTTTGACGCTATTAAACCCTGAGTTTCTACCGCGTTATCACTGATATCATCCTGGAGTTGGTAACCCAACCCGATTGCATGACCTAAACGCGTTAAAGCGACAAGGGCATCGGACGAAACATCCGCAACAATTCCAGCTAATTCTAAAGCAGCAGAAAATAAAGCGCCTGTTTTTAAACGGTAAATAACTTCTAGTTTTTCACGATTTAATGGCTTCGTTAATCCGCTGAATTCCATGGCTTGCCCACCAACCATCCCATTTGGACCGGCCGCTCTTGCTAGTGCGCCGATCATGGCTAGAATTTTTGATGGCAGTAACGGCGCCTTCAGCAATACTTCAAAGGCAAGTGTTTGTAACGCGTCGCCGGCTAATAAGGCAATAGCCTCGCCAAATACCTTATGGCAGCTGGGCTTTCCTCGTCGCCAATCATCGTTGTCCATCATGGGCAAGTCATCGTGGATTAATGAATAAGCATGGATAAGTTCAACCGCACAAGCAGATTGATCAAGCTTTTCTAGAGGAAGGCCTAAAGCTTCACCTAATAAATAAACTAATGATGGTCTTAAACGCTTACCGCCACTTAAAACAGAATAACGCATTGCTTCAGACAAGGGCTCAGAAAGCACTAGAGAAGATAAATATTCCGCTAAAAACCGATTAATTCGTTGTTGGTATTGTTCTAACGCTTCTTTCGTAGTCACTAGGCAAATTCTTCATCTACTTCAAAGGGCACGAGGGTATCTTTCTGGCCTTTATTAAGCAAGATCTGCACCTTTTGTTCCGCTTGTTTTAGCGTGGTTTGACAGTCTTTTAACAAATCAATCGCCCGGCCAAATTGTTCAAGGGATACTTCTAGTGTCGTATTACCTTGTTCCATTTGTTCGACAATTTTTTCCAATTCAATCAAGCCTTTTTCAAAATCAAAGGCCACATTTTTTTTCATCTTTGGCATAGCATATTACCTATTCTGTATAGCAAGGAGTATGAAAGGCCGGTAAAGTGATGTCAAATATTATAAATGTTGTTACTATTAAAAAGTAGTTTAGTTTAGCTCGCCGTTAATGGCCTTAAGTCGCTATTTTAAAGCCGTTCCATTAAAAGGAAATCCGATTGAATGTACCTTAAAAAGATTCTTATTTATATCAGCTTGTTACTATTTCCCTATTTAAGCCATGCACAAGGTGTTCATGAGTATCATTTAAAAAACGGACTTCGTTTACTGATTAAAGAAGATCATCGTGCACCCGTTGTGATTTCAGAAATCTGGTATAAAGTGGGCGCTAGTTATGAACCTAATGGAATAACTGGCATCTCACACGCCTTAGAACACATGATGTTCCGTGGAACACAACAATACGGTCCCGGCGTACTTGAGCAAATGGTTGCGGCCAATGGCGGCCAACAAAACGCGTTTACGGATAGTGATTTTACGGCCTACTATCAAGAATTTTCTGCCGATAAATTACCTATTAGTTTCAAATTAGAAGCCGATAGAATGCGAAATTTATTACTGCGCGAACAAGATTTTGAAAAGGAAATTCAAGTCGTTATGGAAGAACGACGCATGCGAACGGATGATAACCCCCAAGAAACCCTAATGGAACGGCTTAATGCCACTGCTTTCGTTGCCAGCCCTTATCACCATCCTGTCATAGGATGGAAAAGTGATCTAATAAATATGACGGCTAAGGATCTACGACAGTGGTATCAAGCATGGTACGCGCCTAACAATGCCATCGTTGTTGTGGTCGGTGATGTTAAACCCGACGAAGTTTACCAATTAGCTGAAAAATATTTTGGCCCTATAAATTCATCGCCACTACCCCTACTGAAACCTGCGGATAATATTATGCCATTAGGGCAGCAACATCTGGATATTCATATCCCCGCCCAATTACCTTGGTTAGTGATGGCTTATCCTGTGCCTGTTATTAAAACAAATCTTAATAGCGCCGATCCTTATGCGTTGGATCTCATTACTGCCCTATTATCAATGGGGAATAGTTCCCGCTTCACTAAAAATTTAGTACGTGGAAAACAAATCGCTGCCGATGCAGATGCCTCCTATAATCCGTTTAGCCGTTTAAATAGTTTATTTTTACTAGATGCAACGCCTGCACCGGGACATACCTTAGCTGAATTGCAGACAAACTTACTCGATGAAATCAAACAATTACAAACGTACACCGTAAGCAGCGAAGAGTTAACACGCGCCAAGGCTCAAATAGCCGCAAACAAAATCTACCAAGCCGACTCTATCTCGCAACAAGCGTATGAGCTTGGCAGTTTAGCGGCAGTCAATTTGCCTTGGCAATTAGCCGAAGACTATCTCAAACACATTAATGCCGTAACGCCTCGTCAGATACAAAGTGTTGCAAAAGAATATCTACAATCTGGCCATTTAATCATCGCCTATTTACATCCCTTACCTTTACATTCATCTAACCCTATTAGCCCAAGGTCTTCGCATGTACGTTAAACGTTTTTTTGCCACCCTTTTTCTGTTGTTAACGGTTGCTCTCATTACAGCAAATGCCATAGCTTCCACTTCAGTACTTCCTATTGAGCATTGGACAAGTAAAAGTGGTGTTCCTGTTTATTTTGTTGCCAAGACACAAGTACCTATCGTCGATATCGCTGTGATATTCCATGCGGGATCTGCTTACGATAGTACCTCACCAGGTATTGCTCAGCTCACAGCACAAATGCTGGGTCAAGGCACACATAATTTAGATGCAAATGAAATCGCAAATCGTTTTGAATCGGCAGGCGCGCATTATAATGCGGGAATTAACCAAGATATGGCGATAGCGCAGCTTCGTTCATTGAGTGAACCCCAGTTTTTTAATATGGCTTTTAATACGTTTGCAGAATTAATTAGCCAAGCTAATTTTCTGGAAGATGCTTTACACCGAGAAAAAAAACAAGTCCGAATCGCCCTACAACAAGAAGAACAAACACCCACAGCCATTGCAATAAAAGCATTTTATAAAGATTTATACGCCGAACATCCCTACGCCTCACCTTTATTTGGAACAACAGAAAGCATTGATCAAATTACACACGCGGAACTCATCAAGTTTTATCAACGTTATTACGTTGCTCAAAACGCGATGATGGCGATTGTTGGAAATATTACCAAAGATAAAGCAGTTAGCCTGGCTGATCAGCTCTCATCCGCCCTCCCACAAGGCAAAAAAGTAATGCCCTTAGCTAAGCCTACCTCTCAGTTAAGCAATCAGCATTATAAAATTCACTACCCCTCTCAACAATCAACTATTCTTTTAGGACAACTCGGCATCACATTGAAAGATCCGGATTATTTTCCGCTGTTATTAGGTAATCAAATTTTAGGCGGCGGTATATTGACCTCACAACTTTTCACAGAAGTAAGAAACAAACGAGGACTCTGTTACGGGATAAGCAGCAACTTTAATACACTACAAGCAGGCGGTCCCTTTATCATCGGTTTACAAACTCGTAAAAGCCAAGCGGCTACTGCACTTGCAGTGACGCAAACCACTTTAAAAAGCTTTATTGAAAAAGGACCGAGTGAACAAGAATTAATTGCCGCCAAACAAGCATTAATCGGTAGTTTTCCGCTCAGCATTGCCAATAATGCTGCTATTTTAGCTAAATTAAAAGCAATAGGTTTTTATGAATTGCCTTTAAATTATTTGGATGATTATCGAGAAAAAATTAATAATGTCAGTGTTAAACAAGTACGTGATGCTTTTCAAAAACATATTAACCCAGGAAAATTATTGGTCGTTACGCTGGGTGAAAATTAATAGGCTCTTCGACTAGAATTTTCGCGGTGCCTTTAAGAAAGACTGGGCTCAAGTATTTGCTTTTTTAGCTTAGTAAATACTTTTTCTGCTGCGTTTAGCGTAAAAGAAAGATCTTCCTCACTATGTACACTCGAAACAAAGCCGGATTCAAAAGGTGAAGGCGCGAAATAAATGCCTTCTGCTAACATTTCATGAAAAAATTGTTTAAATAATAAGGGATTGCATCGTGCAACTTGTTCATATTGGTAAATTTCACTTTCTTCTGTAAAGAAAAGTCCAAATAAACCACCCACATAATGCCCTTGCAAAGGAATTCCTATTTCTTTAGCAATATGCAATAGGCCTTCTACGAGTCTGCGCGTCATTGCACTTAAATCAGTGTAGAAATCAGGTACGCTGAGCATTTCTAGCGTTGCTAATCCTGCAGCTACGGAGATGGGATTACCTGATAAAGTCCCTGCTTGGTAAACGGATCCTTCGGGTGCAAGACAATCCATAATGTCACTTCGCCCGCCCAACGCACCAATAGGCAAACCTCCACCAATAATTTTACCTAAGGTGGTTAGGTCAGGTTTTACATGGTAAAGCGCTTGCGCTCCACCTAAGGCTACTCTAAAACCTGTGATGACTTCATCAAAAATCAATAAACTTCCATAGTAATTACATAACTCACGTAGACCTTCTAAAAAGCCTGAAAGCGGTAATATACATCCCATGTTACCTGCTACCGGTTCTACAATAACCGCCGCAATTTCTTTACCGTGATGTAAAAATACTTGGTTAACTTGCTCAAGATTATTGAAATCAACACTCAAGGTTTGCTCTACGACTTCTTCAGGAATGCCGGCTGAATCCGGTATTGAAAAACTAGCGAGTCCTGATCCTGCTTTTACTAATAAAGCATCTACATGACCGTGGTAACAACCATTAAATTTAAGGATTTTTTTACGACCGGTAAAACCACGTGCAAGACGTACGGCAGTCATAGTTGCCTCTGTGCCTGAATTCATCAGTCGTATTTTTTTTAAATTCGGCATTAGCGTGCGAATCTTTTCTGCTAAATCCGCTTCCGCCGCAATAGAAGCGCCAAAGCTAAGACCTTTTGCTGCTGCTTCCTGTACAGCTTTAACTATGTTTTCAGGCGCATGTCCTAAAATTAATGCTCCCCACGATCCAACATAATCAATATAGGATTTACCTTGTACATCAAACAGATAGGCGTGATTACCATGTGAAAAAAACAGCGGTTCCCCACCTACTGCCTTAAAAGAACGTACAGGCGAATTAACGCCACCGGGGATAAATTGTTTAGCGCGTGAAAACAGTTCTTGAGAAGAAGACATAAAATATTGGAATTCTTTACTTTTTTATAAAGTCTAATTAAATTTTAGTAAGTTCTAGATAGTTTAGCTTTGAAGCATCTTGTTGAGGTTTTCAATGTCCCCTGGTCAAAAGGCTTACAAAGATATCGTTACTGACAAAATACAGTTAGAATCATACTATAGACCTCTTTTGAAACACAGTGTTTTGTTGGGCTTAATCGAAAAATTGAGCCTATTCACCTCCTCAAAAGAGAATTTATAAACAACCTTTACTCTGGCTCAACTATCTCATGCTCAAGTCGATAAATAGGTTTAAAAACACTCGTCAAGAGCATGGACTATTTAAGCGAAGGGCGTTTTCCATTCTTGTAGGAATAGGATTTTTAACGCTTGCCCTCTTAGGGCGTTTAATTTACCTACAGCTCTTTCAACATAACCTCTATACGACTCTAGCTCGACAAAATCAGCTCGGTCTGATCCCTGTTGAGCCTAATCGCGGCCTTATTTATGACAGAAAAGGTGTTTTACTGGCTGAGAATAAACCCATTTTCAACCTTGTTATCACCCCTGACTTAGTCAGTCACATGGATGAAACCATCGCTGCGCTCTCTAAAATTATCAAGATTGATTCAGAGGACCTCAAACAATTTGAGCGACAACGGCGCTTACATCACCGCTTTGAACCCGTCCCTCTACGCGTTAAATTAACGGAAGAGGAAGTCGCTAAGTTTTCCATTGAGCGTTATCGTTTTCCCGGCGTTAGCATACAAGCAGAAATGATCCGCTATTACCCAAGAGGCAACGCTTTTGCCTCTATAGTCGGTTATATGGGTCGCGTTAATGAGAAAGAACTACAAACCGTTGACCCGGTTAACTATAGCGCCAGTAACTTTATCGGGAAAACAGGCGTAGAAAAGTATTATGAAGCACAATTACATGGCACAGTAGGGTACCAGCAAGTTGAAACCAATGTGCATGGTCAAATCGTACGTGTTTTAAGACAAACCCAACCTATTTCAGGTAGAAGCCTCGTATTAACCATTGATAGTGGGTTACAAGAATTAGCTCAACGGGCTTTAGGCCAGCAAAAAGGAGCTGTCGTCGCGCTGGACCCACGTAACGGGGAAATTCTAGCTTTTGTCAGCAGCCCTAGCTTTGACCCAAATCTCTTCGTTAGTGGCATTAGACAAACAGATTATGATGTATTAAAAAATGCCCCGGGCAACCCTTTATATAATCGCGCCTTACGCGGCGCCTACCATCCGGGCTCAACCATTAAACCTTTTATCAGCATTGAAGCCCTAAGGGATAATGTCATTACCCCCTCTTATACGATTCATGATACGGGCGAATTCCAAATTAATGGTAGAGGACGGATTTATCACAACTTTCGCCGCCATTCTTATGGTGGTGTCAATTTACTCAAGGCCCTAACCGTTTCTTCTGATATCTATTTCTATAATCTCAGTATGCGCATGGGTATTAATCGAATTGATTCTATCCTTAAGCAATTTAACTTTGGTTCTCCTATAGGCGTCGACCTCCCTGATGAAAGTGGCGGTGTGCTACCCACCCCAGAATGGAAGAAAAAATCCTATGGGGAATCCTGGTATCCAGGCGATACCCTCAATTGCGGTATTGGCCAAGGATATTTATTAGTAACACCTCTGCAATTAGCCTATGCGGTCAGCACACTCGCAAACTGGGGAGAACGCTGGAAACCGCATGTGGTATTAAATTGGCGCTCCGGTAATGGCGCTATAACGTCTATAGAACCTGAACGTTTGGCACCTATAGCCGATGTACCTAAACCGATATTAAGGTTTATCCGTACGGCCATGCAGCATGTTGTTAATGCTCCCGGTGGAACAGCTGAACGCTTTTTCCCTGGCGCCCCCTATACCTTGGCAGGAAAAACAGGAACCGCTCAAGTCTTTAGCATGAAAAACAATGAGCGCTATGACTCTAAAACAATAGCCACTAAACTACGGGATGACTCCCTATTTATCACATTTGCCCCGGTCGAGGAGCCAAAAATAGCCCTCGCCATTATCGTGCAAAATAGTGTAACGCCGGCGGCAGAAATCGCTCGTCGGCTTCTTGATTACTATTTAATTCCCCCTTCACCTATCCCCACGATTACTTCGCAAGAAGCGATACCTATACCTCCTCCTGCTCCCGCTGAGCCATCGGACGAGGCACAAACAAAGAAAAATCTAACAACCCAACCACCACCGGCCTCTGCAGAGGCCGGTAAAAACGCCATAATGGCTGAAGCAGACCATCCGGATGAGGACGGGAATGATCAGGAAGACGAAGAAAATGAGCCCTTAGAAGAATAACTTGATTGACAAATATCCTGCATAAAGGCATGATTGGCGCCAAAATTCATTGGAATTCAACGTGAGAAATTCGATAGGAGAGTTGCTCACAAGAGTAGTTTTTTCGTATTACTGATATATCCGAGGACTAGTACATTGGCCAACACAAAACAAGCAAAAAAACGCGTACGACAAGCTGAAAAAAGCCGTCAACATAACACGAGCTATCGCTCTATGATGCGTACCTACATTAAACGCGTTGTAACAGCGATTGAAGCAGGAAAAGCAACGGAAGCGGACACCGCTTACCAAGTAGCACTTCCTATCATTGACCGTATGGCAACAAGAGGCTTTATCCATAAAAATAAAGCTGCCAGACATAAAAGTCGCTTATTAGCGAGAATTCGCAAATTAAGCCCTGCTGCATCAGAAGCCTCTGCGGCTTAAACCCACTACGCCAAAAGCTGTGCTAGTGCTTTTTTCAATTCAGGCACTAGTACAGTAAGCGGCACAGTTGATTTACCCAAACTCTTATACACCTGTTCCAACTCACTAAATGGTTTAAGTGCGTGTAGATGTTTTTTCAATGTTTCTTTATCACCCCGTTGAATAGGCCCCGTCAGCGCTTTTAAAGCACTTGTGGCTTTTAGCTTATTTAAAGACTGCGTCATTAGACTATTGGCTAAGGTTTTAGCTAAATCGTAAGGTAACCCTGCTTTTTGATAACAGTCCTCTGCCATTGCCGATAAAGTAACGATATAGTTAGAAGAAAAAACACAGGCGGCATGGTAAAGTGCTTTGGACTCTTTGCTTAGAGGAAATAATTGCCCTCCAATTCCAGCGATTAAGGGTGACATTATTTCTAAAGCCTGTTTATCACCTTCCAATGCGCAATAAGTTCCCGCAAAGTTTTCTATATCCTTTAATGGATTAGAAAAACTAAATATGGGATGCACACTCGCTGTATAACAGCCCCATGTTCTAGCACTGTTTAAACTATCTGATGACTGCAAGCCACTGCAATGAAAAACCAAACTTTCGGACTTAGGTGCTGCTTGTTCAACTAACTGCTTGCACACCATTTCAATGGCATCATCTGGCGTAGCAATTAAATAAAGATCAGCAAATCTAAACTGCTTTAAGCGATGGCAAGCGGTTCCTTCCCCTATAAACGCAACTGCGCTTTCTGAACTGTTAATGCTGGAATTATAGATGTCTTGAATAAATACAAGATTGGTTTTTCTCAATAAAAAAGCCAGTGTTTTTCCTAAACGACCACAGCCGATGATATTGAGCTTTAATTTCATACCTAGATTCGAGATGCTATTTTGGTGCAGATAATTCTGATTCCTGAGCACTTAAACAAATGTTGGTCGGAAAGGCCCATTTAGCACCATGACTATGAACGCAATCTAACAGCTGCAAATAAAGTGTTTGTTGTAATGTTAAAAAATCAGCGCTATTAACAAGCTTAGTAAATGCATTAATTGATATATTAAGCGATGAATGGGCTAATTCACTTAGATTAACAGTGATAGCGCGGTCTTTATCAATCGCCGTACTTTCTTTTAAAACCGACTGCATTGCTTGCAAAATCGCTGGAACCTTCGCTATATCCTGATAACGCAAACTAATAGCACAAGAGAAACGTCGATGTTTCATTCTAGACCGATTTTCTACCACTAAGTTAGAAAATAATGCGTTAGGAATATACACAGGGCGGCAATCGGGTGTTAGCAATCGACAAACACGCCAACCAATCGCTTGTACTTGACCTTCTACTTTGAGTGCGGGCAATACAATTTGATCACCTATCACAAAAGGTCTATCTAGAAACAACATTAAACTACCAAAAACATTCGCTAAAAGATCTTTAGACGCAAACCCGATAAGAATGCCGCCCATTCCTCCAAACGCTAGCACGCCTGCAATACTTAAACCAAATAGCTGAGACAACGACAAAGCACTAACAATGACAATGGCGATCTTAGCAATTTGACTCAACGCATGAACAAGGGTGGTATCCGCTGTTTTATTTTTACGCTTAAGAAATGTGGTGCTATAAAATGTAACAAAACGCCATAAAAACCATGCGAATAAAGCGATAAAAACGAGGCGACGAAAGAATTGGAACTGTTGCGCTTCTAATTCCCAGTGCCAACAAAGCCATTCAAATGAATAAGTAGCGCCGATCACAGCAACAAAAATGATTAAGGGGTTATAAAGTGCTTTTACAGACGCACAACTTACAAAATGAGCACCTTGATCAAAACGCTGAAGCATTTTTTTATATAATAGACGTAGGCCAAAACAAAGCAGTCCCGTTATGATAAGCGCAATACAAGCTCTTATGACACAACCTTGTAGTAACATTTTATAAACTGAGTGTAAGGTATTCATTTTTATGTATCTCTTAAATCTTATAGGCGACTAGTGTCATAAACTTTGCTAATCCCTGCATACTCATCTGAATAAGCAACGGTAACGGGACGGCACCGGATTGCTCCGCCGTTGTAGCATGTTCAATTTCTTCTAAACGCATCTGTTCGACAATAGCACGGCTTTTTTTATCATTCAGCGGTAGCCGCTGCAAATGCTTATTTAAGTGCCTTTCTACTTGATGCTCGGTTTCTGCTAAAAACCCTAGACTTATTTTATCACCTAGCAATCCCGCTATTAACCCCATAAATAATGCACCGCTATACCAAAAAGGATTTAAATAACTAGGGTGTGTATTTAATTCTTCTAGGCGCTGTTCACACCATTTCAAATGGTCTGCTTCTTCCTGAGCTGCTTCTTGTAATTTCTTCTGAATAGTCGATGAACGGGCTGTCAGTGCTTGGCCTTGATATAAAGCCTGCGCACACACTTCACCAACATGATTAATACGCATGAGTCCCGCAGCATGACGGCGTTCGCTAGCGCTTAAGGCGCCTTCGGATAGATGAGCCGATGGATTAGGGCGTGTTGCGAGAGGCATCGTATTAACGGATTGTAAGGCTTTATCTAGCCCTAAAATGACATGATCCCACAAAGAATATTGACGCATAAAAACCTACAACCCCTAGCATATTTCATTGGAATAGGGCCAATAAATACGCTAAGCTTAGCGGCTAGCTATTTAGCCACAAAAAATTATGAAAAAATTATTATACCGATTATTAACCAGCTTACTATTAATAATAGGGTTTAACGCGCCTTGTTTTGCCGGCTGGCCTTTCAGCGTTGCCCAGCAAGTTAATAACACGAGCATCTCTCAGATATTAAAATCTATCATGCCCGCCGTGGTTAATGTCTCTGTTCAAGGCGATATCCCACCTAACCAATTGCCTCAACCTATTCCTGGCCGCCCTTATCCACGCCATTTTGAAAGCATGGGCTCGGGTGTCATTATTGATGCTAAAAAAGGTTATATTTTAACGAATGCGCACGTTATTCATGAGGCTAAATCGATTACCGTCACACTAGGTGATGGCCGTGTCTTCAAAGCGACGCTTAAAGGCGCTGATCCCGCTTCTGATATTGCTTTACTCATTATCACGCCGGACCACTTAACACAAATCCCACTGGGAAATTCAGATAATTTAAAAGTGGGCGATTTTGTCGCTGCAATTGGAAATCCTTTTGGCCTCAATCAAACCGTTACTTCAGGTATTGTTAGCGCATTGCAACGCACGGGTTTAGGCATAGAGGGTTATGAAAACTTCATTCAAACCGATGCTCCGATTAATCCTGGTAACTCAGGCGGTGCTTTAATTAACTTAAAAGGTGAATTAATCGGGATTAATACCGCTATACTCGCATCAAACACCAATGCGGGTAACATTGGTATTGGTTTTGCTATCCCCGTCAATATGGCACACGGCGTTATGCAACAATTGGCTGAATATGGTTCGGTACGTCGTGGCTTGATGGGTGTTTTAGTTCAAGATCTAACACCTGCCCTAGCAAGCGCTTTTCATCTCCCTACCAATACGGATGGTGCTTTAGTCACTCAGGTACCTATCTATTCTCCTGCTACCACAGCGGGAATCCAAACGGGAGATATTATTCAATCACTCAATAACATAACCATCCATAATGCAGGTCAAGTGAAAAACATTGTCGGTATGTTAAGAGTCGATGACAAAGTCAGCATAAGGCTGACACGAAAAGGAAAAATAATCAACACTGAATTGAAACTGAAGGATCCTAAACAATATAAACAAACCGCCGAATGCGATAATCCCTTCCTCTACGGCATGGTGCTACGTAACTTTGACCAAACCGTTACAGGGCAAGGGCACTTGGTCGGCGTTGAAGTGGTTAATATTGATGAAGAAAGTATGGCTTGGCATGCCGGTATCCGCCCCGGCGACGTCATGACGTCTGCCAATCAAGTAACCGTCGCGAATGTCGAGCAATTACAAAAGATAGCGAAAGAAAGTAAAAATGAACTATTAGTTAATGTATTGTCACGCGCAGGTGTAAGATTCATTATCATCAAATAGTGATCGTGGTGAAACGGAAATGAAATGAAGGCTGTGGCAATCTAGGAAAAAAATAAAGCTTTTCACTAGATTGCCGCGCGCTTCGCGCTCGCAATGACGAACCCAGGACATCGTTACAGCACTTCAACAACTAGTTTTTTTTGCTAAATGCTGATCAATGGTTTCTAATAATCGTTGTGCTATCAGTCTTTTAGGCGCCTTTTCTAAATAAATAGGCGGTTCCTTAGATAGAATAGTAACCGCATTTTCATCGCTATCAAAACCAATATCGCTTTGGCTGACATCATTCACAACCATTAAATCAGCACCCTTTCTTAAACGCTTCTCTTCTGCAAAGCGGAATATATCCGCTGTTTCTGCAGAAAAACCAACGATAAGCGGCTTAGGTTCATTCATTTGGCCAACCATTGCTAAAATATCGTTAGTTATCTTTAAATTTAACGTTAAATTATTCGCTATTTTTTTAATTTTTTGCAAGCAAGGCTCAGCCACATGATAATCCACTACAGCGGCGGTACTGATAAAAACATCTTTTTTAACAATTTCCGCTTGGACGGCTTCCAGCATTTCTGCCGCTGTCCTAACCGCAATAAATTTGCATTTTTCAGGTGCTTTTAAGCCAACAGGACCACTAATCAGTGTAACATTTGCTCCAGCATCGATGGCCGCTTGTGCTAAAGCAAAACCCATCTTGCCTGAACTACGATTAGATAAGTAACGAATGGGATCAATAGGCTCTTGTGTAGGACCCGCTGTCAGCAAAATATGCTGACCTCTTAAAAAAGGCTCTACAAACACACTCGCTAAGCTTCTTACAATCTCTGCAGGTTCTAGCATGCGGCCCAAGCCAACATCGCCACACGCTTGACTACCTTCCGCTGGCCCTAGAAATAAATATTCTCGTTCTTTGAGTTTACGCAGATTAGCCTGAGTTGCCGCATTGGCCCACATTGCTTGATTCATAGCCGGCGCTACAACGATTCTTGCATGAGATGCCAAACAAAGTGTACTCAGCAAATCATCAGCAAAACCATAGGCTAATTTAGCAAGAAAATTCGCTGTAGCAGGCGCAATTAAAATACAGTCAGGCCAACGTGCTAGCTCAATATGACTCATGGCGGCTTCTGCTTCGGAGTCCATGAGCTGCTCGTAAACTTTATGTTGTGAAACTGCTTGGAGTGCAAGGGGTGTTACAAACGCTTTTCCGCCGGGGGTTAATACCACCCTGACTTCATAGTCTTGTTCTTTGAGCTTTCGGATTAAATCCGGTATTTTGTAGGCAGCAATACTACCGGTAATACCCAACAAAATACGACGCTTTTGCATGTTTTTCATACTATTAACATAACAAAAAGGGGCATGAAAGTCATGCCCCTTTTTTATTGAAAACCTAAATAAAAATTTATAAAGGTTAGAAGTATAGACCTATCTGGAATGTAACCGTATTTCCACTATTACCAGTACCGTTAATAGTATTAAAGCCTGTATTACCTGTCGCTACATCGGTTGCTTGATAATCGATGTCATGACGGAACTCAATACTTTCGATTGTGTCCTTCCAAATAGAGGTACTTGCCGTTGCACTATAACGCTTTTTAGGAATCAACAGTGCTAAGGCATCTTTAGAGTGGTCATAACCAACAATAAATGCACTTGGCTTGTCCCAAGCAGCAAACTTATAAGCAACTTCGGTATGGAACGCAGATGGTTTAGCACCTTTGTCATTAAAGGACAGCACTGATTCTGCAAATGTGCTTGCCGCCGTAACATATTCAGCTGTTAAGCTAACCGGACCTACTGATAATGTTCCACGTCCATCTAAACCGCCTACAGGGTTAAGCACTTCCGTTGTATCGTTCGTTGCAAATCCATCGAAGTTACTACTGCCAGGGTTGCCGTTATGTTGCATACCCACCGCGTCAGCAATGCTACGAATATAACTACCGGCTAAATCCAGACTCCACTTAGGTTTCGTGAAAGTATAGTCAATATTTGCGCCATAGTTATGCAGGCCATTATTTCCTATCGTGGTTCGAGTAGGGCCCCTAAATATAAAAGCCGCTAAATTCAAATTATTTTCTGAATTAAATTCCTTAGAAAAACCAAGAGAAATCGCCCTTGCTTTCGTCCTACCTAGGGTTTTTGTAAACGGATCACTAATCATCGCTGAAGAATATTGACCAAATGGCATATAGAACTGACCAATCGTTCCGTACACTGGGAACTCAGCCAGATTTCCAACGGTTAAAAATCCCCGCTCTAACAATACGTTTGAGTTATCGATACGGCGCGGTGATGAGGAAGGGGGGCTATTGTCATAGACAAAAGCAATAAGGCCCGCCACCCATTTATTGACTAAAATTTCGGTATCAAGCTCAATTCCTGTTAAATCAATATCGTTCATTGATCCACGTTGGAAATTTCCCCCGAAATCATCCGCATGAATAACCTGCGCTTCGATTTTACCACTCAAATTAACAATAGGCGTGTTAGACCATGGATGGTCATCTGCTGGATGTAAATAATTCCATAACTGCTTGCGCTGTTGTTGTAAGTGGAGATCTTCGTTGACATAAGGCTGGTTGACCACCAAGTCAGAGGCATTATATTCCGAATTGATCCCAATATAAGGCGAACTAATGACGGGAGTTCCTAGAATAAAAACAGGGTGCTTCGGATCAGCAATCACCTTAACATCAGGCAATGGGTGTGAGGCTTGACCTGCCGTTCTTCTTTGAGGCGGGCTCTTCTTTAGTGTAGCCACCTGGCCTTGCAGATGCTGTATCTGTGACTCTAACGCTTGGGTACGCGCCGCTAGTTTTCTAACGAGTTGATCATCGCCTGTTGTCTGATCAGCCGCTAAAGCGACATTTCCCTGTAATCCTAACCAACAAACACTTGCTACCAGTGCCGTTAATTTATATTTTTTACTTGACATACAAAGACCTTATTATTTGGAATAAGCAGTGGGCCTCCTATTTATCAAAAAAAACAAGGCAATGCAAGCTTATTTACAATTAATTTATCACTTATTTTTTCTTTCCCGCCAGCGGACAGCCAAAATATTCAACCATTCCACAAAGACTGAAAAGGCAATGGCAAAATAGAGGTATCCTCTAGGCACATGCAACCCAAAACCATCCGCTACCAACACCAACCCTATCAACAATAGAAAGCTTAAACCAAGTATCTTTAGGCTGGGATAGGTATTGATAAATCGGCTCAATGGCCCACTGGCCCAAATCATTAAGGCAATAGCGATAATAATGGCGAGCGCCATTATTATGAATTCCTGCGCCATTCCTACAGCAGTAATCACACTATCTAAAGAAAAAATAATATCCAGCAGCATGATTTGGATAAGAACGAATGAAAACCGTGAAAACCGACGCACCGCACCCGCTTTTTCATCGATAGCGCTCACGTTTAAATGAAGCTCGCTTGTCCCCTTTGCCAATAAAAAAACGCCTCCTCCAATTAATATCAGATCTCGTCCTGAAAAAGTGTGTTCGGCAAGCGTAAAAAGGGGCTCGGTAAATCGTATCATCCACGTAATAGTCGCCAACAATAAAAGACGCGTTACGCACGCCAACACTAAACCAAATTGTTGGGCAGGTCTTTGCTGTGCGGTAGGCAGCCTGTTGGTCACTAAGGAGATAAAAACCAGGTTGTCGATTCCCAGAATAATCTCTAAGGCGGTTAAGGTAAGTAGGCTGATCCAGGTTTCTGGAGAAAGAAATAATTCAAGCATAGGAACGTTATTTACCCTTTTGAGAGCTACTCTATAAAACTTTAGATTTATTCTATACGATTCGCTTATATCACCTCACTTAAATTTATTTTAGTTATAAAAAAGCCCACCGAAGTGGGCTTTGAAGATAAACGTATTTAATTATTTAGTTTAAGCAAATTTAATGCTAGCACGTACTTGACCAAAGGTAGATTTACCATCTGTTGCACCTAGATGCACTAAAGCACCGCCGGTATCAAAAATAGCGCCTTCACCTACACTGTAATCTCTGTCTTGAACGACCGCAACGCCCATATCAAACCATTTAGCCAGATTGACCAAATAATCTATATAAATGCGTTTCTTAGGTAAGAAAGTCGCTAAGTGGGTTGTTTGCTGCCAACCTAAGGCTACACGTGACTGATGCGCTTTCACAGGGAAAGTCAATCCTGCTTCTAAACCCCAAACATTAGGTTTGCCTAAGAAGCCGGGTGTTACTGTAGCTGGTGGTGTTCCTGGAGCGAAGCCGCTTAAAAACACCGGATTAGCGAGACTACGTGTTGTAGCAATATAATGACCATTCACATCAAAAGGCCCAAATGCAAGATCAGCATTCACATCCCAAGCAGGAACTTTTTGATTAGGTATCCCTGGTACAGTTGCTCCGGTTACGAGTGAGTTGAGATAATAGGAAGATAAGAAATTAGAATCCGCGATGTTAGCGATCCAACCTGCATCTACATTAATTTTAGTACTCAACAATTTCAAACCAAAACCTATGTCAACACCACCGTTTTGAATGCGGCGTGTAGAACCACCATCACTTACTTTAGGATTACCCGCAAAGGTATAAGCCGAACCATAGAAACCGCTCGGCATAACAAACCCTAATTGAGCGACGGTTTGATTAATTTCAGTAAACAACTGGGTTGGGTTTCCGCTTTGTACAAACGCATAAGGATCATACTGACCAAATGGTACGTATTCTTTACCAACGCGAAAATAAATCGGCGAAGCTTGGAAATTACCTATGGTCGCATAGGCTGTATCTAGACTGGTTCGATTAACTGGGTGGTATACAAAAAGAGAATTTGCAATGTTATAAGGGCCTGTGGAACCAGCTACCCCAGTCAATGAAGAATAAACTAACGACATCATTGCCGTCACCCAATTGTTAACCCGCGCATCAACAAATAAGTTAGCGTTATTGAGCACTAAATCACTGGCACGACCCGAAGAAGGGATCATAACAAGATTATCGGGACTAGCGATAGGAGCTCCTGCGTTAAAAGCTGGGTTAAAAGTCAAGAAAACAGGAGGCCGATTCGCAAGATAGGCATCTGTGTTAATCCAACCACTGAGGTTAATTCTGCAAGTCCAACCACAAGGCTGATCAAATCCACCTGGTTGATTTTGATCAAGTATCATATCTGCTTTATTTGCCTGATCGCGCATAACATCTAACTGATATGAAGTATCCATATAATATGGCGCCGCCAAAACAGGCGCGCTAAGTCCAAGTGCTACGAGTGAAGCAACTATCGTCTTGAGTTTCATACTCATCCATCTCCTTAATAGGTTATCTACTTAACATTAAACTTAATTTTATATCTGCAACCCACCGATAAAACTGGAATAGGCAGCATTCATAAAAATAATTCAAACACGGTCTTTATCCCTTGTTATTCCCTACCAAGGCTGTTTAATTTCCATTCCTGCCTGTCAAGGCGATATCGGCGAAAATTAAACAACCCTGGTCTTGGTACCGCTATACATTCTTTTAATTAACTGTTCGCAAACTCTAAACAATAAACTTGCTTAGCGGTTTACCAGAACCTTAGATACTTTATTATTTTTTGATTTTTCAGCTATTTGACAGGCACAAGACTTTGTTATTTTTGCTGAAAATTGCTGCACATCAAGCATTAGATATGCTATTGCGTTTTATACCTAACACAACGACTTGTGTCAATGGTTTTTTGTAAAAACACGACGTAAATCTAATGCTTAAAAAGAAACCTCGCCAATTACAAGAAAATAGATGGCAAATCTATTAAAATCAAGTTTCTGATATTTTTTTCTGCAACTCACCCGTTTTATAGAGTTGCTCAATGATATCGCAACCCCCAATCAGTTCACCCTTATAATACAGTTGCGGAAACGTCGGCCACTGCGAATAACGTTTTAATTCCTCGCGCAGATCATCATTTTCCAGGATATTAACGTGCGCAAATTTTGCCCCGCACGCCTTTAACGCTTGCACTACGCGTGCGGAAAAACCACAACGCGGTTGGTCCGGCGTTCCTTTCATATATAAAATAAGCGCATGCTTAGCAAGCTGCTGCTTGATCATTTCTATACTCTTCGCACTAGAATTTTCAGCTGTGTTGCCGCTCAATTCGCCATCCTCATGTATCATAAATACACTCCGGTTGCTTCATTTTCGCGGCACCTTGCCAAAAATCCCGTTGCTGTGAGTAGTAACGTATTTTGTGTTTTACTTTCCATTATTGCCCTCTAAAACTCTGGTCGACTATTATTGTATTTCTCTTTAAATACGAACAATATATAAAGCTTGCCTTATGATTACTCGGATTTTAAACTGACGCAAGCAATTTTAGCGTTTTAAAAAATAAACGAGGATATCTATCGCATGAAACACGAACTACCCCCTCTACCGTATAGTTTAGATGCCCTAGCACCCACACTTTCTAAAGAAACTTTAGAATATCACTACGGCAAGCACCATAAAGCTTATGTGGATAAACTCAATGAGCTCATCCCAGGTACTGAATTTGCCGAACTATCCTTGGAAGACATTATAAAAAAAGCCCCTGCAGGCCCTATTTTCAATAATGCCGCCCAAATATGGAATCATACTTTTTATTGGCACAGCATGACGCCCGAAAGTACAAAAAATAAACCGCATGGCGCATTAGCTAGCGATATAGATAAAGCATTTGGATCCTTTGAAAAATTCAAAGAGGCCTTTAATAAAGCCGCTATTGCCCAATTTGGCTCAGGATGGGCTTGGTTAGTTAAAGATGCTCAAGGCCTAAGAATTCAAACCACCAGTAATGCAGCCACCCCATTTAAGGATGGAAAAACCTGTTTAATGACCTGTGACGTCTGGGAACATGCTTACTATATTGATTACCGTAACGCCCGTCCCAAGTATTTAGAAAAATTCTGGGAATTAATGAATTGGGATTTTGCTAGCAAAAACTTCGAAAAATAATGAACTCAAACAAACATCAACCTTTCACTTCTAATTTAATGCCGATTTATCCCAATCGCCTACCGATCGCCTTTGAAAAAGGCCAAGGTGTTTGGCTATGGGATAAGGACGGTGCCGAATATTTAGACGCTTTAGCAGGCATTGCTGTCTGTGGTTTAGGTCACTCGCATCCCGCTGTTACCAAAACATTCTGTGAGCAAGCCGGAAAATTGATTCATGTCTCTAATACCTATCAAATTCCTGAACAAGAAACGCTGGCCACTGCTTTAGCACGCACATCAGGGATGGATCAGGTTTTTTATGCCAATTCGGGTGCTGAAGCCAACGAAGCCGCCATAAAAATGGCTCGCCTTTATGCGCGAAAAAAAAATATTGCTGAGCCGATTGTTATTTGCATGAAAAATAGCTTTCATGGGCGAACCATGGCCACACTCAGTGCGTCTGGCAGTGAACGCTTACAAATCGGTTTTGAGCCTTTAGTAGAGCGATTTATTCATATCCCTTTTAATGATATCTCTGCCTTAAAAACAGCTGTAAAACAACACGAAGAAAGCATCGTCGCTATCATGCTTGAACCTATTCAAGGTGATGGTGGCATCCAAGCCGCAACGACTGAATTTTTAAAAACAATCCGTCTACTCTGTGACCAACATGATTGGCTAATGATTTTGGATGAAATTCAAACTGGGCTTTGTCGTACCGGTGCTTGGTTCGCGTATCAACACTATGATGTTATGCCCGACGTTTTAACCCTGGCTAAAACGCTAGCCAATGGTTTCCCAATAGGCGCCTATCTCTCTCGCGATAAAGCCAATAATTTATTCCCTATTGGTAAGCATGGTTCTACCTTTGCTGGTAATACCTTAGGTTGTGCTGTGGCTATCACCGTACTTGATACATTAGAAAAAGAAAATATTTCTGCACATGTAAAAAAAATCGGGAATTATTTAACTCAGCAATTAAAAAAGTGCTTTTCTAAGCATACACAGGTTATTTCAATACGCGGCCAAGGCCTTATGATTGGTATAGAGCTTGATCGCGAATGCCGCAACCTACCGCGTTTAGCACTGAAACATCGACTATTATTTAATGTCGTTGCTAATAACACGATACGGCTTTTACCGCCTTTAATTCTTAACGAAGAAGAAGCCGATGAAATCTGTCATCGTCTTGTAAAAACAGTAGACGACTTCTACGCAACACCATCATCATGACAACTTCTAAAGAAAAAAAACTACAGTTCGCTACACGCACTATTCATGCCGGGCAATCACCGGATCCCAGCACAGGTGCTGTGATGACACCTATCTATGCAACATCAACCTATGCGCAGAAAAGCCCTGGCGAACATCGAGGCTTTGAATATTCCCGTTCACATAATCCAACCCGCTTTGCTTATGAACGTTGTATCGCTGATCTGGAAAGTGGGCATGCTGGATTTGCCTTTGCTTCTGGATTAGCCGCTATCAATACGGTGCTTGAACTATTAAGCCCAGGTGATCATGTTATCGGTATGGATGATTTGTATGGTGGTACTGTGCGTTTATTTAGCCAAGTAAAACAACGCTCTGCTGGCCTGCAGTTTTCTTTTGTTGATTTAACGCAGCTAGATAGTCTAAACAGTCACATAAAACCTGAAACTAAATTACTTTGGATAGAATCGCCTACTAATCCTTTATTAAAATTGGTTGATATCACTGCTGCAGTAAAAATTGCGAAACAACACAAAATTCTCGTCGCAGTGGATAACACCTTTGCTACACCCTGGATACAGCGTCCTTTAGAAATGGGGTCTAATTTAGTCGTACATTCAGCTACTAAATATCTGAATGGTCATTCCGATATGGTAGGCGGCATTGTAGTCGTCGGTGATAATCACGACCTGATTGCGAAAATGCGCTACCTACAAAATGCTACCGGCGCAATACAAGGGCCTTTCGATAGTTTTCTGGCATTACGTGGCTTAAAAACACTTGCCTTACGCATGGAAAGACATTGCGTAAATGCTTTAAAAATTGCACAGTACTTAGAAACACACCCAAAAATTGCCAAAGTTTATTACCCAGGACTTGCAAGCCATTCTCAACATGAATTAGCTAAAAAACAAATGGCAAATAAGTTTGGCGGCATTATTAGCTTTGTTTTAAAAGGTGATCTAAAAGATGCTCGCCATTTTCTTTCGGGTTGTCGCTTATTTACCTTAGCAGAAAGTTTGGGTGGCGTAGAAAGCCTTGTCGATCATCCTGCAATTATGACACACGCATCGGTACCTGCAGAAACGCGCGCACGTTTGGGCATTAGTGATGGTTTAATTCGCTTGTCTGTTGGCGTAGAAGCAGTTGAAGATCTCATCCAAGATTTAGAACAGGCCTTAAACCTTAAATAATAAAACCTATGATGAAAAAAGCAATCGCTCTTATTTCCGGTGGTCTGGATTCCATGCTAGCGGCCCGAGTGATACAAGAACAAGGCATTCATGTTGAAGGCATTAACTTTTACACGGGGTTTTGCGTCGAAGGTCATACACACGCTATCCGTAACGCAGATAAAAGTAAGCCTAAACGCCATAATGCGTTATGGGCGGCGGAGCAATTAGGTATTAAATTACATATCATTGATATCATTCAAGAATATAAACAAATTGTATTAAATCCTAAACATGGTTACGGCGCACATCTTAATCCTTGTTTAGATTGCAAAATTTTCATGGTTAATAAAGCAAAGCAATGGATGGAGGAAAATCAATTTGACTTTATTATTACCGGCGAAGTCATTGGCCAGCGACCCAAATCCCAACTAAAAAAAAACATGCCTATTGTGGCGCGGGAATCGCAAGCAGATGATCGTCTATTACGACCACTTTGCGCTAAGTTTCTAGCACCCACGTTGCCAGAACGAGAAGGATGGGTAACACGCGAAAAACTGCATGGTTTTTCTGGTCGTAGTCGCACACCACAATTTGACTTAGCTAAACAATTTAATTTTAGCGATTATGCTCAGCCGGCCGGCGGTTGCTGTTTTTTAACCAATGGTCACTACAGCAAGAAACTCAAAGATCTTTGGCAGCATCGAGGGGAAAAAGACTATGAATTTGATGATATTATCTTGCTCAAAGTAGGGCGCCATCTCCGACCTAACCCACACTTCAAACTAATCATCGGCCGTGATGAAGGTGAAAATCATTTTCTTGAAGGTTATCAGCAGCAGTTTACATCGATCAAACCGATCAGCCATCTTGGCCCATTCACGCTAATCGATGGCCAGGCAACTGCCGAGGATATTCACGTTGCGGCACAAATTGCGGCTCGATTTAGCCAAGCAGAAACGAGTGATTTAGTGACGCTAGAGGTCCACTCACAAAGCGGTAGCTTGCTAACCCTCACTGTGAGTCCCTTTACTACAGATCAGATCTGCAAAGAATGGTATATTTCAGGGTAATTATTCATAACCTGTTCAATAATGACCCATTATCAGCTCGACGCACGTCGTTTACTTTGCCCTCTCCCCGTTATTCGGGTACAAGAAAGAGTAAAACAACTGAAGGCTGGTGATATTTTAGAGGTTGTTTGCACAGACAAAGGCAGTTTATCTGATATCTCAGCGTGGTGCCGAGTCCATGGCCACCATTTAATTTCTAGCCATCATCAGCAACGAGAAATTTTTATGACCGTAAAAGTAGGCTCTGCATAGAGCATGGAATCTAATCGATACCAACAAGTACGTTCCGTAAGCCTTTGGGGCGGATTAAAGAACGTCTTCCTTGCCACCTTCAAAATCATCTTTGGGATTACCGGACATTCGCATGCGCTATTAGCGGATGGCATCCATTCTCTATCGGACTTACTGATTGATGGTGTTGTTATTATTGCCTCTAAATTTGGCAGTAAAGCCGCTGATGAAGACCATCCTTATGGACATGGGCGTATAGAAACGGCCGCCACGGTTTTTCTAGCATTAGTATTAGCGCTGGCTGGCTTTGGCATCATTATCGATGCTGGTTTTACAATTGCTGCTTCTCATGTCAACGCTACCCCCTCGCATTATGTTTTATGGATTGCTATAGCATCAATTTTTTTAAACGAAGGCTTGTATTACTGGACCAAACGAATTGCAAAACAAGTTAAATCAAAATTATTAATGACCAATGCTTGGCATCATCGCAGTGATTCCGCTTCCTCCTTAGCTGTTGCACTCGGTGTAATGGGTTCCTGGGCAGGATTTCCTAAGTTAGATGCGCTTGCTGCTGTTGTTGTGGGACTCATGATCCTAAAAGTTGCTTGGGATTTTGGTTGGCATAGTATCCAAGAGCTTGTTGATACAGCGCCTAGTCTAGAGGAAACAAAAAAAGTTAGACAATTTATAAAAAAAATTCCTGGTGTAGCCGCTATCCATCAATTACGTACACGTTCAATTGCAGGTTCAATCTTTTGTGATGTACATGTATTAGTGGATCCACAGCTTAGCGTCTCAGAAGGCCACCACATTGGCCAAGAAGTCGAACACCTTTTAACATCAAATTTTCCTGATATTACCGATGTAACCGTCCATGTTGATACGGAAGATGATGAATTAACAAACCCTTCGCGTCATTTACCTAATCGAGCTACGTTACAGCCTATTTTGCTTCGAGAATGGAAACATCTGATTCCTGAAACAATCATTACTGCAGCAATTTTTCACTATCAAAGTGGCGGAATATTGATTGAACTAAAGTTGCCGCTAAGCTTTTTAGACCAACCTTCTTTATTGCAAGAACTAAAAAAAACAATACTTTCAGCCGAATTTATTACCGATATCAAACTCTTTTATTATAAACCCAGTGAATAAATAAAATGTTTACGATTGCAACCTGGAATGTTAACTCGTTACGTGTGCGGCTTAACCATGTATTAGAATGGTTAGCCGTACGACAACCCGATGTACTGGCTTTACAAGAAACTAAAGTCGAAGATCAACATTTTCCTGAAGAAGCATTACGCCAAGCGGGTTATCATGTTTTTTTCAACGGCCAAAAAACTTATAATGGTGTTGCGCTGCTTAGTCGTTCACCGCTGCATAATCTGCTTACAAGCTTACCCAACTTAGATGGTATTCAACGGCGTGTCTTAATCGCCAGTATTGGCAATTTACGTATCGTTAATGTCTATGTACCAAATGGCGCCAGTCCAGATTCTGAAAAATATACCTATAAATTAAACTGGCTTAATAAATTACAAACCCATTTACAACAAGAATTAATCCAGCACCCGCGTTTAATCGTACTCGGAGATTTTAATATTGCGCCTGAAGACAAAGATGTCCATGATCCAGAGGCTTGGAAAGGCCATGTACTGGTTAGTCCCGCCGAACGTAGTGCGTTAAAAGGCATCTTGGACCTGGGATTAAAAGATAGCTTTCGCTTACTCAATACTGAACCAGGACAATATAGCTGGTGGGATTACCGTGCTGGCGCATTTCGACGCAATAATGGCTTACGAATTGATCATATACTAAGCAGTTCTGAGTTAGCACCTTATTGCGTAAGTTGTGAAATCGATAAGGAAATACGTGGATGGGAAAAACCATCTGACCACGTCCCAGTCATAGCAAGTTATGAAAATATCAACTAGGATTTAAGAATGGCAGATACTATTAAAGCGCGTTTTGGCATTGGCGAAATTGTGCAACATAATTTGTTTGGCTATCGAGGCGTTATCGTCGACGCCGATGCTGGCTTTCAAGGTGATGAAGGCTGGTATAATAAAAATGCGCCTGGAAACCCCTCTAAAATCCAACCCTGGTATCACCTTTTAGTTCATGGCTCAGTGCATCATGCCTATGCAGCTGAAATTAACTTAATAAAAGACGATACCTCGGATCCTGTTGAACATCCTGAATTAGATTATTTTTTCGATACTTTTAAAGACGGTATGTATCACCGCCGCCGTTATAACAATTAAATAAAAATGAAAACCTTGACCCTTATTCGGCACGCAACGGCTAATAACAACCGTGTTTCACAACAAGATAATGCCAGAAATCTCAGTGAATTAGGGAGATTTCAGGCACAAGATATCGCAAGGCAATTAAAACAAAAAAACTGCTTACCTGATTATCTATTATGCAGCCCCGCCAATCGAACCCTACAAACCGCAACGCTGCTTTGCCACACCCTAGAACTTAATCCCGACCTCATTAAAATAAGCGATGTCCTTTATTCAGGCGACGCCCATGATATTTTAAGTACCCTACGTTGTGTAGACTCACAGCAACTCTTTGTCGTAGGGCACAACCCCCATCTCAGCTGGCTAGCACATCTTCTTTGTAACAGCACAAAAATTATCAATTTACCCCCTGCAGGTGTTATAAGCTTAGAATTTGAAATAGACCATTGGTCTGTACTAACCGAAGCACAAGGACGGCTGCTTTTCTTTATTGAGCCGCACCATGAATCCAGTTGAAACGCTTTTTAAACAAGCGAGTTATGCACATCAAAAACATGAGTTTGATGATGCAAAAAAATACTATCTACAGATATTAACGCTGGAACCCTCTTTCATACAGGCACATTGGCGACTGGCTACTATTTATTGGCAGTACAATGATTTAGAAAAAGTACAGGCGCACTACCAAAAACTACTTGAGATCATTCCAAACTCACCTGCCTTACTTAATAATCTAGCCGCACTTTCTCTTCAACAAAACCAGCTAGACCGTGCTATCGATTATTTTAAGCAAGCGCTTAACCTTGAGCCCAAGCATAAAGAAAGCAGAAATAACTTAGCCGCTTGTCTATTACAAAAAAATGAATTCAAAGAATCTATTTGGCACTATTCTTTGTACCTAAATTTAGAGCCCAATGATATAGAAGCACTTTATAATCGTGCACATGCATTGATGCTAACCGGACAGCTTGAGAAAGCGATTGAAGATCTTAAAAAAATACTTAACCTGGATAAGCAACATATTGATGCCAACTGTAATTTAGCGGCTATTTATTTAAAATTAGATGATCACGATACCGCCATTAACTATTACCAACAGGTTTTAATACTGCAAAAAAATCATCCTATAGCTTCTTATATGCTGAGCGCTCTCACTCAGCAATTAATACCGCCAACGGCACCTTTTGAGTATATTAAAAATCTATTTGATAATTATGCATTGCAGTTTGATCAGCACTTAAAAGAAACCTTAGCGTATAAAACACCAGAATTATTATATGAACAAATCAAACCTTATTTAAAAAATAAGAAATATAATCTACTGGATCTAGGCTGCGGCACAGGCCTTAGCGGTGTACCCTTTGCAACCATAGCTGAAAAACTAACGGGCATTGATATTTCAGCTAACATGTTAGCGCAAGCGAAAGCTAAAAATTGTTACACGGTATTAATTGAAAATGATATTTTAGGTGGGCTTAAAGAATTAAAAGAAGCTTACGACCTGATTTTATGTGTAGACACGCTGGTTTATTTTGGAGACTTGGACGCATTATTTGCAGAAATAGTTTTACGTTTAAAAACAGATGCATTATTCGCTTTTTCTATAGAATTAGCAGCGGAAGAAACAAGCTCTTATCAATTACAAACCACTGGACGTTACCAACACACAAATCTTTATATAGAAAAACTGGCTAAAAAACATCACTTAGAATGCCTTAAACAATTAACAGTAGATGGTCGCTACCAAAAAAATGAATTTGTAAAAAACAGTTTATTTGTGCTAAAAAATAAACACTCACATACTCCTAATTGAAGATAAACTTTGACTACTTTTACTTTTCCACCCACACGCTTCTTAACCAGCGCGGCTCAACTCAGTCAATTACCCCCCGATAAAGGCGCAGAAGTCGCCTTTATCGGTCGATCTAACTCCGGAAAATCAACGGCCATTAATGCGATTACAGGGATAAAAGGATTAGCCAGAGCCAGTAAAACACCAGGACGTACACAATTACTTAATTTTTTTCAAATTACCGAGGAACAACGCCTGGTCGATCTGCCTGGTTATGGCTTCGCCCGCGTTCATGATCAAAGAAAAGAAGAGTGGGAAGTCGTCATCTCTGATTATCTGCAAACCAGACATTCACTAAAAGGCTTAATTATTACGATGGACAGCCGCCATCCACTGAAAGAACGTGACGAGTCTATGCTTACGTGGGCTGCGAATTATCAAATCCCCGTCTACATCCTGCTAACAAAAGCCGATAAACTAACCCGCCAGCAGTCCTTAAAAGTTTTAAAAGAAACTCAACAGCGACTCATCACGCTAAACAATAGCAGCATTGTCCAGCTTTTCTCGGCCACAAAAGGTACTGGGCTTGAGACTGCTCAACGCACCATTCTAAATTGGCTACAGCACAAATAGATAAGGACTTACTTGGCTAAAAACCACATTGTCCTGCCCTGGAGAAATCGAGAACAGGGTCTAGTTTTTAATCGTAACTCGCCTGAAAAAATTAGCCTTCAGCTACTACTCTCTGTCTCTCTGCCTGCATGACTTTAGACTATGTATTATGAATAATAGTAAAAGAAGATAAGCCATTCCCGCCAATATTCATATTGGCGCTATCTGCTGTGAAAATTGTCTGCTTACCTTTATGATAACCATCCTCCCAAACATAAAGTTTACACTTAGAGCCCACCCTTACTGATTTAAATTTATCATTTAGAGGATGGGTACTAGGATAATCACCACAATAACCTACTTTATAAGTATATCGATCGCCAGTGAAATTTATTCCAGTATAAAAGCTCACTTCTTCACTCTCATTGCTACTGATATCTTCATCATAGAGCGCATAAATAAAAGCCTCTTTTGGATCGTTTGGTAAAATTTTTCCAATGACTTTAGGATATTCTGTTTTAAATGTAACAGAAAGTAACACTACCGGTGTCTGTAACTTTTCAAAATCTATATCGGGCTTATTTCCAGGAGTAATAATAGCGGCGGCGATGTGCTTATTTTCAGCAACTACTTTTATGCTCCCCAAATAAACTTCGTTGTTTTCCTCGGATAACTTAAACTGTGACTGAGTAACCATGCTCTCACAGCATATTTTACCGTCTTGGGTTACTTTCATTCTCCCAATAGGAATGTCTAATGGCGCTTCATCGCCTTCTATGTTCAAAATATTCAGCTGAATCATTGATAGCGCTATTTTTTTGCCATTTCTTGCTAAAAGCATCAATCTTTTTTCAAAAATTGAATTTATTTCTAGATTGTAAGTAAGCCGTATCGATCGTATTAATTCCGTTGACCTCATTAAACCTGGGGTATTTATTGAATTAGTTATGTCCATTGTATTTTCCTTGTAAAAACTTTTGACCTCGGCCCTAAATCAAATTATTACATATGACCCCACATAGAAAAACTGCATTATATGGGTTTAAAAAACATTCAATGAGATAAGGCGCATCATTGTGAAAACAATGCAAAGTCGAAGAATCCGTAATAAGCGGACCGGACACTGGATGGAATCGCAGCCTACTTTTAGTTGCGTAATTCGGGTTAGTTTTGGACGCACATTCGATGCCTATCAATGGCTCTGGTTATAAGTTTTTTTGACCTATGGGGCACAATATGATAAAAAAAATGATTCTCAAAAAAATAATCGCGAGATTTTATGCCATCACAACCTACTGAAATCACAGTTCGTGCTGTCCTATTGGCTATTGTATTAGCTGTTATTCTGGCGGCCGCCAATGCCTATCTTGGCCTAAAAGTAGGATTGACCATCTCCGCCTCTATCCCCGCGGCTATCCTTTCTATGGGTATTTTACGATTTTTCAAGAATCCATCGATTCTTGAAAATAATATCGTTCAAACCGGTGCTTCAGCCGGAGAAGCTGTCACAGCTGGAATGGCCTTCATGCTTCCTGCGTTAATCCTTCTCCACTATTGGCAACATTTTGATTACTGGCAAACCGTTTTTATAGCCTTAACAGGCGGTATTTTAGGCGTATTATTTTCTATCCCTTTACGACGTGTTTTATTAGCAGATAAAACCTTACGTTTTCCAGAAGGTACCGCTATAGGCCAAGTTTTAAAAGTAAGCCAAGATGCTAAAGGGGCGCTCAAGGAGCTCGTACAGGGAGGGGCATTAGGCGCTATTATTGCCTTGTTCCAAGGCGGCTTTCAAATCATAGCTGATAATGCACACGTATGGTTTAAAGCAGAGAATAAATTTATTTACGGTTTTACCTTTGGTTTTGAGCCTGCTCTCTTAGCCGCGGGTTATATCGTTGGGGTAGGTGTTGCTCTAAGTACCTTACTCGGCGTGGTGATTGGCTGGATAGTTGGTATCCCTATTTTCAGCTATTTACATCCTTTAGCAGCCAATATGGATGCTAATAGTTTAGCCATGAGCATTTGGCAATCTGATATTCGCCCCATTGGTGTAGGAACAATGTTGGTCGGTGGCTTATGGACCATGGTATTGCTTATTAAACCTATCATTAAGGGTATACATTCGTCATTTGCCTCTTTAAAAACAGTTAAAAAAAGTGGTTACGCCTCATTACCAAAACATGAACGTGATATTCCTATTCACTACACTATAGCGCTATTAGCTGTTTTATTAATTCCATTGAGTTTTATTTTATTTAGCTTTGTTAGCCACCCTGCCCTTGGTTTAGGATTAAGTTTACAAATCATTACTGTAATCATTGGCGTCCTTTTTATTCTGATAACCGGTTTCTTTTTCTCTTCATTATCCGGCTATTTTGCAGGACTTATTGGCAGCAGCCAAAGCCCTATTTCAGGTGTTTCCTTGTCTGTACTATTACTAGCCTCCTTGATGTTATTAGGACTCTTTCATTGGGCACCCGGATTTACTGGCGATACGAAGCATTTACTCGAGGGTGAAGGCTTAGCGATCATTATAGGTGCTTTAGTGAGCACTAGTTGTGCGATTACCAACGATACCATTCAAGACCTAAAAGCTGGACAAATCGTTGGCGCAACCCCTTGGAAACAGCAAATCACATTAATACTTGGTGTTATTGTTTCAGCACTAGTCTTAGCACCTACCCTAGACCTACTCTTTAATGCTTATGGCATCGGTGGAATTTCCCCTCCAGGACGCCACATGGACCCTTCACAAATGCTTTCAGCACCACAAGCGACCTTGATGGCAAATCTAGTAGCCGGTGCCTTTAATCATAATCTACCTTGGGGTTTAATCAGTATTGGTTTTCTTGTTGCTATAGGATGTATCCTGGTTGATAGATTTCTTCAACCACGCGGTATGCGTTTACCGGTACTTGCCGTAGGTTTAGGCATTTATCTTCCACTAGACACATCTTCTGCTTTAATTTTTGGTGGACTTGCTTCTTATTTTGTTGAGCGAACCTTGCGCAAACAGCATCCTAGTCAAACCGAAGAATCCGGTGATAAACCAGCAAGACAGCGCGGACTTACATTAGCTTGTGGCTTAGTAGCGGGCGCTTGTTTAATGGGTGTAGTTTTAGCTATCCCATTTACATTGGCACAATCCACTGATGTATTACGTCTCATGCCTGCACACTTCACACTACTTGCAAGTATCTTTGGCGTACTCTCAACCTTGGGCGTTTTGGGTTGGATTTATAAAACAGTTTGTCAAAAAGTTAATTAATCATTAAAAATGAATAAAGGGGAAAATAATAATTTTCCCCTTTAAAAAATCAGCATTTAAATTGCGATAACGATTAGCTTCAGACGCAACACCTATATTGACAAACTAAAAAAATAAAACTACCTTCCCCTGGAATTCAGGGGGAATAAACTGTACTCAAAGCAATTGGATTTTTAGCAAGGCACACAGAGGAAAATCTAATTGCTAAGAGTATATGCGTCCTACCACCAATCCAAAAATAGGGATAGGTCACCATGTCAAAATTCTATAATCCTTTTTCGGTTAAACGATCTATAAAAGGTTTCCCCAATAAATGGGACTTAATTGCTTTTATCATCGTACTCGGCATGCTGGCTGCATTTGTGTGGGGCGGCAAACAAATGGCAGCCCCCTATCAAATCGGCCAAACACTTCCCCTCACTTTAGATCCACATCAACTACCTAAATATGCGCTATTCACCGTACTGCGCTTATTTACAGCCATGGCTTTTGCTTTGCTATTTACCTTTACCATCGGAACCTTAGCAGCAAAAAATAAACGTGCGGCTAGTCTCATTATTCCCTGTATTGACGTTCTACAATCTGTTCCCGTTATAGGGCTTTTAACCATCACTGTCGTGGGTTTTATTAAATTATTTCACGGTAGTCGTCTCGGCCCTGAAGCAGCCGCTATCTTTGCTGTATTCACTGCACAAGTTTGGAATATAACGCTCAGCTTTTATCAAAGTCTACGCTCTGTTCCTTTAGAACTTAAAGAAGCGGCCGATATGTTTCACCTATCAGCTTGGCAGCGTTTTTGGCGAGTAGAAGTCCCTTTCAGCATTCCAGGGTTACTCTGGAATATGATGTTATCCATGTCGGGCAGTTGGATCTTTTTAATAGCGTGCGAAAGTATTTCGGTTAACAATCAAACGATTGTATTGCCCGGCATAGGCTCCTATTTAGGCCTAGCGATTAGTCAATCCAGTATGCAAGGCGTCATTTATACCATTCTCACAATGCTGGTCGTTATATTATTGTATGATCAATTATTCTTTAGACCTCTATTGAGCTGGTCCAAAAAGTTTACTTTTGAACAAATGGGCCAAGAGTCTGTCTCACGTTCTTGGATAACCATTCTATTGCAACGTTCAAGCGCCATGAAATATGTAAGCCACTTTTTTGCAACGTTGGGTGATCATATTGTCAATATACGATCCTTGAAACCTTCACCAACGATAAGAAAATATAAAAACACAAACTTAGAAGTCGCTTTAAATATCACTTGGTATGTCGTTATTACCGCACTCATTTTTGCTTCTTTATGGCTATTAATACAATTTATAGTACGCCACATTTCATTGAGTGAAATACCACATGTACTATTCTTAGGGGCAATGACCACATTGCGTGTTATTGCCGTTACCATCATATGCAGTATTATTTGGGTCCCTATCGGCGTTTTGATCGGGTTAAATAGACATGCGGCTAAAATTGTACAGCCTATTGCTCAATTTTTAGCGGCATTTCCGACAAATGTTTTATTCCCTATCGTTGTTATTCTCATCTTGAAATACCAACTCAATGTTAATATATGGACAACGCCACTGATGTTATTGGGCACGCAGTGGTATATTTTATTTAATATTATTGCCGGTGCTTCTGCTTTACCTGAAGATCTAAAACAAGTGACCGCTAATTTTGGTGTAAAAGGCTGGCAATGGTGGCAGCGTTTAATTTTACCAGGTATTTTTCCTTACTGGATAACCGGCACAATAACGGCCGTAGGTAATTGTTGGAACACGAGCATCATTGCAGAAGTGGTTAGCTGGGGCGCTACAACGCTGACAGCCACCGGATTAGGTGCTTACATTGCACAGTACAGTAAACTAGGTGACTTCCCCCGTGTTGCGCTGGGCATGGCCACGATGAGTATTTTTGTACTGGCTATGAATTATTTAATCTGGCGGCCCCTTTATAATTTAGCCCAATCCCGTTATAAATTAGAGTAAGCAAAACATTTAACGTTACAAATTCGCCTCTGCGAGTGAATAGACTATAGATTATGCAAAAACAACCTATTTTTACCGTAAAAAACATTAGTAAGTCTTTTAAAAAGGCCGAACAACAAGAGTTGCTTGTCTTAGATAAGGTTAATTTTGAACTCTATGAAGGTGAAATTGTTGCATTGCTTGGAAAATCAGGCTCTGGAAAATCCACACTATTACGTATCATTGCAGGCCTATCGGAACCCAGCAGCGGCACAGTAACCTACCGTGATCAACCGGTACAAGGACCTGTGTTTGGCATGACGATGGTTTTTCAAAATTTTGCCCTTTTACCCTGGTTAACCGTTTTAGAAAATGTTGAACTCGGCTTAGAAGCTTTGGGCATTCCTCGTGATGAACGTAGAACCCGTGCACTAAAAGCTATCGATATTATAGGCTTAGATGGTTTTGAGTCCGCTTTTCCTAAAGAATTATCCGGTGGAATGCGTCAACGTGTGGGTTTTGCACGCGCACTCGTGGTTAATCCTGATATTTTATTAATGGACGAACCTTTTTCCGCCCTCGATGTGTTAACAGCGGAAAATCTTAAAAGCGATTTACTTGATCTCTGGGAAACTAAACAGACAGGCACGCGCGGTATTTTATTTGTTACACACAACATTGAAGAAGCCGTATTACTTGCGAATCGAATCATCGTTTTTGATAGTGATCCTGGCACTATTCGAGCAGAATTAAAGATTGATTTACTTTATCCACGTTCTGACAAAGATCCTGCCTTTAGAAAATTAGTGGATCAAATTTATTCCTTGATAACGCGTCAAATGGATGAACATAAAGAACAACTCCCACGTATTACTGATATAGGCTACCGTCTTCCAGATGCTGATATTTCTGAACTCAGCGGTTTACTTGAAACATTAGATGAAGCTGGCCACGAGGGACACATTGGTTTACCTGAGCTTTCTGAATCTTCGCATTTAAATATTGATGATTTATTTCCCTTAACAGAAGTATTAGATATTTTAGGTTTTGCTTATGTCAACAATGGTGAATTAATTCTAACCGATGCCGGCAAATTATTTGCAAACGCCGATATTTTAGAGCGTAAAAAAATATTTGCAGCACATCTATTACGTTATGTACCGTTGGCTAAGCATATTCGCCAAGTTTTAGAAGAACGCATTACCGCAGGTCAACGTGCATCCAAAGATCGCTTTTTAAATGAATTAGAAGATTTCTTGAGTGAAAAAGAAGCAGAACGTGTACTACGTACGGTTATTGATTGGGGGCGTTATGCTGAATTATTTGCCTATGCGAATAATACTCGCATGCTCAGCCTTGAAAATCCAAATTAATATACTCTTCGCAGCGGCGCCTTGCCGAAAATCCCATTGCTGTGAGTATAAAAGGTGAAAAAATGAATGACAAAAAATTCTCTGAATCAGCACGCGAGCTCATTAAAATCGAAGGACAAGCAGTTAATGACTTAGAAAAAAAAATAGATACCCACTTTGAGAAAGCGTGTGAGCTGCTTTTCAACTGCCAAGGACATATCATTGTCATCGGTATTGGTAAATCAGGTCATATAGGAAACAAAATTGCTGCCACACTTGCCAGCACAGGTAGCCCTGCTTTCTTCATCCACGCAGCTGAAGCTAATCATGGTGATCTGGGCATGATTAACGCCAAGGATGTGGTTTTAGCACTCTCCTATTCAGGAGAAACAGATGAGCTGATCAGTATATTACCCACCTTAAAATTATTAAAAATCCCCTTTATTCTCATAACAGGAAACCCTCAATCTACCTTAGCACAACAAGCCACCGTTTCTCTTGATATAGGCATTAAACAAGAGGCTTGTCCCCTAGGCTTAGCGCCGACTTCAAGCAGTACCACCATGTTGGTCATGGGCGATGCGCTAGCAATTTCATTGCTTAATGCGCGCGGATTTACTCACGAGGATTTTGCTAAGGTTCATCCTAAAGGTCGATTAGGACGGCGCTTATTGTTAAAAGTAGCGGATATTATGCAATCGGGCGCTGCAATCCCCCAAGTAAAATCAGGCACTCCCGTCATTGATGCCTTATTAGAAATATCACAAAAACGTCTTGGCATGACGACCGTCACTAAAAACGGACAGCTTTTAGGTATTTTTACGGATGGTGATCTAAGACGTACTATCGATCAAGGTTTAGATTTACACACCACCCTGATTGATAAAGTCATGAGCTCTGATTGCAAAACGATAGACGCCAATCAGCTTGCAACAGAAGCCTTACGGCTTATGGAAGATAACAAAATCACCACCTTAGTGATCGTTGACGACACAAAAAAACCCCTTGGTGTTATTCATATTCATGATATTCTGGCGAAAGGCATTAAATAGCAGCCACGGTTTTAGCTGAAAAATTGCTGTGAGTATACTCACAGCAATTGGATTTTTGGCAAGGCGCCGCGAAAATGAGCGACCGGAATGTATACAACATACATGAGGATTGCGAGTTGAGCGGCAATGCAGAAAAAAATTCAAGTGCGAAGAGTATATATGTTTTCCAAAACACTATTCATCCATCTTATCCTAATCGCAATGATTTTACTGGGTACTTGGTATACCTGGCAACAATTAACCCGTACCACCAACGCCTTTACCGAGCGACATCAACCCGACACCTATGCCACCCAAGTCACCATGTTTCATACGGATGCAGAAGGCAAGCTGCATGATCAATTAAAAACACCTCTATCCATTCACTATCCTCTAGACGATAGTATTTCTCTTGCAACGCCGTTATTCAATTTGTTTTTAAAAAACAACGAAACATGGGATCTTTCAGCTAAATATGGCAATCTAAAAGAAAGCAATGATCGCTTACAGCTTTGGGATAATGTAAAACTGATACAAAAAAAAGGTTCTAACACGAATATTTCATCCACCTTAACGACATCTACTTTAAACATTAATCTTAAGGAAAAAACGGCAGACACTGCTGCGCCTGTCGTCATCACACAAGCCAACCAAGTGCTTAATGCGGTAGGCTTACATGCCGATTTTAATACCAAAACTATTCAACTTTTATCCCAAGTCAAAGGACAACTCAAACCTACTAAAAGTAAGTGAGGTTTTAAAATGCAGGAACGCAATTACTTACGACGGGAAATTAATAAAAAATCTTGTTTAGTTTTAACGTTATTCGCTTTAGTTTTCATCTATCCCTACGCCTACGCAAATATTGACAACCAACAAGACATCAACGTTGAAGCCGATAGCTTACAATTTAATAATGAGACCAAAGTAGGTATATACCAAGGACATATCAAATTAACACAAGGGAGCCGCATCCTAACGGCCGACTATGCCACCAGTTATTCTAACCCAGCAGGGGAAATTCTTAAGATTATTGCCTCAGGCCATCCCGCGGTCTACCATGCCCTCGTCTTTCATAAACACCCTAAGTTGATTGCTACTGGAAACACTATCTATTATTATCCTTTAACAGACTACCTAGAGGCCGTAGGCAATGCGCAGATTATCCAAGGCCAAAACCATTTTCAAGGCCCGCAAATTAACTATGACTTTAAGAAAAAAACCGTAGCCTCGCCTTTATCAAAAGAAGGACATACCCAAATTACATTGGCGCCACTTCAAGCACTGCACTCATGAGTAATAAACTACAAGCCATCAACTTAGCAAAACGTTATCACGCCCGTGTTGTCGTTAAAAATGTCTCACTTGAAGTAGAACCCGGTGAAGTAGTCGGCTTATTGGGCCCCAATGGCGCAGGGAAAACAACCAGTTTTTATCTTATCGTTGGCTTAGTCGAAAGTGCACAAGGTACAATTTTACTCAATAATCGAAATATTACCCATCTACCTATGCATACCCGAGCAAAAGCCGGCATAGGCTATTTACCTCAAGAACCGTCTATATTTCGCAAATTAACGGTTGCCGATAATATTCTTGCTATTCTGCAATTACGCAAAGATCTCAGTAAAGAGCAACGTAAGCAGCATCTAGAAAATTTGCTGCATGAATTTCATATTACGCATGTACGCGATACCCTAGGTATCAGCCTATCCGGCGGTGAGCGGCGACGTGTAGAAATTGCACGTGCTTTGGCTATGGAACCTAAATTCATGTTATTAGACGAACCCTTTGCGGGCATTGACCCCATTTCTGTTGTAGACATTAAACGTATGATTACCCATCTTAGTCATCGAGGCATTGGTGTATTAATTACTGACCATAATGTTCGAGAAACCCTAACGATTTGTAAGCGGGCTTATATTGTCAGTGAAGGGGAGACGATCTATGCCGGCACACCCAAAGAAGTATTGAATAATCAACGCGTAAGGGAAGTTTATTTAGGCCACGAATTTGATCTCTAGATCAAAAAAGCCCCTGAGTTCCTTCTAGAGATACTCCCTACTTTAGCGGCCCAAGCTAAGATATACTAAGCTACTGAAAGTTATATTTTATAACACTTAAAATTATATAGGGGTTGTTAATGCAAATTACTATTACAGATGATGGCATCAAAGTAACGGATGCATTGAGACAGCACATAGATAAATTTAACCGCTTAGATCACATCCTCACGAAAGCAACGTCTATACATGTAACCCTAAGTGTAGAAAACTTAGAACAAGTCGCTAAAGCGCTAGTGCACGCACACGGCACAGAATTTTATGCGCGTGCCGAGTCTACAGATTTATATACAGCTATTGATGACTTGATTGATAAAATTGAACAGCAAGTCAATAAACACAAACAAAAACAAAAAGAAAAACGACACGATAGCTCAGAAAAATTCAATCAAGACTATACTGACGAAGAACTCTGATTAGAAAAATTGCTGTATATCTAAGCACAAAACTATATTTATACTCATTTTTTTATCGAGGCTATTGTGCAACTGACTTCTTTAACTGCAATATCTCCTATCGATGGGCGTTATCACGGCAAAGTAGCTGAATTACGCCCCTTATGTAGTGAATATGGTTTATTTCGCTTTAGAGTTTTGGTCGAAATTCGCTGGTTACAGGCCCTCGCAAACCATGGCCAGATTAAGGAAGTTGGGCCTTTTTCAGAAAAAACCAACAAACAACTCGACGCCATTATTAAAGAATTTGATGAGCATGAAGCACAACAGATTAAAAAATTCGAAGCAACCACAAATCATGATATCAAGGCCATTGAATATTATTTAAAAGAAAAAATAAAAAACAATTCCGAACTTAAAAACAGCAGTGAATTCATTCATTTTGCATGTACATCCGATGATATTAATAATCTTGCTTATGCTTTGATGCTTAAAGAAGCGGGTGAAAATTATCTACTCCCTTCTATTCAAACACTTATCACGCAACTAAAGAATTTAGCGCAAAACTATGCTGCCCATCCAATGCTTGCTCGTACCCATGGACAAGCCGCCGTACCAACGACCATGGGAAAAGAATTAGCCAATTTTGCGACTCGTTTAACGATACAGCTTGAACAGTTTTCTCAAGTTAAACTACGGGGCAAATTCAACGGTGCTATTGGAAACTATAACGCACACCGTATTGCCTATCCCGACATCAATTGGCCTGAAATTTCCAAACAATTTGTTGAAAGCTTAGGATTAACTTGGAGCCCTTATACCACGCAAATCGAATCACATGATTCCATTGCTAATTATTGCGATGCGCTTAAACACATCAATACTATTTTAATTAACCTATCTGCTGATATGTGGGGATATATTTCATTAGGTTATTTTAAACAAAAGGCTAAGGCTGAAGAAACGGGCTCTTCGACTATGCCGCATAAAATCAATCCCATTGATTTTGAAAATGCCGAAGGCAATCTTAGCCTTGCTAATAGTTTGTACCAACATTTTTCCAGCACTTTACCCATTTCGCGTTGGCAAAGAGATTTAAGAGACTCTACGTTGCTACGTAATTTAGGGGTTGCACTTGCACATAGTTTAATTGCCTATAAAAGCCTATTAAGCGGGTTGGAAAAAATTGAACTCGATACAACGAAATTAACGGAAGATCTAAATCAACATTGGGAAATTTTGTCAGAAGCGATCCAAACTGTTTTGAGAAGATATGGCAGCGAAATGCCTTACGAAAAATTAAAAGCATTAACGCGTGGCAAAAAAATCAACCAAGAATCTCTGCACCAATTCATTAATGGGCTTGATCTGTCTGAAAAAGTAAAACAACAATTATTGGCGCTAACACCTACAAATTATTTAGGCTATGCGATTGAATTAGCACAGCAACTCTAACTAAATTGAGTTACTCAAGGAGCCTTATGAGCATTAAATGTTCTAATAAGTTACTCGTTCGATGAGACAGGAAAGCATTGTGAAAGCAATGCGAAGTCGAAGAGCCCGCGATAGGCGTGCGTTGACGGGCGGAGCAGGAAACGCATCACGCCGTAAAGTCATTTGTGGGAGGCACGGGCATGAACTCCGAAGGAGTGAGTGCGTGCCGGACGCAGGACGTATCGCGGCCTAATTTCAGTCGCGTCATGCGAACGAATTTCGGGGACACGATGGCCGAAATTCTTCGGGAGCATAGCGACTCACTTGGCCTTCATTCGTTGGCTCAACCAAGAAGTTGAGCCTGTTCAGAAATTTCCTCTTAGTGACTTCAATAAGCTTAAACATGAATTGCGACCCTGTGATGTATTACTCATAGAAGGCCGTAAACGTATCAGCCGAATAATCAAACTGATTACTCAAACCTCGTAGTCACATTCAGCACTTTATATCGGTCGCTTGCATGATATTGAAGATAAAACCATGCAAGAAAAAGTGGCCCAATTTTATCAGGGTGATACTCAGGACCGGCTAGTTATTGAAAGCTTATTAGGAGAAGGCACCGTGGTTTCACCACTTAATAAATATGCAAGTGAACACATTCGCATTTGCCGTCCCAGAGGGATCCTTCATCAAGATGCTCAAAAAGTTATTAGCTACACTATCGAACACTTAGAGATACAATATGATTTCCGTCAGATTTTGGATCTAGGCAGATTTTTATTACCTTGGCCACTTTTACCACGAAAATGGCATTCCACACTATTCAATTACAAGCCAGGAAATAGCATAAAGGAAACTTGCTCTGCACTGCCACGGAAGCTTTTCAATCGGTTAATTTCCCCATCATGCCGCAGATAGAGCAAGATGGGGAAACATTAAAAATCTTAAAAGGAAACCCTCGTTTAATGACACCTAAAGATTTCGATTACCCACCTTATTTTGAAATTATTAAATATCCTATGTCTTTATCAAAAACAGAAATTTATCAAAACTGGCCTTGGGCATCTTAAATAAAAACCACCGTCATGGCGAGCGAATGAAATGAGCGTGCCCATCCAGTTTACTGCCCTGGATTGCTTCGCGCCTACGGCACTCGCAATGACAATGACCGAGTTTTTTTATTCTTTATTTTTCGGCTTAGTTTTACCTTTCGCATTGATGATCATTTCATCTTGTTTATAATCCACTTGTATTTTATCGCCCGCCACAAATTTTCCTGCAATAAGCGCACGTGCAATCGGATTTTCTAACTCTTGTTGAATAGCTCGCTTAAGGGGTCGTGCACCATAAACAGGATCATAACCAACAGCTGCAATATGATCGATCGCCGTTTCACTCACTTCTAGCTGTAAATCACGCTCCTTCAAACGCTGACGTAAGCGTTCCAATTGAATAGACGTAATCGTATGAATCTGTTTCTGTGTGAGTGAGTGAAATACCACCACTTCATCCACACGATTAATAAATTCCGGGCGAAAGTGCTGTGAAATAACCTCCATAATCGTGCTCTTCAACGTCGCATAATCCGCTTTAGGTGCTAATTCCTGTATCAATTGAGAACCCAAATTCGATGTCATGACAACCACGGTATTGCGAAAATCAACCGTACGTCCATGACCATCTGTTAAACGGCCATCTTCTAATACCTGCAGTAAAATATTAAATACATCCGCATGTGCCTTTTCAATCTCATCTAGTAATACAACCGAATAAGGTTTACGACGAACGGCTTCGGTTAAATAACCACCCTCTTCATAGCCCACATAACCAGGTGGCGCACCGATTAAACGCGAAACAGAATGCTTCTCCATAAACTCAGACATATCTAAGCGTACCATTGCATCATCTGAATCAAATAAAAATGACGCTAAGGCTTTACATACCTCGGTTTTACCAACTCCGGTCGGGCCAGAAAAAATAAAGGAACCAATAGGACGATTTGGATCCGATAATCCTGCACGAGAACGAAGAATTGCATTGGCTACCACAGCAATCGCTTCATCTTGACCAACAACGCGTTGATGCAATGCTTCTTCCATATGCAATAACTTTTCACGTTCGCCTTCCAGCATTTTAGAAACAGGAATACCCGTCCATTTAGAAACAATCTCAGCAATTTCTTTTTCAGTTACTTTATTCCGTACTAAATGTGTTTCCTGTTTTTCCATTTTATGAGCGGCTTGTAACTGTTTTTCTAAAGCAGGAATTTGGCCATATTGCAATTCCGACATTTTGTTTAAGTCACCTGAACGATGGGCTTTTTCTAATTCAAATTGTGCTTTTTCAAGATCACTCTTTATTTTCTGTTCACCTTGCAAAGTCGCTTTTTCAGCCTTCCATATTTCGTTTAAATCAGCATATTTTTTTTCAAGTTCGCTCACTTCTTTTTGTAAGTTCTGTAAACGTTTTTTAGAAGCCTCATCCGTCTCTTTTTTTAAAGCTTCACGTTCAATTTTCAATTGGATTAAACGTCTATCTAAACGATCTAACTCCTCAGGTTTAGAATCAATTTCAATACGAATACGACTGGCCGCTTCATCGATGAGATCGATGGCTTTATCGGGTAAATTTCTATCAGAAATGTAGCGATGTGATAAAGAGGCGGCTGCGAGAATAGCGGAGTCCGTAATTTCCACACCATGATGGATTTCGTAACGCTGCTTTAGACCGCGTAATATTGCCACCGTATCTTCAACGCTTGGCTCGTCAACCAATATTTTTTGAAATCGTCGCTCTAGCGCGGCATCTTTTTCAATGTAATTGCGATATTCATTTAATGTGGTTGCACCAATACAGTGTAATTGGCCACGTGCTAAAGCAGGTTTCAACATATTACCCGCATCCATCGCACCTTCTGCTTTTCCAGCACCGACCATGGTATGTAATTCATCAATAAATAAAATAATCTGCCCTTCTTGTTTAGCCAGATCATTCAGCACTGCTTTTAAACGTTCTTCAAATTCCCCACGGTATTTTGCACCTGCAATTAATGCACCCATATCCAGTGCTAATAAACGTTTGTTTTTTAATCCTTCTGGTACTTCATGATTAATTATTCGTTGTGCAAGCCCTTCAACAACCGCTGTTTTACCCACACCCGGTTCACCAATTAACACCGGGTTATTTTTTGTTCGTCTTTGTAATACTTGTATCGTTCGACGGATGACATCATCACGTCCTATCACCGGATCAAGCTTGCCCTGTGCGGCTTGCACCGTTAAATCGATAGTATATTTTTCTAATGCACCTCGTCGCCCTTCGGCTTCTGGATCACTAACACCTTCTCCACCACGAATCTCTTTAATTGACGCTTCAAGTGCAGCCTTTGATGCACCGGCTTTTCGCAATAAATCACCCAATATACTTTTATCATCAACCGCTGCTAATACAAATAATTCACTGGAGAGGTATTCATCTTTGCGTTGTTGTGCCAACTTATCGGTTACATTAAGCAAGCGCGTCAAATCATTAGATGGAAAAATTTCCCCAGGCTTTGCGGCTTGAACCGTTGGCAAACGATCGATAGCCTCATCCAGTTCTTTAGATAATTGACTTAAATTAACATTTGATTTAGTCAGCAATGGTCTTGCCGTTCCATTTTCCTGTGATAACAATGCCTTCATTAAGTGGATTGGTTCAATAAATGCATTATCACGCCCTACCGCCAGTGATTGGGATTCAGCGATAGCGGCCTGAAACTGACTGGTTAATTTATTAAGACTCATATTATCCTCTGCTGGTTTGCTGTCATAGCGATTTACTACTTGTTCTTAGACCTAATAGTTTAGTCCAATTAGAGAAAATCAAGTGTTTTGATGGTTTTATTAATGAAAATTAAAGCTTTTACCAGATATTGTAGCAAGACTTAGCATTAGAGAAAACTCGTATACCAAAGGATTACTCAACCCCTAGGTAAGCTATCTCAATACTATCTTATTTCCTCAGTGTGAAGACTCATTTTTAAGCAGCATGGATATATGGTGCAAAAAAAGGTTAAACTAAAATCGTTTTTCCGTACGCTAACACAACCTGAAAATCAGTAGAGGCTTTATGACAGAAGAAGCATCAGGCAATCCACAATGGGAACACAAAACCCTAGAAAAGTTACTGTTCAATACACTCAAAGAACAGCGTGCCAAGCGTCGTTGGAGCATTTTTTTTAAACTCTTATTTTTCACGCTTCTTGTCAGCTTTTTGGCAGCTTTATGGCTAAACCCAGGGAACTTACCCAACTCAACTAAATCAAAACCTCATATCAGCCTTATCGATGTACGAGGCATTATCAGTGATAGTGCACCCGCTAATGCGGATAATGTGATTGAAAGCCTAAAGAATGCCTTTGATGATAAAAACACACAAGCCATTGTCTTGCGCATCAACAGTCCTGGAGGAAGCCCCGTTCAAGCTTCACAAATTTACCAAGAAATCCGTTATTTACGTACTCAGCATCCAACCATCAAACTCTATGCCGTATGTGGCGATTTATGTGCTTCAGCGGCTTACTATATTGCTTCTGCTAGTGAGGATATCTATGCCGATCCTTCCAGCTTAGTTGGTTCGATTGGTGTACGCATGGATAGTTTCGGTTTTGTAGACACCATGAAAAAATTGGGTGTTGAACGACGTTTGATAACAGCCGGCGCTCATAAAGGCTTTTTAGATCCTTTTTCTCCGCAAAAACCGGATGAAAAACAAATTGCGGAACATATGATACAAGGTGTTTATCAACAATTTATTAATGCGGTTAAACAAGGCCGTGGAAGTCGCTTAAAAGAAAACCCCGAAATTTTCTCTGGTTTAGCATGGAATGGAGAAGAAGCCTTATCACTTGGACTGATTGATGGATTTGGCGATTTAAGTTCTGTTTCTCGCGATCTTATTAAAAATAAAAATATTGTAGATTACACAGTGAAACCTGGGTTACTAGAGCAACTCTCCGATCGCATGGGTGCTTCATTTGCAGCGAACGTAAGCACCAGCCTAGGGATTACGCCTAAAGGGCTTGATTAAGGAAGCATGTTAGGAAGAAGAGTGTGCGGGTTTAGTTTGTTTGAATTATTGATTACATTAAGCATCATTGGCATTTTAGCTAGCATTGCTTATCCCATTTATACACATGCCATTACCAAAACCCGTCGTACTGAAGCGAAAATTGCGTTAATCAATCTGGCAAATCAAATGGAAATCTATTATTTGGAAAATAATAATAGTTATGCCGATGCCAGCCTTAGCAAATTAGGCGTCAATGAAAAAACAGATAAAAACTTCTATCACTTATCTTTAAGTAGCACCAACAACAGCTATAAACTTGTAGCCACCGCAACGTTTACCGATCCGGAATGGCGCCGTTTATTACTCAATGAGTTAGGAGAAAAAACAAACCTTGGAAATTCACAATTATGCTGGTAGACGTAACTCACGCGGCAGAGCAAACGAAATATTTTCAACCTGACCATTCAGTTCGGATACTAGGCAGGTTTGCCAATTTGGAAGTGATTTTAAATATTTAATCACATCTTGTACTAAAACCTCAGGTGCAGAAGCACCCGCCGTAATACCAATTGAAAATTTTCCTATCAACCATTCCGATACAATATCCTGTGCAGAATCAATCAAATAAGCTGGTTTACCTAATCGCTGCACTAATTCTCTTAACCGATTTGAATTCGAACTATTGGCCGATCCTAAAACTAATACCACATCACATTGATCCGCCAACGCCTCAACGGCTTGTTGACGATTTTGTGTGGCGTAGCAAATATCTTCTTTCTTCGGCGCTGATATCTGCGGAAAACGTTCGCACAATACTTGAATAATAGCCTGTGTGTCATATACCGATAAAGTTGTTTGGGTAACATAAGCAAGCGACTGTGGATTTTTAATACGAAGAGAATCTATATCCTTTATATTTTCTATCAAATAGATACCACCCGCTGGATTATCATAATGCCCCAGCGTACCTTCAACTTCAGGATGACCAGCATGCCCAATTAAAATGCATTCTTGACCTAAGCGACTATAACGCGCGACCTCCATGTGAACCTTGGTCACTAAAGGACAAGTCGCATCAAATACGCGTAAACCACGTTCTCGCGCCCGTTCCTTCACCGACTGAGAAACACCATGTGCACTAAAAATCGCCGTAGACCCCGAAGGAATTTCTAGCACATCTTCAACAAAAATAACGCCTTGTTGCTGCAATTCGCTAACTACCGTCTTATTATGAACGACTTCATGGCGAACATAGATAGGTTGCCCAAATAAACTCAGTGCACGTTTGACAATTTCTATTGCGCGATCAACGCCCGCACAAAAACCTCGTGGATTCGTTAAAATAATTTGCATCATAAAGAGTCCTCTGGGGGGCTAAATTTTTGTATTTTTTTCACAATAGCTGATAATAACGGCTTAGAAATGGGCTTATAAAAAAAATCATATACCCCCTGGCGTAGCGCATCACATCTTTCTTCATGACTTGCTTCCCCTGTCAATAAAACAACCGGAATGTCTCTTAGTGATGCCTGCTTCATTTTAGCTAACAGTTCTAACCCATGTAGTTTAGGCATCACTCTATCAGCGAAGACCACAAAAAACGCATCGGGTGATTGTTGCAAGAAATCCCAAGCCTGTTGTCCATCTTGAGCGATGACACAAGAATAACCAGCATCTTCTAGATATTGGCTCATTACTCTTAGAACTAAAAGATCATCATCTACTAATAATATTTTTTTTAAATTTTTATTTTTATCAAAATTTTGTAACATAAATTTAAACACTATAAAAAGGGCTAAACTAAAAAATTAGCCCGCATCACTATCAAGTTTTCCAGACTTTAATTTTCTTAGTAACGATATATCTTCTTGAACACCTAAAGTTTTATTGCAGTTTTTTATAGCAACCGCTAAATCTTCTAGCATTAAACGTAAGCGTTTAGTGCCAAAAAGCGATATCGCAATTAAAAAAATAATAAGCAGTGATATCATGCTAATTCCATGTATGCTCATAAAATTCCCTACTTTTTAATATACGCTACTTATTCTCTACGAATAAACGCCACCAACAATAATCCTAAACCGCCTAAGCCCAATATTAATAAATTTCTAAAGGATAATAACTGGGGAAAATTACCCACCGCCAAACTCAACAACACCCAAGTAATGCACGCCACGCCAATCCCTATATTAATAGCAAAAAACCTTTTTTTCTTGATAGCGTAGCGATGCTTCTTTAGATCTTTATATAAATAATCATGTAACTCATTTCTTTCTTTACGCTTATCGAGTAGCGCTTGATAAACTAATTCGGGAATCTCCGGTAATTTTTCAGCCCAATAAGGCGCATATTCGCGTACTTTACGTAAAAAAGCGCGTGGGCCTAATTGTTTTTTAAGCCCACGCTCCAAAAAGGGCTTGGCGGTATTCCATAAATCCAAATCGGGATACAACTGACGGCCTAGCCCTTCAATATTAAAAAGTGTTTTCTGTAATAATATTAATTGCGGTTGCACTTCCATTTTAAAACGTCTAGCGGTTTGAAATAAGCGTAATAATAATTGGCCAAATGAGATTTCTTTTAAGGGTCTCTCGAAGATAGGTTCACATACCGTTCGAATAGCCGCTTCAAATTCATTAACTCGGGTATTCGGTGCAATCCAACCTGACTCCACGTGTAATTGTGCAACGCGTCGATAATCGCGCTTAAAAAATGCCAACAAATTTTCTGCAAGATAACGTTGGTCTTCTGGGCTTACGCTTCCCATAATTCCAAAGTCTACGCCTAAATATTGTGGATTATCTTTTTGTTTTGGTGAAACAAAAATATTTCCTGGGTGCATATCCGCATGAAAAAAACAATCGCGAAATACCTGAGTAAAAAATATTTCAACGCCCCGTTCCGCCAGCTTTTTTAAATTAATGCCTTGTTTTTTTAAAGCGGGTATATCGGAAATAGAAATACCGTAAATTCGTTCCATAACCAATACATTAGAGTGTGTATATTGCCAGTAGATTTCGGGAATATAGAGCAAATCTGAATGTAAAAAATTACGCCGAAGTTGCGAGGCGCTCGCTGCCTCACGTAATAAATCTAATTCGTCCTTTAAACAAGACTCAAACTCCGCAACCACTTCACTCGGCCTAAGCCGTTTAGCTTCTTTCCAATAACGCGTTGCTAAATTGGCAACGGCATATAATAAATCTACATCTTTAACAATACGTTTATTAATACCTGGACGTAAAACTTTGACAACTACCTCTTGACCCGTCAATAATTTTGCAGCATGAACTTGTGCAACAGAAGCAGAGGCTAGCGGTGTTGTATCAAACTCAGCAAATATTTCATTGATAGGCTTTCCACAAGCCGCTTCAATCATCGCCTTTGCCTGATCGCCAGAAAAAGGTGGAACGCGATCTTGTAATTTGGCAAGTTCATCTGCAATCTCTTCAGGAATGAAGTCTCGCCGCGTTGACAATGCCTGGCCAAATTTCACAAAAATAGGGCCTAAAGCCTCTAACGCTAAACGAATTCGCTCGCCTTGAGATCGTTTTCTATTACTAATACGATAGGGATTACAATAAATAAAGAAACGCACAGGACGAAATAAATGCAACGATAATACAAGCTCATCAAGACCATAACGAAATAAGGTGAAACTAATCTGGATTAACCGTATTAAGCGCGTTATTGATTTCATTCCTCACTTCCTTTGCAAACATGCAAACGATTTATTCGTGCTTCTAATCGCGCGACATCGTCTCGCAAATCATCAATCTCAGCAAAAAAAACTTGTAGTTCTTCATCTGGCACGAGGTAGTCCATTTCTGCTTGAACATAATCCGTTATATTTTGCCCAAGATCATCGATACTTTGTTTAGCCCATTGCGATAAGGATTTAAAAAACTGTGCTATCGGATAAGCGACTGTATCACCCACCACACGTGACAATTGCTCTTCCCAATCAATATCTAGATTTGAAAAAAGATCTTTAAATTGTTTAGCAAACTCCATATCGCCTGAAACTTGTATAGGCATTGCAGTCAAAGCCAATTCTTTTTTCATAAAAGCTAAACGCATAAAATCAAACACCGAACCTCGTAATACCAAATCAACTAATCCACTGTAATTTTTTGTCAAATAAATAGCGTCGGATTTAAAAAGCCAATAATGACTTAAGGCATTCAATTCCAACTTAACAACCTTACCCGATAGCTTGTTTAAAACCCTGCTCGATTCTGGATCAAGTTTTAAAAAGCGGTTAAGGATAACTTCTTGAGCTGCAAGCAAGGTACTCAATGGCATTAGAACTTCCACGCTCTATGCAGAGCAACAATGCCGCCACTCAAATTGTGATATTCACAGTGATCAAATCCCGCTTCAAGAATAAGTGACTTTAAACTTTCTTGATCCGGATGACGTCGAATAGATTCCACTAAATACTGATAACTCGCTGCATCATTGGCAATCCACTGCCCCAATTTAGGAAGAAAATCAAAAGAATAACGATCATATAGGATTTGCAAAAAGTTGAGTACCGGCTTGGAAAACTCCAGCACCAACAATCGCCCTCCAGGCTTAAGAATACGATACATAGACCGTAACGCAGCCAGTTTATCTGTCACATTGCGAAGCCCAAATGCAATGCTGAGACAATCAAAATAATCCTCGGCAAATGGCAACATTTCTGCATTCGCCTGAAGCACAGTTATATTTTCTATTAGCCCAGCATCAATGAGTCGCTCACGCCCTACCGCTAACATCGCTGCATTAATATCAAGTAAGGTTACCTTGCCCTTTTCACCTACGCGTTTTGCAAACGCTTTGCTTAAATCACCCGTACCCCCCGCTACATCCAGTACCTTATCACCCCTACGAATTTGGGCTAATTCCACCGTAAATTTTTTCCATAGGCGGTGCATCCCACACGACATCAAGTCATTCATGAGATCATATTTGGAGGCAACCGAATGGAAAACCGCTCCTACTTGTGCTGTTTTTTCAGCTAGCGGAATGGTTTTATAGCCAAAATCGGTTGTTGGCGACCCATTTAACGAGGTCTGTGAAGGCGAATCCAGCATAAATAGACTAACTATGAATCAATCATCCCATCTTACCAGCTACATTAGTTTGAGCAAGAACTTAAGGCGGGGGAGTGACTTTACACTTCTTCAGTGTTAGGCGTTTCGTATAGGGACCCCTCTTATGAAGAGTGCTATTGGCAAAGTATTACTTGTTATGTGAAGATATAAAGTCTTGTTTTCACAAAAAATCTGAGAGCTAGACCTTGAGTTCTAGTATAATATAATAACTTACGTTGCTTTATATTAAGATAATACAAGTGAGTCGCTATGCTCCCGAAGAATTTCGGCCATCGTGCCCCCGAAATTCGTTCGCATGACGCGACTGAAATTAGGCCGCGATACGTCCTGCGTCCGGCACGCACTCACTCCTTCGGAGTTCATGCCCGTGCCTCCCACAAATGACTTTACGGCGTTATGCGTTTCCTGCTTCGCCCGTCAACGCACGCCTATCGCGGGCTCTTCGACTTCGCATTGCTTTCACAATGCTTTCCTGTCTCATCGAACGCGAAAGACTACTTAACCAAGGTTCAGAGCAAGCATCAGAACTTCTAAATACATTTAACAAAATTCATTCTATTAAGATTGAAGGGCGTTTAGTTTTTCATATACCCGTAGATAATAAACTTAAAGATATTTCTTGTAACACTCAAAGAGCTCTAAAAAATTTTGATAATCGACAATTGAAAGGGCTTTATAACTACCTTGCCACTTCAAATAGCACACTTACAAAAACTATGCAAACACTCATAGATCTTGACTCCATTATAAACCAAGCAGATAAAGACATATATCAAATCGGGGCGAATATAATGGATATGGAAACTAAAGAAGCCTCTATCGCTGAAGAAATCCATAACGTTATTTCTGCAATAAAAACCTTTATCAAAAGAATAGTTGACTTTCTAGTACCCACAGTTAGCAATATTGGTGGCAAGAACCCCGGTTTAAGTGAAACTAATAGCCTCTCGTTCTTTCCAAGAAACGACAGTGAAGATGACACTGCAACGCCATCTCATCGTTCACCCACATTAAACACCGCTTAAAAATTCTTATGTGCACAACACTACTCCCAAGGATATTCTTGGGAGTAGTGCATCACACTTTAACTGTTTAGGACTTTTTCAGGGGTACTATTTAAAAACTGGGGTAAATTTGTGGGTTGTACAGAGGTAGTATTGCTAGGGGGCTTAAAAAAAGTAGAAATTGGAACCACTGTATGCGTCGCCATCCTAAAAATAGCCTTTAAAAAGTCAACCAACTTTTGTAAAAAACTTCGCTGATCTACTATTTTTCTAAAATAAGGATCCGGACAATCTAGTGTGGATTGTAAAATAACCAGCCTCGGTATCCATACTCGATTCTTTTCAATCACTTCCAGCTTAAATTGTGTTTTTCCATGAACAAAATAGTCATGTGTCCCCGGCTTAATAATTGGGACAGCTTCGCTATTAGTAAGCTTTCTTAAAAAAAACTCGTCTTCGATATATAAGTCCTTATCTCTTAAATAAATCTTTAATTTGCTCTCTACGCCTTGATTATCTAACACATAACCTGCGTTATCCAGCGGATGCATTATAGAAAATGCGCCAACACCGAAAATACCATTAGTATGCAAATAAAGTCTTAAAAATTCTTGGTAGTGTCGTTGTCGCACTATATTTGAAGTACCTTTTAAAACTTCATCGCAAGCTGTTTTAAATATTAATTCATTTCCTAGCTCACCCATCCCTGCTGTTATAGTGTTAATATCTTTACCATTAAAGAGAATAGACGCTCTTTTTATATCCATAATAGAGCGCTCTCTGTCAGCAGATGATGGTAATTTTTCTACCAACAACGTCTTTAGTGCTCTATGATTTTTTATAGCCATGATCATTTATATCCTTATAATCGATACTGAAGAGATAATTACATCTCTTTAATTCTTATTAGAAATCCCACGAATAATTAAACCCGAGGTGCGTCGCTTCAGCACAGCCAAAGCATGTTGGCTTTTAACATCGGTCCACAATTCAAAAGCCTGCAAAGGTGATAACTCGTTCATAGGATCACTTAGCCCACGAATCGCGTGCAAAACTTCCATGAGACTAATAAAACCACAACTTAATGAATGATAAAGTGTAGCAGATCGCTTCTTAGATAAGCTAGCTACTTGTACATAAGCCGTTCGACCTAATTCAATAAAATATTTAATTTTTACATGTCTTTTTTCGGCCTGTTCAGGAAAAAATCCAGCAAACAATAAACATTTATCACCCACTTCACGCAAACAATCACGTTGATAGACGGGACTTTTTTCTAAACCCGATAAAAACTCGGTGGCTAAAATACAATTGGCGATATCTGGCCGTTGATTAAAACGACCTAACAAAAAAACCAAATAACTCTCAAGCTCTTTGTCTAAGGTCAAGTGACTCATCAGTTCAGCATCCTTGACCAAGGCTTGCCATTGTGCCATTGTGCTCGAATGCAATAAAAGCGAGCCCATAGCTAATTCCCCCACAGATAAGTACCCTTATTTTCAGTGTAGAACACCCTAGCGGAAATGGGCGACTTTGCGTTATGATGCACCCTTTTTGAACACACTTTCTGGACTTGAGCGGAAACCCAATTTTTGCAGCCCAGCTATAACCTATCTTTAAAATTATCATGATCGAAAAAATACGTAATATCGCCATCATCGCCCACGTTGACCACGGGAAAACCACCCTCGTCGATAAACTGTTACAACAGTCGGGTACCTTCTCAAGCCGTGCCGCCGTCGTTGAACGGGTCATGGATAGTAATGACCTAGAGCGTGAGCGAGGTATTACCATTCTTGCTAAAAATACCTCTATAGAATGGCATGGCTATCGTATCAATATTGTCGATACCCCTGGCCATGCTGACTTTGGTGGTGAAGTAGAACGTATTTTATCGATGGTGGATTCGGTCCTTTTATTGGTTGATGCGGTTGATGGCCCCATGCCACAAACTCGCTTTGTCACACAAAAAGCGTTTGCCAAAGGCCTTAAGCCAATTGTAGTGGTCAATAAGGTCGATAGACCCAGCGCCCGCCCTGATTGGGTCATTAATCAAGTTTTTGATCTTTTCGACCGTCTAGGCGCTACCGAAGAACAATTAGACTTCCCTATTGTCTATGCCTCTGCTTTGCAAGGCTATGCAACACTAGACCTCAATAAGCCTAGTAGCGACCTCACCCCCCTATTTGAAACGATTGTTGAGAAAGTAGCGCCGCCGAATGTAGACCCGCAGGGCGCCTTCCAAATGCAAATCATCACCTTAGATTATTCACGCTATGTGGGCACCATTGGCATTGGCCGTATTCAAAGAGGCACCGCAAAAGCGAATATGCCTGTCACATTAATCGACAGCGAAGGAAAAACACGCCCTGCTCGTATCTTGCAAGTATTAGGTTATCGTGGTTTAGAACGTGTTGAAGTCGATCAAGCTGAGGCGGGTGATATTGTTGCTGCCACAGGGATAGATAAGCTAAACATTTCGGATACCTTATGCGATCCGAATCAGGTAGAAGCGCTACCCGCATTAACGGTAGACGAGCCTACCATGAGCATGACGTTCCAAGTTAATAACTCGCCTTTTGCCGGTCAAGACGGAAAATTTGTTACCAGCCGTCAGATACGCGAACGACTAGACAAAGAATTACTGCATAATGTGGCGCTACGCGTTGATAATACAGACGATCCCAATCGCTTCCGTGTATCTGGCCGTGGTGAATTGCATTTATCCATTTTAATCGAAACGATGCGACGAGAAGGCTATGAATTAGGTGTTTCGCGTCCTGAAGTAATTCTAAAAGAAATCGATGGCGAATTAAAAGAACCCTATGAAAATTTGACGGTTGATGTGGAAGAGCAACATCAAGGCACTATCATGGAAAAATTGGGAAGCCGTCGTGGTGATTTACTCGATATGATTCCAGACGGAAAAGGACGTGTGCGTCTTGATTATAGAATACCAACTCGCGCCTTAATCGGTTTTCGTACCGAATTTTTAACGGCAACATCGGGCCTTGGTTTAATGCACCATGTTTTTGATCATTATGGCCCCGCTAAAAAAGGTGCCCTAGGAAAACGTGCCAATGGCGTTATGATTTCTAATCTGCTTGGTAAAGCAACAGGGTTTTCCTTATTTCATTTACAAGAGCGTGGCAAATTATTAATAGGGCCACAAACCGATGTCTATGAAGGCATGATTGTCGGTATTCATGCGCGCGATAATGATTTAGTAGTTAACGTAGTTAAAGGGAAGCAATTAACCAATGTTCGTGCGTCTGGATCAGATGAAGCCCTTACTTTAACCCCTCATATCGCGTTTTCTTTAGAACAAGCCTTGGAATTTCTAGATGATGATGAATTACTAGAAGTTACACCACATCATTTACGTCTGCGTAAAAAGTTTTTAAAAGAACATGAACGTAAGCGCTCTGGACGTGAAGGTTAATTAACAAGTTTAGTCCCTCGTGTTGCAGAAACGAGGGCGCCACAACTAAAATTTAGACTAAAAATAGAGTCCTAAAGTAATGCTATACTTCGTACTTTAATGGAGGACTAACTATGTTTAAGACTATAAAATATAGTGTGTGTGCTATTAGTTTTTTGCTAACGACATCCGCTCTCGCCGACGTCACTATTCCCATGAATCTCACTGCAGAACAAGGACTAGGGAAATCTATTGGTAATATTATCGCCCAACAAACCCCGAAAGGCGTATTACTAACACCCCATTTACATAGTTTATCTCCAGGCGCGCACGGCTTTCTTATACACCAAAACCCCTCTTGTCTAGCTAACGGCATGGCGGCGGGAGATCATTTAGATCCGCAGCATACTAATCATCATTTAGGACCTTATGAAAAAGGCCATTTGAGTGATCGACCTTTTTTACAAGCCGATAAAAACGGCAATGTCACTGCGCCTATCCTTGCTCCACGTTTACGCTTAGAGGATTTAAAAAATCACTCTTTAGTCATTCACAAAGGTGGCGATAATTATTCTGATAGTCCCCAACCCTTAGGCGGTGGCGACGGACGAATTGCCTGTGGCGTTATAAATTAACAAAAATTATGCGGTTGTATGAGCGCTGAAATATATTTTGCTTCTGCAAAGCAATTAGTCACTAGAATTAAACAAAAACAAATTTCCTGTACAGAGCTCATACAAGTTTATTTAGATCGTTTAACGGATATAAACCCTAAGCTCAATGCGCTTGTTCAAACGTTATCGCCTGAAAAAGCACTACAACAAGCGCGTTATGCCGATGAAAAATTGGCGAAAAATCAAGCCATAGGCCCATTACACGGCTTACCTATTAGCATTAAAGATTGCTGTAAAGTTAAAGACTTTATTATCACAAAAGGCAGTATGGGATTCCATTTTCTGCCGACTGAAGATGCAACTGTCGTGGATAGATTAAAAACCGCCGGTGCTATTGTGATCGGCATTAGCAATGTCCCTGAATTTAATATTGCCTACGAAACTGATAATGATCGCTACGGTAAAACATTCAATCCTTATGATCTTACACGCACACCCGGTGGAAGTAGTGGCGGAGAAGCCGCGATTATAGCGGCGGGTGGATCAACGTTTGGTTTAGGAACTGATGCGGGAGGAAGTGTTCGCCAACCTGCGCACAACACAGGGATTGCCAGTCTAAAACCAACTCACGGATTACTACCCAATACCGGAAAGCTTCCTTATGATGGAGGTCTATTAAACTCATTAACAACATATGGTCCAATGGCACGTTTTGTTGATGATCTTATCTTAACCCTACCTGTTTTAGCAGGATCTGACCGTTATAAAAATACGACTCGTATTAATTTTAAATCACTGCGCATTGCCTTTTATATGGATAATGCCATCGTCAAACCCGATGAAGATACGCTGCGAACTATTAAAGCGGTAGTAAATAGTTTGCAGACTGAAGTAGCGCAGCTCGAGGAGCATTGTCCCCCTCATTTACCGGAGCTTTACTCCCTGATTAGTGAAACTTTCTTTTTAAAAGGTGATAAAGGGCTGGGGATAAAAATGCTACTCAATCAGCTTAGCGTAAAAAACCCCTCTTCCTTAGTGAAGGAATTTCTTGCTATCGCACGTCGCTGTGAATTTTCGACTACAGAATTAAATCAACGTTTACGCCGCCTTGAACAACTACGATTGGTATTAGAAAAGTTTTTTACAGACTATGACCTTATCATTTGTCCTGTCGCTGCTACGCCTGCAAAACAACATGGGCGCTCTTTTATTGAAGGTCGTGACTTTAGTTATTTAAGTATTTATAACTTTACCGGTTGGCCTACTGCTACCGTACGTTGCGGTACTTCTTTGGAAGGATTGCCGATAGGTATACAAATCAGTGCTAAACCTTGGCAAGATATGACCGCCTTAGGTCTAGCAAAAAAATTAGAAACTTTATTAGGCGGTTGGCAAGCACCGCCTTTGTTTCCCTAAAAAGATAGAATTAGTCGTTCCAGGATAACTCCTAGCCCTCATGGTAAAGCTAGAATGAAGATAACCGTTCACGGAGATTAATGACAAAGCGCACTATTTTAAAAAATAGATATGGGGCGGTCAACACACCAGTACTAGCTACTTCTTTTTAGTTTAATACCCTATCTTGCAGCTGAAAATTGTAATCAAAAATTATACAATCAGAGAGCATACTGTTAGGCCTCGAAAAAATTAGAGGAGCTAAAAAGTCTAGCTATACAGACAGGGAACGCTTTAGTAAAAGCTGCATGGAAGAAAAAAACAATAGGGAGAACTATTATGAAACATACCAAAAATGAGAAAAGCTGGAAGACCAGGAAGGGATCATACTTGTGTCTAACGATCGTGCTTGCGACTGTTCTTATGGCAAGTGCGAAAGCAGAAGACTTTGTTAATCAAGAAGAGCAAGAAAATTACTGGGAGTGTGAAAACGTATGTGCAGAACAGGAAAGGCAGGAACAAGATGCGGGCATAAAGTCAGCAGATCTTATAGCAAATTTCGTTAACTGTCGAAAAGCGTGCTATACACAAGCATGCCCTATACCTAGTAGCATCATTCCAACGGAATGTAGTGAGGGATATTATAAAGAAGGTCGTTATGATCTTGGTGATCCTAGGGTGCTTAGTGACGCGTGGGGGTATCCTTGCTTTTACCGTGAAAATGCAGATCAATATGCTGGTAGGGGAAATTGGAAAAACGGTGAGCGGAGATTTACTCCTGATATGTATAAAAATAGCCCAATAAACTTTATATATGCCAAGGGTGAAGGCCGCCAAAAAGTCTGTCTTTATACTAAGCAAGGTGTGGGCGAGATTTTTCTAAAACAACATTGAACTTCCACAAAGGGTGAATTTAGATAGAATCAAGCCTGTAAATAAAGTAGAACGAGCCATGGATGCAGAGCAAGAGGAGTATCTTGGCTATGAAAAACATGCGTTAGAAGGCAAGAATACGGGAAAAGCTAACTTAAGCCGTTATTGATGAGGTTAATATTTGGCAGAATCGTCCCTTAGAAACGGTCTATCCCATCCTGTACTTAGATTGTATCGTTATTAAATGCCATCAAGATAAACGCGTCATCAATAAATCCATTTATTTGGCATTAGCCATTAATACGGATGGAAAAAAGGAATTACTCGGTTTGTGGATAGCCGAAACCAAAAATTTAGCTCGGTATTAACCGAATTAAATCATCGTGGCGTTAAGGATATTTTTATTGCTTGGGTTGATGGATTAAGCGGATTTCCAGAGGCGATAAATGCGGTATTCCCAAAAACTAAGATTCAGCTATGCATAGTGCATCTGATTCGTTATTTCTTAGCTATGTACCGCATAAGGACATGAAAGCCGTGGTAGCGGACCTTAAGCTTATTTACCGTGCTATTTCTATAGAACCAGCGGAAGAAGCGCTGCTGATGTTCAGTGAAAAGTGGATAAAAAATACCCCTCATTAGCCGTACCTGGCATAAAAACTGGAGTAATATTGTGACCTTATTTGATTATCCTGACGACATACGGAAAATTATTTATACCACCAATGCCATTGAATCACTCAATAGTGTGATTAGAAAATCGATTAATAATCGTAAAATTTTTCCTAATGACCAATCGGCATTAAAGGTAGTATATTTGGCTGTACAGAAGGCATCGCAAACGTGGACTATGGCTTTACATGAATCGCACTTAACGCTGTCTTTTTTTTTAACTTCAAAAACGATCAGTAATTTTAATTAAATACATCCCGGCTTTGCAACCTATACAATTACCCTACCAACTAGAAAGTTGGCTTGACGTTTTTCTGGTTCATGTTCTTCTGTCACCGCTTTACCTAACTGATACAGTAATGACGGGCTAACGATTTTAATAACGGTAAAAACTAGGCTTATACGGGCCTTCTTTTTTTACACCGATATATTCCGCTTGTTCAGAGGTTAATTCGGTCAATTTCGCTCCGACGCGATCTAAATGTAACCGCGCTACTTGTTCATCTAATTCTTTTGGCAACATGTAAACCTTGCCTTTTTCATAGCGATCATTGTGCTGCCATAATTCTATTTGCGCTAAAACCTGATTAGCAAATGAATTTGACATAACAAAACTAGGGTGTCCTGTTGCACACCCTAAATTAACTAATCGACCTTCGGCTAACAGTAATAGACGCTTTTTATCGGGGAAAATAATTTGATCAACTTGTGGCTTAATATTCTCCCATTTAAATTGTCGTAAGCTTGCTACTTCAATTTCAGAATCAAAGTGCCCAATGTTACAAACAATAGCAAAATCCTTCATCTGTTTCATATGTGCTAAGGTAATAACGGATTTATTACCGGTTGCCGTAACGAAAATATCACCTTGGCTTGCGACTTCATCCATCTTCACAACGCGATAGCCTTCCATTGCGGCTTGTAATGCACAAATAGGATCTACTTCAGTAATCCATACCGTTGCGCCATACGAACGCAAACTTTGCGCACAACCTTTTCCTACATCCCCGTAGCCACCAACAACGGCAATTTTACCCGCAATCATGACGTCGGTTGCTCGCTTCAACGCATCAATTAAAGACTCTCTACATCCATAAAGATTATCAAATTTAGATTTTGTCACTGAATCATTAATGTTAATCGCTGGGATCAAAAGCGATTTTTTTTCCTGCATTTGATAAAGTCTATGTACACCCGTTGTTGTTTCTTCCGATACGCCTTTAACATCTGCCAAAAGATTTGAGTATCTGTCTTCATGCATTAATAAAGTAAGATCGCCACCATCATCTAACAACAAATTAGGCTTCCAACCATTAGGTCCTTTCAAGGTTTGTTCAATACACCACCAAAACTCTTCTTCCGTTTCTCCTTTCCAAGCAAAAACAGGGACACTCTGTTCTGCCATAGCAGCGGCGGCATGATCCTGCGTGGAAAAAATATTGCATGAAGACCATCGTACTTCAGCACCCAAATCGAGCAAGGTTTCAATTAAAACCGCCGTTTGAATCGTCATATGCAGACAACCTGCAATGCGCGCACCTTTTAAAGGCTTTTCATGGCCATATTTTTTACGTAGCGCCATCAAACCCGGCATTTCTGTTTCAGCAATCGTAATTTCTTTTCGACCCCATTCGGCCAAATTTAAATTAGCTACTTTATAATCAATAATCTTAGTCTTTAATGCTTCTGATATCATGTGTGAACTACCTTCTTAAGTGCTGAGCACAATAACCTTGCTTTATCTGTTTTTTCCCAAGGAAAATATTCCGTATTTTCTCGACCAAAATGGCCATACGCTGCTGTTCGTTTATAAATAGGCCTTAACAAATCAAGCATTTTAATAATACCTTGCGGTCTGAGATCAAAATGTTGCCGAATAAGTTCAGCGATGTCTTTATCAGACAGCTTACCTGTGCCAAAAGTATTAATATTAATAGACGTTGGTTCTGCAACACCAATCGCATAAGAAACCTGTAACTCACAACGATCCGCTAAACCGGCAGCAACAATATTTTTTGCAACATAACGCGCTGCATAAGCTGCCGATCGATCGACTTTACTGGGATCCTTACCTGAAAAACATCCGCCGCCATGACGCGCCATACCACCGTAGGTATCTACAATAATTTTACGGCCTGTTAACCCTGTATCGCCTAAAGGTCCTCCAATAACAAAACGTCCGGTGGGATTGATATGGTAGACAGTGTTTTTTAACCATTCGGCTGGAATCACGGGCTTAATAATTTCTTCAATAATTGCTTCGCGTAATTTTTCATAGGAAATATCAGGCGCATGCTGTGTAGAAAGCACTATCGTCTCTGCAGCAATCGGCTTCCCGCCTTGATATTTTAGTGTAACCTGACTTTTGGCATCAGGCCGTAACCAATCTAAGATTTTATTTTTCCGCAATGCGGCTTGCCGTTCCATAAGCCTATGAGCATAGGTAATCGGTGCTGGCATGAGCACATCGGTTTCATTACTGGCATAGCCAAACATCATTCCCTGATCACCTGCACCCTGATCAGCCTTATCAACGCCTTGCGCAATATCCGGCGATTGCTTGCCAATCGCCGACATCACTGCACAAGACTCCCAATCGAAGCCCATAGAAGAACTGTTATAGCCAATTTCTTTAACTGTTTCTCTAACAATGTGCTCAACATCCACCCATGCCGTCGTGGTGATTTCGCCAGCGACTAAACCCATTCCCGTTTTAACGAGGGTTTCACAGGCAACACGCGCATTTTTATCTTGCGCTAAAATTGCATCGAGAATTGCATCAGAGATTTGATCCGCGATCTTATCAGGATGTCCTTCAGATACGGATTCGGAAGTAAACGTCGTGTAATTATCCATTTTTATTCTCAATAAAAAGATAGAGTGAAAATAAAGGGCCCCTATAGTAGCGAGTATTACCTAAGATTGCGAATTTTACTTATACTCTTCGCACTTGAGCTTTCGGCAGTGTTGCTCATCTTCGCGGCGCCTTGCCAAAAACCCAATTGCTGTGAATATAGAATTAACCTAATTCAAGTGAGTCGCTATGCTCCCGAAGAATTTCGGCCATCGTGCCCCCGAAATTCGTTCGCATGACGCGACTGAAATTAGGCCGCGATACGTCCTGCGTCCGGCACGCACTCACTCCTTCGGAGTTCATGCCCGTGCCTCCCACAAATGACTTTACGGCGTGATGCGTTTCCTGCTTCGCCCGTCAACGCACGCCTATCGCGGGCTCTTCGACTTCGCATTGCTTTCACAATGCTTTCCTGTCTCATCGTATGAACCCTAGCTTCCCACCAGGGCTCACTCCTTAAGGCCATATCTAGTCTAATTTTGCCTGCGTAGGCTCTTTCATTAAAAAAGTAGCCAGTAAAGCAATACAAAAACCAACCGGTAAAATGAGTAAAGCACGGTGATAGTCACTAGCGCTATACACTCTTATCTGATTGGCTAAAGAACCGTGCCAATCATAATCCATTAACCAACCAAATAAGGGTTGGAAAACTGCATAGCCACCAATAGCGAAAAATGATACGACGCTAACGGATGTTGCCGTCAAACTCTTGGTATTACTTTCAGAAACTAAAGGATAACTTAGTACCTGACTGCTGGTAAAAAAACCTAATGCAAAAAATAAGCATAAGACCGTGGTTAAAGAGAGCAAGGCTGGAAGACATATAATTATCAGCGTCAATAACAACGAGATAATAGTACCCATTGCCATGAGTCTTACTCGTTTTCTAATTCTATCGGAAAGCCAACCCACAACAGGGCCACCAATGATCGTACCTAGAAAAAGTAAGCTTGGTGCTAATGATGCTTCCGTTGGTGAAAAATGAGCGGTTTGTTGTAAAAATAAACTACCCCAAATAGCGCCTAGCAATGCAATAGGTAAATTTGTTAATGAGGTATAAAGTCCACAAAGAAGATTTTGTGGGTTTAAATAGGCTAAGCGCCAACTCTTCACAAGACCTAAATGGGATAATTCAGTCTGTGAAGCTTTTTGCTCTTGTTTTAATTCCGGAGGGCAATCCTGCACAAAGGAAAAAATAATAGTAAAAATAAGTAACCCTAAGCAAGCATCCAGCAACAAAGTATGACGCCATCCTAACGATTGTGCTAATAAGGTCAATGGCGTTTGTGCCACCATCCCTCCCATCATAGCCATGGTTACAATTAAGCCACTGACTAATGCCATTTGCTTTGATGGGAACCAACGCGACGCTAAACGAATACTACTTAAAAAGCAAAATGCACTACCAATCCCGCTCATAAATCGGAAGACACAAGCTAAAAGAAAGGAATGTGTGGTTGCAAAACCTGCAATCCCTATCACACACAGCAATAAAGCTGAAAGAATAATTAATCGTGTAGAAAATCGATCTAATAACGCGCCGGCAATAGGTAAAAAAAGCAAATTAGCATAAAAATAATAGGCTGATAATTTTCCCAATTCCGTTGCATGCAGTGAAAAAGCGCGCATCAAATCAGCACTGATGGCGTTGAACATATTCATCTGAATAAATTCATAAAAAAAGAAAAGCGCCGCAGAAAAACAGACAATCCAAGGCAGCAATTTTTTATTCGTTATAGAAGCACCATTCTGAGTTTTCATAGGTTTTCTCTAGAGTAAGGTTGACAATGTGTTTCACGTAAAAGACAAGCGGCAATAATACTCACTACAAAAGCAATCGGCATAATAGCCAAGCCATTAAGATAATTGCTAGGCGAATACATTGCTACGCCATGATTTAACGTCTGATCCCAATGCAAATCCATTAGCCAACCAAATAAGGGTTGAAATACGGCACCCCCTCCCATAATTAGAACCGACGCTAAACCTGTGGAAGTCCCCGTTAAATGCCTAGGATTACTTTCAGCAATCAATGGGTAACTAATAATCTGTGTACTAGTAAAAATACCGAGCAATAAAAACAAAACCAGTAAAGTATAAAAATTTAAATTTGGTAAAAACATAATACAAAGTAATACCAACAAAGAAAGCAGCGCGCCGACTATCATCGGTAGCCGTCGTTTACCGATAAAGTCCGAAAACCACCCTATAAAAGGTGAGCCTATAATAGTCCCCACAAAAATCATGGTGGCAACGAGTGAGGCCTGCGTTTTTAAAAGATGGTGAACTTGGGTTAAATACATCACACCCCAAAGCTCTCCCAGTAAAATAATCGGCAGATTTAACAGACAGGTATAGAGTCCCCCTAATCCATTCTGTTTATTGAGGAGTACCGTCAAAAGACTCTTCTTTATAGAAGATGGGGCAACGTTTTTCTCGCTCATGACCTCAGGTGTCTGATGTTTAGGATAGTCACGAACAAATAGATAAACAATTAATGTAATGACCGCCCCTACACCCGCATTAACCAGGACAGCATCACGCCAACCTAGCCATTGTACTAAAAGAGCAAAAGGGGTTTGTGCCACCACGCCTCCCAACATCGCAATAGTAATGATAACGCCGATCACAAACGCCAAACGGTGGGACGAAAACCAACGTGTGGCCAGCTTAATGCAGCTTAAAAAACAAAAAGCATTACCAATGCCTGAAATAAAATGGCTAAATGCGGCTAATTGAAAAGAATGGCTGCAGGCAAATAGAATTGTGGCAAAAACCACCATGACCATCGCACTTAATATAATGGTCCGTATGGATATACGGTCGACTAAAATACCGGCAAATAGCAGAAAAATAACATCCGCATAAAAATAAGTAGCCGACAAAAAGCCTAGTTGACCCGCATTAATGGAGAAGTCCTGCATAAGCTCCTGGCTAATGGAGTTAAACATACCCATTTGGATAAATTCGTAAAAGAAAAAGAGCGCGGCAGAAAGACAAACCAGCCAAGGCTGATATTTAGAAAAAGCAGTAGGAAAACCTTGTTTTGGACTGGGCATAACAGTCATTAATCCTCAAATAGGTGTTTTTTATAGGCTATTTGGGGGGGGTAGTCTATAGGAAGAAAAGCCTAATGTCTAAACCAAAATTTCGATTTAATAGTCCGCTTATAGCAAACACTACCCCGCCGCGGGTTTAAATAGGGTTAACTGGATAGTGTAACCTCAAGCTTCGCCGTTTCACCTAATTTAAAGTGTTTTCTACAGACGGCGATATAACGTTCATTACCCCCAATCTCCAGTTGTTCTCCCTGGGTCACTTTACGATGTTCGGCATCCATACGCATATTCATAATCGCTTTAGCGCCGCAGTGGCAAACTGTTTTTATTTCACCCATTTTATCGGCCAAGATCAGTAAATATAAACTTCCTTCAAAAGGTTCACCGCAAAAATCACTGCGTAATCCATACGTTAAAACAGGTATATTCAATTTATCCACGATATCACTTAACTGGAATACCTGCGCCTTTGTTAAAAATTGTGCTTCATCGACAAAAACACATTTTAAATTCTTAGTTTTTTTTAACGTTTCTTCTGTAAACTCATATAAATTATCGTTTTTAGCAAACGAATGACTGGCGGCCTCTAAACCTATACGTGAAAAAATAGTGCCTGCTTTATATCGCGTGTCAACACTGGGAGAAAATAATAAGGTTTCCATACCACGTTCTTGGTAGTTGTAACTTGCTTGCAATAAAATGGTACTCTTGCCCGCATTCATAGCCGAATAATAGAAATAAAGTTTAGCCATCGTTAGCGCTTATAGTTGAAAATATTGAATATTCTAGGTTGCGTTATAATAATCATAACTTTGTAAAAATAGGAAGTACAGCTATGGCATTAACGCCTTCTAACATGCTAGCGCTTGGAACAAAAGCGCCTGATTTTGAACTATTGGATACAAAAAGCGGCAAAGTCTGTCGTTTAACAGAACTCAAATCAGAAAAAGCAACTGTGATTATGTTTATTTGCAATCATTGCCCTTATGTTAAACACATACAAACGGAGCTGATTCAATTAGCAAAGGATTATCAAACAAAAGGAATTTCTTTTATTGCGATTAGCTCCAATGATGCAGAAAGTTATCCGGAAGATGCTCCCAAAGAAATGGCTAAATTAGCAAAACAGTTAGGCTATCCTTTTCCTTATCTCTATGATGAGATACAAAGCACTGCAAAAAGTTATCAAGCGGCTTGCACACCCGATTTTTTTGTTTTTGACAACGCGTTACGCTGTGTTTATCGTGGTCAGCTAGACGATTCCACGCCAGGCAATAAAATTCCAGTCACGGGTAAAACTCTACGTTCGGCTTTAGATAATATTTTAATAGACGCACCAGTGGCCACCGAGCAAAAGCCTAGCATCGGCTGTAATATTAAATGGAAGAACTAAAAGGTATTCTGTGTAACGCTAAATTTACAAGTGAGTCGCTATGCTCCCGAAGAATTTCGGCCATCGTGTCCCCGAAATTCGTTCGCATGACGCGACTGAAATTAGGCCGCGATACGTCCTGCGTCCGGCACGCACTCACTCCTTCGGAGTTCATGCCCGTGCCTCCCACAAATGACTTTACGGCGTGATGCGTTTCCTGCTTCGCCCGTCAACGCACGCCTATCGCGGGCTCTTCGACTTCGCATTGCTTTCACAATGCTTTCCTGTCTCATCGACGGAAGATTGGCATGAAGACCCTGGCTCTTTATTGCTAACATTATTTCTAGTATTAAAAAAAGCTGTCTTATTATCCGAATTCATTTCCGGCACTACGCGTGAATCCGCTTTACCTACAAATAGAAAACTCAGCTTATTACTAAGCGCTTCATACGTTGTTGTTTCTATACAGTCCTTTGTCTTTAATAAAATTATTTGCTCTGCCCAGTTTATTGCAAAATCTTCTTTATTCCACCATGGCCAACGAATAATGCCATAAAGCAATAAAGAAAAAAAACTCGCCTTGAGGAAAAAATCTTTTTCACTGGCAAAATCTATTTGACCCTTTAATCTATTCTTAAGCTTATCTAGATTTACATAAAAACAACCTTGTCTGAAAAAAGCTTGCACCCACTCTATTAATGAAAATCTTTTATCTTTAAACCAACTATTTACTTGTATTGTCTTTTCAACTTCTAATTTATTTTTATTTATTTCATCGTTGTAAGCATTGTCTATATTGTTTTTTATAACTTCCGATTGAGTTTCTCGATTAGCGCGTTCCTCAGCATTTTGACAAGCTATTTCCGTCTCGTTATTGATCATAATGCTACTTGATCTATCCGAATTATTATTTTTTAAGAAAGGATTATTAATCGTTACTTTAGGAATAGACACTGGCAATTTTAAATCACTCACTGTATCTTTCATTAAATCTATTGCTCCATCCGTTATATCCTGCACTTTATTAGAGGCATCCTCAATAAAAATCTGCGCTTTATTAGATGCATCATCAAGCGCTACCTGAGATTTTTCAATTATTTTTCCCGCTAATTTTTCCGCGCCTTTTAAAACGGCACCTCCCCTCTCTTTAAGTTTATCTAGCGCTCCCATAGGGTTAATTGGTACCCGAGGGGCTTCAGGTAACGCTAACTTATCATAATTCTGTAATGCAACATTTAATACCTCTCTGATGGCCTCGGAGCTACGATTAATCCCATCCATAGAAAAATAAACACCTATTTCGCCAGGCAAGTCATGTATTTGGTTAAAGCCAAATTGTCGACTCTTCAACGCTTCCTCTGGAAAATCTTTTGCTGTTTTATCCTGATAATCCTGCTTAAATTTTGATAATTGTCTACCAAAAGCTGGCTTTGGTGGTACTTTTACAAGGCGCTTACGGAAATTAAGGCGATTAAGGAAATTTGTTTGGGGAGGAAGCGTTATTTCTTGTTCACACTTTCTATTTAATGCCCGATAAATCAAGACCATTGCTAAATCAAGATTTATTTCTGGCTCTAGACCAAGGTAAGGATTACTAAGAAACTCTTTACTAAGCTTCGAAATAAAACAATTAACAAAACTTAATACCGCTGGATGATCACTAAATTCACTCTTAGCAATCCCTTTAAGTTTAGCCAATAAATTTCTGTAAACAATCGAACGATCAATTGAAAAAATAACGGCAAAATATTTGACGCGAATATTATCTAGATTCTTAGGGAAAAAGTATTTTGATTTTTCTATCTTATCTATTTTATCTAAAAAACCATTTAAATTTATAGTACTTTTATCGGTTAACGAGATAATATCTGTAAAAAAAACTCTATATTCTTCGCTAAAATCTACATATTCCTTTTTAGATAATAAAAGTATTAATAATTCTAGAATACTTTTTTTAATTGAATCTAGAGTTGGATATCTATAAGATTTATGAAAGGCACTGCTTAGAAGCTTTTCTAATATCTCTCTCGCTTCTGTATATATCTTATCTTTAATCTTATCTATATCGCTAGGTGGATTATCTACAACACAAACGCTAATTAATTTATAACGAAAAGTATTAAACAGCACATTATCTGTCGCTAAATCACGAGACCATCGAGAAGGGAAATCCTTTTCTACTTTTCTACATTGTTCAGCATATTTTAAGCACCCCTTGAAAAAAACTTCCTTTATCTCTATACAAGATTCATCCTCTTCAAAATAAGCTTCTGTCTTATTTATTTCTTTATTAAGGAAACCTTTAAAAGGCTCGCTTAAACCGTCCCTTATTTCTATGATTCTGGCTTTTATTTCGGCAAGTTCGCTAGCCATCTGACTTCTCTTTTTATAATAAAGTTATAAGCTATTTTAAATAGTACAATCTTAAATATAAAATAAAAAGTTATTTGCAACGAGAAAAAGATAATGGCATTACATACAGCGTGCGGGTCGCGGCAATCCTGCCAGTTTGCTCGCTTGCTTTAATACACCTTTAGGGAAAAGATTATTAAGATAGAGGCTATTTGCTTTTTCAGATCCAATTTGCACGGCTAACTGGTTGACTAAGATTCGTATGGGGGGTGTTTTGTGGTATTGCTGATAGAAATTACGTAAAAGATAAATGACATGCCAATGGTCTTTGACAAGCGTTAATGCTTCTTCTTCTGCAAGAATCGTCGCTATATTTTCATGCCAATCTGAGGAATGAATGAGATAACCATATTCGTCGGTCAAAACTTCTTCGCCATTGATTAATAAACCCATCTTTATCCCCTATCTAGGATAATGTCATGGTTTTATTTTAGTTGGGTCTAGCTTAAAAGTATAATTACTCTTCGCACTTGAATTTTTGGCCGCGTTCCCGCTCAACTCGCCATCCTCATGTATCATCTATACACTCCGGTGGCTTCGTTTTCGCGGCTCCTTGCCAAAAACCCCATTGCTGCGAGTATAGCTTTAACCACATTTCATTAACCTACTGATTGAAAGTGGGTTAATTTTAGGCGCTTTTAATAAAAAATTTACTCTCTATTGCCGCTAAAAGCGCCTAGTAAATTTAATAAACTTAAGAAAATATTATACAGTGATACGTATAATGTCACTGTGGCCATAATGTAATTAGTCTCGCCGCCATGAATAATCTGGCTAGTTTGCAATAAAATAACCCCGGACGATAAAAGAACAAATACGGCTGATACGGTCAACATTAGTGCGGGTATGTGGAAAAACAAGGTAGCAATGCTGGCAAGAAAAGCAACGATCATCCCTACCATCAAAAATCCGGACATAAAGCTAAAGTCTTTTTGGGTAATCAGTGCATGCGCCGATAACGCAAAAAAGATAAGCCCTGTCGCGCCCGAGGACATCATGACTAATGCCTGTCCATTTGTGAATCCATGGATATAGTGGTTCAAAATAGGGCCTAGTGTGTACCCCATAAATCCTGTCAATGCGAAAACGGATAACAAACCCCAGCCACTATTACGTGTCCGGCTCGTTAGAAATAATAAACCAAAATAACCCACTAAGGTAATCAACGGGTTTAAAGGAGGCGAATCGCTCAGCATGGCCATTCCGGCGGTAAGCGCACTAAACAGCATGGTTAAGCCCAGCAGAATATACGTATTACGCAATACGGTATTAGTGGCTAAAACGGACTCTAACCTTTGGCCTGATAGAATTTTACTAGAAGCCATATGACCCCTCCTCTCATTATGGGTATAAACTGGTTTATTTTAACACAAATTGAATATTAACCACACCACCCGCAAGTATCATGAGGGTTACTCCCATAAGGGATACCTTTCTAAAGAAACCGGACCTTTAAAGAAAAGCCGCGCATGGGCAGAAAATGCCGTTGTATAATCCGAAACATAAAACTTTTTTTGTGGTTCGAAAACACTGTTGGATAAAAGGCCATGGCTTTCAAGTAAGTTTTTTACAAGCTTGGCCACGATATCCGTTGAATCTAAAATGGCCGCCTTAGTTGGGTAAAACTGCTGTATAAACTGTTTAATTAAAGGATAGTGGGTACAACCTAAAACAAGCGCATCAAGACCAGATAAAACGGGATTTGAAAGATAAGATTTAATGACATCCTGCATAATAGCTTGATCGGCCGCTTCCTCAATTAAAGGAACTAATAAAGGCGTCGCTAATGAATTGAGTTGTATATGAATATCCCGTTGATCTAGTTTTTTTCTGTAAATACTTGAACAGATGGTTTGTTTGGTTCCAATTAATCCAATGGTTTTATTAACATAATTTTCTGCCAAGTAGTCAATCATGGGATCAATGACATCAACAACAATGGACTTACGGCCTACATATTCTTTTACTAATTCATGGGCAACTGCTGATGCGGAATTACAAGCAATTAAAATGAGTTTACAATCTTGCTGCAGCAACATATCGCAGATTTTTATCGAATACGCTTGGATAGCTGCCGCCGATTTATCTCCCCAAGGGGTATGCGCCGTATCGCCAAAATAAACGATAGATTCCTTGGGCAGATGATTGGTCACTGCCTTAGCAACGGTTAAACCACCGACACCACTATCGAAAATACCAATGGGTTTTAAAGAATGTTGTGACATGATTTTATATTTTAAGGTATTAGCATGGTAATACCTACCACTAAAAGGAATAAAGCAAATATTTTTCTTAAATGACGGCCTAGAAGCCGGTTACCTAATCGCGTACCTAAGGGAACAACCACCATACTTCCAATCGATACACCAACAACCGCAGGCCAATAAACAAACCCGCCGCTACCCACAGGAAGATTTTGCACATGAAGGCCTGTCACGGTAAAGGTAAGTGCACCAATAATCGTCAACAATAAAACACAAGCAGAGGAGGTTGCAATAGCATGGTGGGTTGATAAGCCCAAACGTAAAAAATCGGCACGGCAATAGCGCCCCCGCCTATACCCAACAAACCAGAAATAGCACCAATAGAAATACCTATAACCCATTTTTTAAGTGGTGTTAAATAGATCGCTTCTTTTCTTTCTGCTTGTGTTTTATTAAAGAAAATTTTAAATGCCACAGAAAAAAGAAACAAACTAAATAATAATTTTAATGTTTGCGTAGAAAGTACTAATGCAATTAAAGCACCCGAGACAATGCCCACAATCATTCCAGGTGCTAACTGGCCAAATAAGCACCAGTTTATAGAAAAACTACGTTGTTGCTGGTACACAGCAACCAAAGAACTAAAAATAATAGAAGCTAACGCAGTGCTGGTTGCTAAGTGCATTTGTAATTGGCTAGGTATGCCTGCGTGCGCGAAAACCGCCAACAATCCGGGAACCAATACCGTACCGCCGCCTATTCCTAACAATCCTGATAGAAATCCGGCTAATATACCATTAAAATGTAAGATAAAAATAACATCTTAGCAAACCGATCCCTGACTACACGGGTATTTTTCCTGGCCTTGCTCTACTTGCAAGGTAACATGCTGAATCTGAAACCTTTCGGCTAATGTTTGATTAATTTGTTGCTGCAGTTGATCCGATAAACCATCACCTGGCATAACTAAATGCGCTGTTAACGCCGTTTCTTGTGTACTTAAACCCCAAATATGTAAATCATGTACGGCGGTAACACCAGGTAATTTTTCTAAATAAGTAACCACCGCCTTTTGATCGACACCGTAAGGAACGGCACCTAAAATTAATTCAACTGAACGGCGTAATAAGTTCCAGCTTCCTAAAGCAATAATCCCGACAATGACTAAACCTACGATAGGATCTACCCATTGCCAAGCAGTGAAATAGACTATCGCACCCGCCAGCACAACACCTAAGGCAATCAACGCATCATAGGCTAAATGTAAGAATGCACTTTTAATATTAAGATCAGATTGTTGTTGGCGCATGAATAATAACGCCGTACTTCCATTGATTAGCATCCCAATAAAAGCAACCACCATCACTATCATTTCATTGATAGGCACCGGATTACGCAGTTTATTAATCGATTCATACACAATCAGTGCTGATGTAAATACCAGCAACAATGCATTGGCTAAGGCCGCTAAAATAGTCAATTTTTTGTAGCCATAACTATAGCGTTGTGTAGAACGTTTTTTCGCTAAAAAACTTGCGCCCCAAGACATCAATAAACCTAAAACATCACCAAAATTATGCACCGCATCCGACAGCAAACTCATAGAATGTGCAATAAAAGCATAGATAACTTCAGCCAACACAAACCCTGAATTCAGCAATACAGCTAAAGCAAAACTAACATTTAAGCCCACTGCAAAAGCGGTGTGATGATGGTGGTGGTGTGACATCGCTTTAGCTCTTCACAACTTCAATATTTTTATCTTTAGGCAAAACAAAATGGAAAGTCTGTGCGTTAATCGATGGGTTAAGCTTAACTTGTGAAAAATCGATCACTGTCTGTTGCCCCAATTTATCTGCCAGGCGCATTTCTCGCAGTTGATTTTGCTGAAAAATTAAAGTTATTGAACGAAATAACGCATTTTTGTCTTTAGGTATCAAATAAAAGCCCTGAACATCCATCAAAAAATTGACATCAAACTGTTTTGTTAAGTTGTTAGGCGAATCGCTCAATAACGCAGCAGGAGAATTTGCTGCCATCGTTTGCTGTTTTTGTATCATCACTTGTTGCAACCCGATGTCATAAAACCAAATACGTTGCCCATCGGCAATTAACAATTGTTTACTAGGCTGCATCACTTCCCATCGAAACCGCCCGGGTCGTTGCAAAATCATTTGTCCACTAGTTTTCTGCAGGATTTGCCCCCTACCATCCATCACTGTTTGGGTAAAGTTAGCCTGTAAACTTTGTAAGCGATTTAATAGGTTGGCTAATTCTTGTGGTGCTGAAGCCGCGTAAACAAGCTGGACTGGTATCAATAAAAAAAATATAAAAATATTTAATCGATAAATAAACTTCATAACCAGAAAGCGCCTCTAAATAGCTTGACCCACTATAGAATAGGCTACCTGCCCAGAGTGAGTACTATTCTAATACTATATACTGATCGTTTCTAAAACACCTAACAACGGTTCATAGTTGATTAAGGCAGGAAAAACGCTTAAATCAATCTCTTGCAGATACGGAATAAATCCTAAATAAGGCACAGCCAACGAAGACTTAAGAAAGTTAATATTTTCTTCAATATACTCCATCATGGGATCAACCTGATTCGCTATCCAGCCAATGACCGGGAGCTGTCGTTGCTGTAGGTATTTCCACGTTAATAGTGCCTGATTTAAACAACCTAAGCGCATACCCACCACAAGAATGATAGGAGCCCCCATTATCTGAACCAAGTCGGTAAAGGTCTCTTTTTTATTTAAAGGAACGCAAACACCACCCACACCCTCAATAACGCCATAATCTGCTTGATAGCTCAATGCTAACTGACAAGATTGTGTGATAGCCGAAACACTTAAAATTTTTTTCTCTCGCTCTGCCGCAATGTGCGGCGCTATTGGATCCGCAAAACAAAAAGGATTGACCTGATGGTACGGTAAAAAAATGCTCGCGGCCTTTTGTAAACTGAGTGCATCGTCATTGCGTAAACCCATCGGTGTTAATTGAGCACCGCTGGCAATTGGTTTTAATCCAATGGTCGATAGTCCCCGCGCTTTTAACCCTATTAATAAAGCGCTAGCAACCATTGTTTTTCCAACGCCCGTATCGGTGCCCAAAATAAAAAAACTTTTATTAGCCATCGTTTTTAATCATTACATCTAGCGTAGGGAATTTTCAATTTTTCTACGTCCGCCAATTTCTTGTACGGATATTTGTATTTCGTTCGAACCCTGCTTAGCTTCAACAGCTTCCTGCGTAGCTGTCCATGCATGACCATAGATAATTTCCCAAGTAGCGGGTAATTTTCCTGCAGCCGTACGAAAAACATCGTAAGCTTGAATCAATGTTTGTAAGGATCGCTTCGGTGTTAAGCCGCGGTGTCTATCGATAGAAAGATTCTGCACGCCAAGTTCTTTGAGGTCCTTCATCAAAGAAAAAATATCAGAATGTAATAAAGTAAAATAATCCACGTCCATTACCGGATCAGCAAACGCTGCCTGAAGTAAACAATCACCCAGATCATGCATATCAGGAAACACATGTACATGCGGTTTATCGTCTACTTGCGCCCAAGAATAACGTAGCTCTTTTAATGTATCCGCGCCTACGATTGAAAATAATAATAAGCCGCCTGGTTTTAAGACACGACGGATCTCATTAAGCGTTGCTGAGAAATCGGTACTCCAATGTAACATCAAGTTGGAATAGACTAATTCAAAAGAATGCGTGCTAAAGGGTAAAGATTCTGCCTGACCGCCCAAACAATGGAACTTAGAAAACTCATCGTTTGTTTTTTGAGCTTGTGCTTGTTTAAGCATCCCAAATGATTGATCAAAACCAATCACTTCAGCTAATGGATAGGTTTTTTTTAGACAAGCGGTAGCATGGCCTGTACCACAACCCAAATCTAAAATCATTTGCGGTTGCAGACGAATGCCTTGTAAGCGCTCTAATAAGTCATTTGCCACCGTGCGCTGTAGAAGAGCGGCTTTATCATAGCTAAGCGCTGCTTTGTTGAAGCGTGAAGCGATTTTTTTTTCGTCTAATTGATTTAACATAAGCTTTTTTATCTACGCGCAGTGCAACCCTATCGCGACCTGTTCTAATAAGCTATCGATATCATTTTCTGAATGCAAGGCACTTAAACTTATGCGCAGGCGCGAGGTATTTTTCGGTACGGTGGGTGGCCGAACCGCATTCACCAAAAAGCCATTTTGAAACAAGTGTGCCGCTAATTTCATAGCCCGCTCAGGTTCGCCAAGTAAAATAGGTTGAATAGGGGTCTGGGATACCAAGACCGGTAATTCTAACTGTTTAGCCGAACGTTTAAAATGCTCAATCAAATAGCATAGCTTTTTTCTACGCCAATTTTCCTTCTGTAGCAACAATAAGCTGGTATGTGTTGCTTTAGCAATAGCCGGTGGCAAGGCGGTGGTATACATATAGGGCCGTGAAAATTGAATTAAATGCTCTATGATGGTTTCACTTCCTGCCGCAAACCCACCAAAACTCCCCAAGGATTTACCAAAGCCAGCCGATAAAATATCAGGTTTTAATCCAAAATGTTCGCAAATACCCGCACCTTTTTCACCTAATACACCTAAGCCATGCGCATCGTCTACTAATAACAAGGCTGAATGATTTTTTGCTATTTCAATCAAATCCGGCAATGGCGCTAAATCACCATCCATACTAAATACGCCATCACTGACAACAAATGACTTTCGCCCGGGAGAATCTGTTAATTGCTTCGCTAAACTCGAAATATGCTTATGTTTATAGCGTTTAAAGGAAGCACCAGAAAGCCTTGCCGCATCGACTAAGGAAGCATGATTCAATCTATCGCCAAATATACTATCGTGCCTATTGGCTAAGGCCGTTAAAATACTTAAATTGGCCATATAACCGGTAGAAAAAACCAACGCCTTTGGGTAATTACTAAACTCGGCTAAAGCTTCTTCTAACTCACAATGAATACGGCTATAGGCACCCAGAAAATGAGAAGAACCGCTACCAAGGCCATATTCATCAGCCGTTTGTTTAAATACCTTAATAACATCGGGATGTTGGGTTAATCCTAAATAATCATTAGAACAAAACGAAATTAGCTTTTTCCCTTCATAAAGCCGTTGCATTCCCGATACACCTTGCAAGACAGTACGCGTTCTATAAAGCCCGGCCTGTCTGTGTTGTGTTAGTGAATTTTCCAGAAGAAATGACATACTCACAGCAATGGGATTTTCGGCAAGGCACCGCAAAAATGAAGCAACCGGAGTGTATACAACATACACGAGGATTGCGAATTAAGTGGCAACACAGCCGAAAATTCAAGTGCAAAGAGTATGTGCATTCAATTCGGTATCAGCGAGGACGGGGACTAAACCCAGCTTTTCTAGCAAAGCACGATCTTGAACAGGTGCAACATTCGCGGTAGTTAGTAATTTTTCACCATAATGAATCGAATTAGCGCCGGCAAAAAAACACAACGCTTGTGCTTCTTCATTCAAGCTGTCGCGCCCTGCCGATAAACGCAGCATACTAAAAGGCAATATAATTCGTGCTACAGCCACCATACGGATAAATTCAAACGAATCAACGGGCGCTTTATCCGCTAATGGCGTTCCTGGAATTGGAATTAATTTATTTAAGGTGACACTCTTTGGATGCTCGGGAAGATTAGCTAATTGTTGCAATAAACCTATTCGATCTTCTCGAGCTTCACCCATACCAATAATACCACCACAACACACATTGATGCCTGCGGCACGCACTTGTGCCAAGGTTTGCAATCGCTCTTCATAGGTTCGTGTCGATATAATTGTTTTATAGTATTCGGGCGATGTATCTAAGTTATGGTTGTAATAATCTAATCCGGCCTGTGCTAATTGACGAGCCTGTTCCTCTGTTAACATGCCTAAGGTAGCACACGCCTCTAAATCCAATGCTTTTATAGCCGTTACCATTGCTAACACATCCGCAAATTCTTTTTTAGGTGGGCTGCGCCAAGCAGCCGCAATACAAAACCGGCCTGCCCCTTGTTGTTTCGCTTTTTTTGCAGCAATCTTTACCTGCTCTAATGACATTAAGGGTTCTTTCTTTAAGCCCGTATTATAATGACCACTTTGTGGGCAATATGAGCAATTCTCAGGACAGAGGCCGGTTTTTACATTCAGTAAAGTACTTATTTGAACGGCATTGGAACGAAAAGAGTGACGATGAATTGAGTGCGCATGAAAAACTAAATCATTAAATGGCTTTTCAAACAGCGATTGAATTTCATTACGGATCCAATCATGGCGAACCTCTACATTTAACATAATAGATTTTTATACTGAGGAAAATAGCAACATAAAATGAATAACTATCCTTGTCAACTTTCTATAAACACAGTTTATTACAATCGATTTTAATTCGAGCAGTATGAAAAACACGCGAACTAAATAAAATATTTACCAGAATTCCGTCCAAGTTTAGGATATCTCATTGCAAGGCTATTTTAAGTATTTTAGAATGGTGACGAATTAAATAAAAGGAGAATTAATAGGCATGCCTAATACTGTTGAAGGATTAAAAGCGGAAATCACACAACTTGAAAACACTTTAACAAAAAAGAAAGAAGAATTACGAGAAGCAATTCAGAACTCAAATAGAGCAAAGGAAGCCTCCCGAGATACTGCTACTGAAGCTAGACTTGGGGAAGCGCTCAAGAGTTCTTCTCAATGTTGGGCACATCCGTATTTCTGTATATCCAGACAAAACCATTATTACTTTGCCTTTGTGGCATTCATCTTTTTCCATAGTGAAGAATTTTTTTTCTACTTTTCTTAATAATGATCTTTTAGAAATTAAAAAGACTCATCCACATTTTAGCTATGTTCAGAGTATACAGATTAGTTTCCCATCCGTTAATTTACTAGAGCTTGAAAAAGGAATAGAAAACGTCTTCATGGTTTGAATAAGCGTCGAAGCAGCCCAATCGAATGAGAGATCATGACGTAATTTTCAGCAGAAGAAGTGGTGATTTCGTAATCTTTTGATAACCTACGAAAATGATTAAGCCATGAGAAAGTCCTTTCTATCACCCACCGCTTAGGCAAAAGAGACCATTTTTTTGTTATCCGGCAAGAAATTTCAATGGTTCTCTTTAATGTATTTATAACGAATATTTCCATCGATGAGACAGGAAAGCATTGTGAAAGCAATGCGAAGTCGAAGAGCCCGCGATAGGCGTGCGTTGACGGGCGAAGCAGGAAACGCATCACGCCGTAAAGTCATTTGTGGGAGGCACGGGCATGAACTCCGAAGGAGTGAGTGCGTGCCGGACGCAGGACGTATCGCGGCCTAATTTCAGTCGCGTCATGCGAACGAATTTCGGGGACACCATGGCCGAAATTCTTCGGGAGCATAGCGACTCACTTGTTTAGTTTCTGCACTAGATGGCTTTTTAACGCCTGAAAATCAAATGATTATTAATGATATACAAGTGGGCCAAGGTATAGGGGCGTATTTATAACAGCACAATCGTCACATTCATATCAATTGTACAAAGTATAACTATGCGGCAGTCCGTAATGCACATAGACTAATCACCACTATTAAAGCGATAATAAACCAACTAAATCTATCCAACACAGTAAACACTACCGGATCATCGTGGATTCTCCCATGCTGTGCGAAATACCATAGTCGTCTAAGCCAAACAAACAAGCCAGGACAAATCAACCACAATAACAAAGGCGTTTTATAGAGAAGTAAAACTTTATTTGAATGGATATAAAAAATAAACGTTAAAATAGCTAAGTACGCACTCGTATGCCCCCAGAAAACCAGTCTCGCACTATCTGTCAGTCCATAAGCACGACCTATGAGAGTCGCTTTATTTACTAATTTTGCACTGTAAAGTTCTGCGTAACGTTTAAGTAAAGCTAAGTTAAAAAAGAAAAATAACACGAAAACAATTAGCCATAAGGAATAGCCATTCTCAACCAAAGTCATCCCGGCAAAAACCCGTATAGAATACAAAACAGCTAACAATACGACATCTAACCATTTTTGCCTCTTAATGAAAAATGAGTACAGCAACGTTAATGAATAATAAGCAATCGCTCCCAGGAAAAAATTTAACGGTAAATAAAACGAAATACCTAATGCGAGTCCTAGCAGGCAGGGCGCAAGAATAAAACCAACAACCAGAGGTAGCTCTCCAGCTGCAAAAGGACGTTTTTGTTTTTTGCTATGTTGTTTGTCTTTTTCTAAATCAACGAGATCGTTAATCAGATAGGCGCTGGAAGCTAATAAACAAAAAACTAAAAATCCAATAAAACTATTTTTTAAAGAAGTTTGATCAAAATAGTGATGACCGACCAGGAGCGGAATAAATAATAAAAAATTTTTGGCGACATGGTAAGGGCGCAGTGCTCTAAAACACGCTTTTACGCGACTCGCTTTTTTATTTTTTTTATTCACAAGGGTTTCTCTGAAAATTCTTATTTTTCTTAAAATATGCTAGCTTCCCTCCCAGCTTTTAGAGGGCTACCTTAAAAACCCTACTTTTATCCTATTTTATGAATCTTATCAATCGAGACCTCCAACATATTTGGCACCCTTGCTCTCAAATGAAGGATTATCTCAGCTTCCCCCCATTAGTCGTCAGCAAAGCCTACGGCCCTTTTATTGAATTAGATGATGGACGGCGCTTGATTGATGCCATCTCGAGTTGGTGGTGTAAATCACTGGGTCATAACCATCCACGCTTAAAAAAGGCGCTTCATACACAGCTCGATCGCTTTGAACACGTCATTTTTGCAAATAGTACCCATGAGGTTATTGTCCAACTCTCAGAGAAATTAGCCCGACTTTCTCCAGGCCTAAATAAGGTATTTTACGCCAGCGAAGGCTCTTCTGCCGTTGAAATTTCATTAAAAATGGCGCTACATGCCCAGAAAATTAAAGGTTTTTCGCAACGTACGCAATTTACGGCCTTACAAAATGGCTATCACGGTGAAACCTTTATGGCACTCGGCCTAAGTGACCTAGGTCTTTATCGCCAACCGTATGAATCTCAACTGATAAAGCCTCAATTTATCTGTAACCTTCCTTATGTCACTTCACGTGAGGACCCCTTATGGCAAGATTGCTCGGATTACTGGCCTGCTATTGAAAAACAGCTAGAACAACAAGCAGATACGCTCGCAGCCATTATTGTAGAGCCGATTATCCAGGGTGCCGGAGGTATGTTGCTTTATAGCCAAGACTTCTTGCGTAGACTTCGCAAATGGACCCAGGCACAGGGTATTTATTTAATTGCCGATGAAATTATGACCGGGCTGGGAAGAACAGGATTTGCTTTAGCCTGTGAGCACGCGCAAATACAGGCTGATTTTGTTTGTTTAAGCAAAGGCCTAACATCGGGTTGGCTAGCTATGAGCGCTGTATTAACGCGCACTGAAATTTATAATCTTTTTTACGATGATTATTCAATAGAAAAAAACTTTCTACATTCACATACCTTTAGTGGTAATGCTTTAGCCGCTGCCGTGGCATTGGAATGTTTAACTGTTCTAGAAGAAGAAAATATCTATTTGGAAGTTCAAAAAAAAGAAAGCATTTTAAAAACGCTCATGCAAGAAGTAGCAGATATAACAGGGAAGCTAACCAATATTCGCGTCATTGGTGCCATCGTAGCAGCTGATTTGGTTTTAACTGAAGCGCAAAAAAATCAGCGTATCGGTTACCAAATATTCCAGGAAGCCGTTAAGTTAGGCGCATGGTTACGTCCATTAGGTAATACGCTTTATTGGCTCCCACCTTTAAACATAGATATAGCCGTATTAGAAAGTTTACAAAACATTACTATAGCGGCGATTAAAAAAACCTTAAATACCTTTTAATGAAATAGGCGAGGGCTCAATACGTCGCTCTCGAGCACGCCACCAGTACCACACAATGAACACACCCGCTATTTTCGCTAAAGATAAGATAGTAACTCCCAGCCAATTAAATTGATTTACAATAGCTAAAAACACCGCACTATCGATAGGCGAGCTAAGACTTGCCGATAAAAGTATACGTTGTGAAAGGGGGCGGCGTGTAAAGGTATAAACTGCCCAATCAATAAATTCCGCAATAAGAAATGCACTCATACTGGCAATCGCCATTGCCTTATTTGCTAATCCATAACTCAAAATACTACCGATAAACATGGCAAATATCACTTTGTGTTGCAGCTCTCGTTGAGCAAAATCACGCAACACATACACAACGCCCACGGTCCAATCCATAGGAGACACTTCTGAACCAAATACATTGGTCAGAGGAATGTAAGAAAATAACGTATTAATGAAAACGATTAAAACAATATACGTTAAACTATATTTATAATTTATTAATAATTTAATTATTTTTTTCGACATTATTATTCTAACAACTGATTTTAATTATCGTATAATAAGCTTGCAGAAAATCCTTGTTCTTCCATAATTTTTCGCAATGCCTTTAATCCCTCTACCTGAATTTGGCGAACCCGCTCTCTGGTTAAACCAATGACTTCTCCAACTTCTTCTAAGGTCATACGGTCACAGCCTAATAAACCATAACGCCTTGCAATCACTTCACGTTGGTTAGTCGTCAACTCTTTTAACCAATTTTCTAGTCTTTTACGTAAGTTTTCATCTTCTAAGATATGCTCTGGATCATTTTCACGATTATCCGATAAAGTCTCTAAAAGAGGCTTATCTGCTTCGCTACTCGCTGGTGCATCGACAGAGGTAATATGTTCATTTAAACCTAACATCCTTTCAACTTCTTCGAAAGGCCTATCTAACCATTTCGCAATTTCATCGGCAGTAGGCTTGTGATCCAGCTTTTGCGTGAGCTCTCGCGCTGCTTGTAAATAAACATTGAGCTCTTTTACAACATGTATAGGTAATCGGACAGTACGTGCCTGATTCATGATAGCTCGTTCAATGGCTTGACGAACCCACCATACAGCATAGGTAGAAAAACGAAATCCTCTTTCCGGATCGAATTTTTCTACCGCGTGCATTAAACCTAAATTACCCTCTTCTATTAAATCTAAAAATTGCAATCCACGATTATTATAGTGACGTGCCACTTTTACAACTAAACGCAAATTACTTTCTATCATACGTTTACGTGCGTCTTGGTCACCTTTGGCAATGAGCCTAGAATAATAGACTTCCTCTTCTGCCGTTAATAACGGTGAAAATCCTATTTCATTCAAATACAATTGTGTTGCGCCTAAGGTTTCATCACGCCTTGCATACTTATGTGCTCTAGGCGGCGCCTCCACTTCTGTTTCTGCTATCGCCTCTCTATTGACTAAAAACTCGTCCGGTTTATTTTCAAAAACCTCCATACTTGCAGGTTTTTCTTTATTTTTTTTTACCTCTTTAGTCGTTTTGCTCCTTCTCGCATTACGCATAGTTAATCTCCGCATTAAACTAAGACTAAGAGACAAATCTCTTATCATAAAAAAATCAGCTTATACTTCGTACTTGAATTTTTGTGAGTCTATTATTTAGTTATAAAAACCTAAGACATAAACTTAAGATAGACGAATACCGCAATTACAAATAATAAGATAAACCAAGATATTCGATCGACATAATGGCGTAATAGCTTATCAATATGCACGCCACTCCATCGAATAAGCAATGCCACCAGAAAAAATCGCCCACCGCGCCCCACTAAAGATCCCAAGATAAAGGGTAATAACGCAACATGCAAGGTTCCAGCTGCGATAGTAAATAGCTTATAAGGAAGTGGCGTAAATCCCGCTAAAAAAAGGATCCAAAAATCCCATGCTTTGAATCCATGCTCAATCTGCTGATAGGCATGTTCATATCCAAATTGAACAATGTAGGGATAAATCCAGTCAAACGCTACCGTCCCTATCCAATAACCAAAAAGACCACCTAATACAGAAGCCACCGTGGTCAATGAAGCATAACGCAAAGCACAGTTTGGCCGTGCCAATACCATGGGCGCCAACATAACATCTGGGGGAATAGGGAAAAAAGATGACTCAGAAAAGCTCAATAGGAACAAGGAAGTGGGCGCATGTTTATGTTTAGCCCACACCAGAACTTTGTCGTATAGCTTAGAAAAAATCTTCATTTCACATCATAAGTGATAAAACTGCTTCTTTTCCATTTTTATTTAATCTATCGCTGAAACCCAATCTTCAAGACTATCACGCACAGAGTGGTGGGTTAAGTCTAATTGTAAGGGTGTAATACTGACTTCCTGATGACTCATCGCATAAAAATCTGTCCCCATCCCCGCCTCATTTTCTTTACCTGATGTCCCTATCCAATAAATCGTACGGCCACGTGGATCCTGGCTGGGCACCATCCTATCAGCCATGTGACGCGTACCTAAACGTGTTGCTGTAAACCCTTTTAAATCTTCAAAAGCGACATCTGGAACATTGACGTTTAAAATAGTTTTAGCCGGAATAGGTTTATTATAGAGAAGTTGTACCAAGCGCTTGGCCACTTCGGCTGCCGTAGAATAGAAAGCAGGCTCGCCTCCGGCTATTGAAAAAGCAATAGCCGGGATACCCATAAATCGACCTTCCATTGCCGCAGCTACGGTCCCCGAATAAAAAACATCATCTCCCAAATTAGAACCCGCATTGATACCTGATACGACTAAGTCTGGCATCTCATCTTTTTTAAATAATCCCGTTAACGCCAAATGCACACAATCCGTAGGGGTTCCTTGAACACTAAACACCCCTTTCTCTATTTCTCTCACTCTTAACGGGTTTTGTAAGGTCAATGAATTACTGGCGCCGCTGTGATCACGGTCTGGTGCTACTACGGTGATTTCTGCAATATTTCCTAACGCCTTAGCTAAAATATTTATACCGGGTGCGTGAACACCATCATCGTTACTAATTAAAATCTTCATTTAAGATACTCTGGAAACTAAATGCGCACTCTCTGAGAACTTTGCGAGAATGGGTAATACGATCAAAATTACCCCAAATATTAATAAGGCAATGGGCCGACTAATCGGTACTTGTCCCGGATTATCTTTACGGTTTTTATACTGAATCAACGCAGCAAATAATAAAGCAATGCCTATTGCTAAACTTATATTATACAGCGCGGAGGTTAATACGGAGAGCGGCAACATCATTTTATCGGATAACTCGCCCAGTGAATTAGCCGCATAAACATTCATAGACGTAAAAAAACTAAACGCAACTATTTTTCTCATAAATAAACCATTTTATAATTCAAAATAAGGAACCATCCATCGGCTTTATACATTATCTATTTTTTATTCTCAAAGCTAATAGTGACAATTGCCTTGTAACCCTAAACCCTTATCAATTCTTATTCTCCCTGTTGCACTCACCTTAATTAACCATACTGTACTTGTAGCCAACACCTTAACACAAACAACAAAACTACCGTTATGCCCATAGGCCGATCCATCTGGGTTTAATTGTACGTAATCCCGTCTACCAGCACCATGCCATATTAAAAACTCATGTTTATTTAAAGCGGGGTAAACACGTAATAAGCTATTTTCTGGAAAATTTTCTGTATGCCTACCTAAAACAATGTTCCACCCATTACGCCATTGCCCATTACACGTTTTTCCATTCTTACTAGGACAAAGTATAACAATGCTTCGATGCCTTATAGCCTCACTTCGAGCATAATTAAGTGCCGACGTTATACGCTCAGTGAGTGTTAATAAGCGAATTTCAACCATTAGATATTTGTAAGCAGGGAAAGATAAGCTCAGTAAAATACTCAATAAAACCAACGTAAATAATAAATCAAGCAAACTAAATCCGGATTCTTTTTTAGTTACTGACTTCCTTGCAGCTGTTTTTTTATACATTGCATATCCTGCCATGCTTTTCTTTTTTCACGCGGCGCACGAAGTAAATAGGCGGGATGATAGGTTACACGTAAAGGAATTTTATGATCGCCATAATGAAATAGTTTTCCACGTAAATTTCCCATACTATCATTAGTCGCTAATAAAAAATGTGCGGCGATTCGCCCTACCGCCAAAATTAATTTGGGCTGGATGAGGCTAATTTGTCTTAAAAGGAAGGGTGTACACGCTTTCACTTCTTCAGGAGAAGGATCTCGATTATTCGGAGGCCGTGATTTTAAAATATTTGCGATGTAAATGTCTTCTCGCTTAAAACCCATCGATAACAACATATTCGTTAATAATTGCCCGCCTCGCCCTACAAAGGGCTCTCCTTGTTTATCCTCATTAGCACCCGGCGCTTCACCAATAACTAATAAATCGGCATTCGGATTACCTATGCCAAATACAGGATTAGTACGTGTTTTATAAAGATCACACGCTTGGCAACGCGCCACCTCTAATTGTAATGCCTCCCAACCCAATGTGGCAATTTTTTCTTCCCTCGTTATAGCTAACTTTTTAGGACTATCCTTTGCCTTCGTTTGTTTCACTGACTTTTTCTCTCTTGGAACCCATACATCAATACCCATTTTTTCCAAATAATTTAACTTTTTTGTATCTACCATCTTTCATTTATTCCATGCAGTTTAGTTATATTTTGCTGTTTTTTTAGCTAGAAAACGCTCCCCTGGTTTACAGGTTCCTCGTATATAGCTCCATTCTTCGCAATAGCTACGATCAGGAAAAAGGCATATACCTACTTGGCCATTTTTGTTATTTACTATTGTCAATTTGCCTCCATGCTGCACACAATAAACAGACGCTGGATTGGCGATGGCAAAAGCAGGGCTAACTAACATGAAAAAAACTAGAACAAATAACCATTTCATGATAAACCTTTTCCCTTGTTGAAAACATAAAGTAGAATTTTAGCAGAAATAAAAGTTAAAATCTGACGAAAAAAATGCGATTCTGAGTAAAACCTAGCTTATATGCAAATAGAACAACCTATCATAAGGCCTTTACGGTTAGCTGAATATAACAGTGTAAGCCAAGCTATGCGCTTATTTACTGACACACGATCCACTGAAACACCGGATGAAATTTGGCTGATTGAACATAAGCCTGTCTATACGCTAGGACAAGCCGCAAAACTGGAACACATCCTCAACCCTGGCGCTATTCCTGTTGAAAAAACGGATAGAGGAGGGCAAGTAACCTATCATGGTCCGGGCCAACTGGTTGTCTACCCACTACTTAATCTTCGACGCTTAAACTTAAATGTACGGGCACTTGTTACATTACTCGAAGAAACGGTTATGGACTTCCTTGCGGGCTATGCTATTCATGCGCAAACAAGAAAAGATGCCCCTGGTGTTTATGTTAATGGCGCCAAAATAGCTTCTATTGGCCTGCGTATTCGACGTGGTTTTTGCTATCATGGCATCGCCTTTAACATCGCAATGGATCTAAAACCATTTTTAGGAATAAACCCTTGTGGATTTAGCCAACTAGCGGTCACTCAGCTTTCGGAATTAGGTGGGCCAAGCAACCTAGAAATGGTAGCAGATCTGTTTAGCCAGCAGCTAAAAACTAAGCTTATTTCACAGCAAAAAAAAGCAGAGTTTTAAATCGAAAAAAGCACAAACACGTATTAAAATTGATAGTTATTCCCAAACGCATTGATTAACGCTAGTCAGCTTATAAGCTAATTATTAAGCATCGTTCACTTATGCTAGAATCACCCTTTTATTATACAACTTAATAAATATGGAAACCTTCGATCCACGTCAAAAACAACGCGGCGCTGCAAAAATGGCCCGTATTCCCATTAAAATTGCGCCATCAGAACCCCTGCGTAAACCAGATTGGATACGCATCAAACTGGCCACCACGCCTGCTGTCGATCAACTCAAAAGTATGTTACGAGAAAATCGACTTTACACCGTGTGTGAAGAAGCTTCTTGCCCTAATCTAAGCGAATGTTTCAGTCATGGCACAGCAACCTTCATGATTATGGGTGATAAGTGTACCCGACGATGTACATTCTGTGATGTGGGCCATGGACGACCTGACCCCCTTGATCCACATGAACCAGAAAATTTAGCTAAAACAGTCAAACAAATGGGACTGCGTTATGTTGTCATCACCTCAGTTGATAGGGACGATTTACGAGATGGTGGTGCCGGCCACTTTACCGCCTGTCTACAAGCGCTGCGTCGTGCCTGCCCCTCTCTCACCATAGAAGTGCTAGTTCCAGATTTTAGAGGACGTATGGAAGTCGCTTTAGATGCCATTGCGCCAGCACTGCCTGACGTATTCAACCATAACATTGAAACTATCCCTCGCTTATATAAACAAGCACGTCCTGGCTCAGACTATGCCTGGTCATTAACTTTATTACAGGAATTTAAAAAACGTTTTCCAGGCATACCAACAAAATCGGGGCTCATGCTAGGGTTGGGAGAAACGCTTGAGGAAGTTCAAGAAGTCATGGCAGACTTACGTAAACACGACGTTGATATGATTACTTTAGGCCAATATCTTGCTCCCAGTCGGCATCATTTCCCCGTAGCACGTTACGTCACGCCACAAGAATTCAAAGCGCTGGGTGAGCTAGCAAAAGAAATGGGCTTTACACGCGTTGCAAGCGGACCCTTAGTGCGATCCTCCTATCACGCCGATAAACAAGCGGCAGGAGAAAACGTAGCCTAATGACCCTCCTAGAGAGCATCAAACCTTTTTTTGACGGGCTACAACTTCACCCGGTTTTAGCTGGCTTCATTACCTATTTTATTACACTTTTTGAATGTCTGATGTTTCTAGGTCTTTTAATCCCTGGAACCGTCTTTATGACAGCCATTGGGACTTTAATTGGTATTGGCGTTTTGCCATTTACAAGCATCACTTTATGGGCCATTGCAGGCGCTATTACAGGTGATGTTTTAAGCTTTTGGGCAGGGCGTCATTATCATGAACATACCGCCACATTCTGGTTATTTCGGCGTTATCCAAAACTTCTACAAAAAGGCGAAGCTTTTTTTGATAGACACGGCGGGAAAAGCATTTTTATTGGACGCTTTATAGGCCCTATTCGTGCTGTCCTACCATTTATTGCGGGAATGGTCCACATGACTTACCGCCAATTCCTCACAGCGGATATTATCTCAGCGATTGCCTGGGCGCCGGTCTATATGCTGCCTGGTATCCTGCTAGGACAAGCATCACAACAATTACCACCCGAAGTGGCCACTAAACTCATCTTATTTGTCGTTTTACTGCTGTTATTTTTCTGGTTGTTATATTCTTTTATTAAATCCTCTTATGCCTGGTTTAGCCGTTTACTCGATAAACAATTGGCCCATTTGTGGCATTTCACGCGCCATCATGCGCGGCTTAGGTCGCTCGCTTCATTCTTAATGGATCCACGAACACCACAAGCACATACACAATTAACGCTTGCTTTGATTTGCATTTTGTCTTTTGTCGGCTTTCTATTACTAGCCTTTAGCGTTGCTCATCACGGCATAGCAACTTACTTTAATGAGCCCATTTACTATTTCATGCATAGCCTTCGCCAACCTACGCTTGATAAGTTTCTGGTTGCCATGACAGAGCTTAGTCCTCGTATATTATTAGGCTTCTGGGCAATTATTTTAGCGGTACTTCTAATAAAACGTAATTTTTGGACCGCGTTACACTGGGGCCTTGTTGGACTTTTAAGTTATGGATTAGGCGATTTGTTTAAATATGCGCTGCATATACCGCGTCCTACTGGATTAATGCACACCCCTTCCGGCGCGTCATTTCCAAGTGGGCACACTTTAAGTAGCGTTTCACTATTAGGTTTTTTTGCGATCTTAACGGCATTAGAACATCCAAAAAAATGGCTTCGACTCTTAATTTATGGGGTAGCTACCTTAGTTATTTCTTTAATCATATTTTCACGTGTTTATTTAACCGCTCATTGGTTAAGCGATGTTTTAGGCGGAGTTTTACTAGGCCTTAGTATTATTACCGCATTAACATTGTCTTACCGGCGAAAAAAACAAGAGAATGCCATTTCTATTGTTAAACTAGGCATCATTGGCTTAGTAACTCTATTTATTTTATGGCCCGCTAATCTCTTTCATGAATACCACAAGCAATTAAAGAATTATCAACTTTATTCGCCACCTACTAATCTATTGGATGTAAAAACCTGGTGGAAACAAGCTAAACAAGAAAAACCTACTTATTTAATGAATCGTTTTGGCAGATCAATAGAAATTTTAAACATTCAATGGGCAGATAAACACGCTAGCATTCAACATAGCTTAGAAAAACATGGTTGGCGCACACTACCTGAAAAAAGACTGCTGACAACTATTTACCACTTAAGTCTGCGTCAGCATGATCCGGAAGTTCCCTTATTTATTTCATCCAATGCAGGAAAAAAACCCGATTTAATAATGAGTAAATATTTTCCGGCAACACATCATTTGTTAGTTTTAAAGCTATGGAAAACACATCGCTTTAACAATGGCCTTACGCTATGGTTAGGTCTCGTTCAATATCAAAAAACATGGCATTTACAGTTTGAACCACTAAAAAAATCACATTCTAATTACGCAATCCCTGCTAATAACTTATTACAGAGAGACTTAGAAAACTACCACGTAAAAAATGTTTTTTATCCTAATTCCAGCTCAGGAACTCTTTTTATAACTTCCTCTAAACATTGTTCTGATTAAAACGACATTGCTTTAATTAATAATTAACTGGCTAATTTTTTATTTAAAATCTTATAAATCATCTACATTTAAATAACAAATTAATACGTTAATTAATTATTTAATTTATAAAACAAAAGATTTTTTTCGTGCCTTCTTAAGATTAAAAACCTATAATCCATCCGCTCTTGATATTATAAAATATTAAGTTAGCTATATTAAAAAAAATAAAAAAAAGGAAATTATGCCTAATTCAAATAAATATCCAAAAAAAAATTCTACAAAAGTAACTAGAAATTTAGGAAATCGAGTCAAACGTTGGATGCCTGGACTACCTATTCCCATATATAATTCTGAGCCAATAAAACGTAACTTGCCTCGTAACCTGCCTACAGTTTCAACACAATCCACTGAAATGTCTAAGCAGCCATTCTCTACCCCGAGCTCAAATGCTTCACTAAATGCTACCCAGATCGCTGCGGGTTTAACTGCTATTACATCAACAGTAACGTCACTAATCAGCCAATCAATCAACGAAAGCGGAAAATTGTTAACAAGTGATATGGGCAGTATGTACAATACAACGCTTCCAGCGTTACCGAGTGAACAATTTGACAACTCGGTTTCTACCGCAAGCGCAATACCAACTTCCTTCTTATACGCGGCTGCTGGACTAATGGGTACACTGGCTATCGCTCTAATACTCACAATAGGGAACTGTTGCTTCCGAAAAACAAACAACAAAGAAAGCGCAAATAGTTATAACCACGCGGAATCAGTAGACAACCTAGATGAAACAGAAAAAGGTTTATTACCAATTGCAAGTTCCACCTTGAAAACACCCGAACAAAAACAACTCGCTAATTTTATGTTATTTAAAAGCTCAAAGGATGATATAAGCAAAAAAACAAATGGAAATCACCATCCATTTTATAAGCCTTTATCGCCTAGTAATTCTAATTTTTATGAAAAAGGAAATGATTATGATACGCCCCGTAGTTCTAATAGCTAATTTCATTTACTAGACTACCGTAACTCTATTTTTTGAATTGACGTTATTTTTAGAAAATAGAGTTATTTTTATTAGTTTAACAACTGACAGAAAATTTCCTGCCATCCTCTAAGCACATTGCCGTTAGACAATTTCCCCATACGCAGCCCGTATCTAATGCAATGATATTTGGATCATCCGTTTTTCCAGCTAATGCCGCCCAATGCCCAAATATTATTTTTAAATTTTTACTACGCCGATGCGGTACTTTAAACCAAGGAAAATAATTTTCTTTTGCTATGTTCCCTTTATTAGCTAGATCTAAATTTCCTTCTACATCACAAAAGCGTAACCGCGTAAAACAATTCGTGATCACACGCAGTCTATCCCAACCTTCCAGCACATCACTCCATCGGCTGGGTACATCGCCATACATATTGGCAAAAAACTCAAGATAATGCTCATTTCTCAGCACCTCCTCAAGTTCATGTGCACATTGTAGTGCTTTATTAAGATCCCATTGCGGCGGTAACCCCGCATGTACCAAGATAACCCCTAAGCTTGCATCATGGTGCAACAAGGGTCTATGGCGCAACCAAGTACCTAAGTCTTCTTTATCCAATGCAGTCAAAATAGGTGCTAAGGTATCTTGTCGGTCCAAACTTGCTTTACGGTAAAGCACTGATAAAAAATGTAAATCATGATTACCTAAAACAACTTGGCTATGTTTTAACGATTTAACAAAACGAAGTACTTCTAAAGAAGCAGGACCCCGATTAACCAAATCGCCTGTTAACCACAAACAATCTTGATTGGAATTAAAGTTAATTTTTTCTAACAAACGAATAAACGGATCAAAACAACCCTGAATATCACCAATAACGTAGGTTGCCATTTAGAAAATTAAGTGGTTGGGTTAGGGGAGATGGGCGGTTTTATTATATTTTTTTCAGTTAATCCTGAGGGCGTTACTTTATGTAATGGCGATGAAGTAATCAGTGCAAGCAATCCAATCCCTCCTTTTAAAAAACGATGCGATGTTTTTACATTATCCTGAATAGCCGCTATACCACCCATCGTTCTATATCTTTTAGAAAAATCACTGATTCCAGATATTCCCCCATGTGCTCTGCTACGCTGATCTAATTCACTAATAGGTATTTGATAAAGTTTAGCAATATCAATAAATTGTCTTTCTATAATTTCTGGATGCTTATGGGTAGCATTAGCATTCGCAAATTGTTGAAAAAGAACACTCGATAAAATAATTTCTTTTTCTTTTACACGTAACTTATCATCCATTGAATTAATATCAATTCGTCCTTCCTTAATTTCTTTACGTAGCCACTCCAAAAATGCTTCGCCTGCTGGGTCTGTCAGCGACATATTCGCTTTTTTTCTATAGTTTTCTATTATTCCTATCTCAGCCTGAGGAATCACAGACATAAAAGAGGTCATTGGGATACGCTCTTCTTCTCCCGCCAATAAAGCAAACCAAACTTCTAGTACTTCGGGATCACTCGCTATCCAATTAAATCCTTTCTCTGAAGACGATCCCACACTATCCAATATCTGACGTGCGAGAATAGGTGTTATAAAATGGCGTAGGTTATTAAAATTTTCTTTAATATAATCAAATTTATAATAACTTCCTTGGCCTAACATAGCGCTTGTGTAAGGATCCCATTTTTTAAGTGGGTAGGCCTTTTCGTGGTAAAGCATAACGGTATATTTTACAGCGATTTTTCCTATATCCAAGAATAATGCCGCCGTAAAAGTCGCATAAATCCACAATGCATCGTATTTAGAAATCGCAGAAAAATCTGCCTGTTTAGGAAAAAAATGTGCTAAACATAAAGACAGTACTCTTGAAACTCGCTCCAAACCATGAGATAAAAAATCGGTTTGTTGACCAAAAAAGCTACGTTCGTTTTCAGGAATTGTTTGCACAAACTCAGCAAATTTTTCGATAACGGGTAAATAAAAATCATCGAATCGTCGTGAGGGTTTAATTAATAATTTGATAGTTCGAAGAAATACCTGATTGTCTTTTGTATCTAACAACTCAGCAGCTGACTTTATAGGATAAATACCTGAAGGTTCGCTTTTATTATTGATATTTTTTATATGACGCTTTAGGTCTTGGAATACTACCATTACTAACTTCTCAATAAATTTTTCTTTTGCAGAAAAATAAGTTATAGCTAAGGAAAAATTTTTTAAAATTCCTACGCCTTTAGGAAAGCTTTAATCCTCAATTTTAAGACTTATGATAAGTGGAAACGCCATTAGGCCATTATTAAAATGGGTCTATTTATACTATAAAATAAACGTAAATACCTATACAGTCTAGCATGAAACTGGCAGAATAATAATGAAGTATTTTTAAGGTTTTATCATGTCTAAGCCATTATCACGTAGTAGCACCAAACACTACTATGAAATTACCCCAAAAACACTACCCCTTTCTTGCCCCTTACCAAGCAATCGATTGTGGGATGCACACCCCAGGGTATATCTACCCATCACAAAAACGGGTCATGTGACTTGCCCCTATTGTGGTACGGAGTACTTTTTACAGGACAAAGTAAATTAATAATTCATGCGATTTCTTGCTGAATTTATGCAAAAACTGGGTTTTTGTCGTCATGACAAAGACCAAGATTCAGGGAATATGATCAACTTTTCAAGCACGGTTAATTCTAAAAAGATCCTTATTATCAGTCCCGCATGGATTGGCGATATTATCATTGCACAAGCTTTATTTAAATACCTAAAACAACAAGACCCTGAAAAAACACTCGATATTATAGCCCCGCACTGGAGCCATGGCTTACTTTCGGCAATGCCAGAAATCAATAAAATAATGGATATGCCGCTAGGCCATTCCCAATTTCAACTGAAACGACGTTGGCAAATTGGAAAATCACTCAGAAATGAATCCTACGATCAGGCGATTGTTCTACCTAATTCTTGGAAATCAGCCATTATTCCTTTTGCTGCACGTATCCCCTTACGAACAGGCTGGCGAGGAGAAATGCGTTTTGGCTTATTAAATGATTGGCAAGTATTAAATAAAAAAAAATTCCCGTTAATGGTGCAACGCTTTCTGGCATTAGGGGGAATATCTCCCTTTACTAATGAAATAATTCCCTGGGAACCTTATAAGCCTCATTTACAAACGAATACAACACAAGTAAAAAATACCTTAACCAATCTATCTCTATCGCTTTCAGAAAAACCACTTCTTGTACTCTGTCCTGGTGCCGCTTATGGGCCTGCCAAGCGCTGGCCTACTGAACATTTTGCTGAAGTAGCTAATACAAAACACAAAGAAGGTTGGCAAGTTTGTCTATTAGGTTCGAAGAGTGATCAATCGGCTGCTCAATCTATACAAAAATTAACTGAAAATAGATGTATTGATCTCATTGGTAAAACTTCATTAACACAAGCCATTGATATTTTGTCACTGGCTAATGTAGTCATCAGCAATGATTCTGGCTTAATGCACTGTGCAGCGGCATTAAACAGACCATTGATTGCTTTATACGGTTCTAGCAGTCCGGAGTTCACGCCACCGTTAACAAACTGCAAACGTATATTATTGCTCAATCTTTCCTGTAGTCCTTGTTTTCAGCGAGAATGCCCACTAGTCCATTTTAATTGTTTAAAACAATTAAAACCTAAACAAGTATTAGCGGCTATCAAGGAGTTAACATGTAAATGAGGTATTGCAGGCGTTTCTAGTAAGACTAAGGCAACAAGTCGCTCCAGAAAATCCCACTACCCCTCCAAGAACAGCACCGACAGCAATACCTGGAATTACAGCAGGAGGAAAAGCAGCAGTCACGGCACCAACAGCAACAGCACCAACCGCTGTCTCACCTACAATTTTACCTGTCTTCTTAAAAAATTTAGCTGTTTTCATAAATAACTCTGTTATTAATTATTCAGATAATAATTTAAACTTTTTTATTTTAATTAACAACTATAACTCATTAATAAATTTTATTTATTATAAATTAATCTATTATTTCGATAAATAAATTGTTATTTTCCAATACAAAAACTAGAAAAAATTTTTCCTAATAGATCTTCTGCCGTAAATTTTCCTGTAATTTCATTTAAGTGATTTTGTGCAATAACAAGATCTTCGGCCAATAACTCTGGATATTGATACGTCACTAATTTCTGCAGCCCATCAGAAAGTGCCTTTTCAGCATTATCGAGTGCCTGTAAATGTCGACGTCTTGCACTAAAGTTACCTTGTAATGCACCATGATAGCCTACACTTACTTTAAGATAATCCTTCAGCAGTGACAAACCTTCACCCGTTTTTATCGATAAACTGATCACGTCAAAATCGGCTTCTTGCCGTAAATTCGCCTTTTCGCCACAGAGGTCTATTTTATTCCGTATCACCGTCAAACGCTTCTTAAGTGATAAATTTTTTAAAAAATCTATTTGATATAATGATTCCAGATCGTCGAGCGACATCAACGTGCTATCAACAACATATAAAACACGATCCGCTTTTTTTATTTCAGATAAACTTCTTTTTATACCTTCCTGTTCAATTTCATCCTCTGTTTTCCTTAACCCTGCTGTATCTACAAGTTGTATTGAGAGACCATCAATAACTATTTTTTCTCGAATAACATCCCGTGTTGTTCCCGCAACCGAAGTAACAATAGCGGAACCTTGACCGCTTAGTTTATTCAATAAACTCGATTTACCGGCATTAGGTGGGCCGACAATAGCAAGTTGCATGCCTTCTTGTAACAACGCCCCCTGTTTAGCCGCCTGCTTTATTTTTCTAATCTCTAATAAAATTGTATTTAATTTTTTATGTACATCCGAGTCATTTAAAAAATCAATGGTTTCATCCGAAAAATCAATAGCTGCTTCTAAATACATGCGCAAAGCAATGAGGGTCTCTACCATCCCATTAATAAGTTTGGAAAATTCCCCTTGTAGAGAACGTACGGCAGCCCGCGCTGATTGCTCTGACTCTGCATCAATTAAATCAGCAATCGCTTCTGCTTGAATCAGATCTAATTTATTATTTAAAAATGCACGTTCTGAAAATTCGCCGGGCCGTGCTAACCGTGCTCCTAATTTTAAAACTCGCTTCAGTAAGCAATCCAGGATAATGGGACCTCCATGCCCTTGTAGTTCTAAAACATGCTCTCCCGTAAAGGAATGAGGGGCTGGAAAATGAAGCGCAAGACCTTCATCTATAGCCGTTCCATCGGCTTCCAGAAAGCTCAGATATTCGGCATACCGAGGTTTAGGTAAGTGACCCAGTAAAGCGGCTGCAATCGTGGGTGTATCGGGTCCAGAAAGACGAACAACCCCAATTCCCCCTCGTCCTGAAGGGGTAGCAATGGCAGCGATGGTATCTAGACCTTTTTCTTCAAAATTGGATAATTGACTCAATGTTAACGCTTTTTTAGATTTTTTTGATTAAATTGTAGTTCCATTCTGCGCGTAATGTACCATTGCTGCAATATTGAAAGCGTATTATTGACGACCCAATACAACACCAGCCCGGCTGGGAAATTTAAAAACAAGGCTGTAAAGAGAATAGGTAAAAACTGCATTACTTTTGCTTGCGTAGGGTCCGGTGGTGGCGGATTTAAACGCTGCTGCACAAACATCGTGATACCCATCAAAATAGGTAAAATATAATAGGGGTCTTTGGTTGATAGATCATGTATCCATAAAATAAACGGTGCTTGGCGTAATTCAACGCTTTCTAAAAGCATCCAATAGAGCGCAATAAAGACAGGGATCTGCACTAAGATAGGCAAACAGCCTCCTAGAGGGTTCACTTTCTCAGCCTTATAGAGCTCCATTGTCGCTTGGGTTAGCTTCTGTCTATCGTCTGCATAGCGTTCCTTAAGTGCATTTAAACGAGGCTGTAGGTTGCGCATTGCCGCCATAGAACGATAGCTCTTAGCCGACAAATGATAAAACGCTAATTTTATAAGCACCGTCACAATAACAATGGACCAACCCCAATTACCCACCACCCGGTGGATATGCTTCAATAGCCAAAAGAGAGCCATTGAAATAAACCATAAAATGCCATAATCAACGGTTAAATCGAGATGAGGGGCAACTGCTTTTAGGCGGTCCATGCTTTCTGGACCCAAATAAAGTTTAGCTTGAGCGGTATATTGCGCCCCCGGCTCAACCTGAAAAGGATTGCCTAACATACCCAAGGTATAATTATTATCCTTTCCATAACTATAAAAATGGTATAGCCCCGCCGGTGGAACCCAAGCACTAATGAAATAATGCTGCAACATAGCGACCCAGCCGTTTTCTGTCGCCATAGAAATCCCATCACCCATTTTATCAAAGCTAACTTTTTGATAGGGTTTTTCCTGGGTAGAAATTGCTCCGCCTATATAAGAACTAATATTAAACAGGCTATGGGCAGGAACACGTTTTTTTTGCTGAAACTGTGTATAGAGCTGCCCTTTCCACAGGGTATTGCTATGATTATTTATCTGGTAATTAATAGGAACGAGATAATCACCTCGCTTGAAAACAAACTGTTTCTGAATAGCGACATTCCCGCAGCTAGTACAGAGTAAATTAACATCTAGTTCAGATTGATCAGCGCTTAAATTGTAATTTATTTGCGCGCTTTTATACTGAAGCGTCGGTTTATCAGAGCCTGCTATCCCACTTTGTGCAACATAGTAGCTATCTGGATTATTACTGAGTAATTGAAAAGGCTGAGAATTTGCCTCGTTGGCATGCTCTGGGTAGTTTAAAAGGTTCGCTTGAACGATGTTTCCTCCCTGAGTATCGATGACAACATCTAAAGCATCGGTTTTAACGTGTATAAAACGTTGCCCCTGGCCCGTCGTTTGCCCTTCATCTACTTGAGCGTCAGGTAGTTTCCTCATCTCCGCCGCAACGTGCTTTTCTACCACTGGCGTTGGCGCTTTTAGTGCCTGAGTATTAGGGTATTCATTTTGCCAGGCATTCCACAGCATAAATGCGATTAGAAATAAGGCGCCTAATAAGAAAACACGAGCCAGTTCCATAAGTTAACTCTTTATTGTGGGTGATTTTAAGGATTGTGGGACAGGATCATAACCGCCCGGATGCCATGGATGACAACATAGTAATCGTTTTATTGTCATCCTTAGACCTACATAACTACCGTACTGCTGGATTGCTAATTGTGCATAGTTAGAACAGCTTGGATAAAAACGACAGGAATGCCCTAATAATGGGCTGATTAAATAACGATAAACCTGCAATAAAAAGATCAGGCTTTTTTGTAATAAATCATTAACCTTGACCATTGTTTATCTAAATCACACTGCAAAATCTGTTTATTAGTGAGGCACTGGCTTGTGACGGTTATAACGATATCTAAATGAGGTAAGGACCCCTGGTTCAGTCTAAAGCTCTCGCGAATGGTTCGTTTAACCCAATTCCTAGCGCTTGCAGTAGAAACTACTTTTTTCGCAATAGCCAACCCTAAGCGCGCATATCCATGGTCATTAGGCTTCGTATAGGTCGTTAAACAACCTTGCCGAAGCTTTTTACCCAATTGGAAAGCCTGCTTAAAATCTTCTGAATTACCTAGCCTTCTAGCCTTGAAAAGCCGGTTATTTGTTATCAAATTTAAAAAAATACCTAAAATCTAGGCTGTTAAGCGCAAACGGCCTTTAGCGCGTCGTCGCTTAAGTATTAGACGACCGTTTTTGGTAGCCATTCTAGCTCTAAATCCGTGCGTTCTTTTTCGCTTTAGGTTACTGGGTTGATATGTTCTTTTCATAATTCTGACCGTACCGTCTTTGGAAACTGTTACCGTTTAAGAGGCAGTATCTTAGGTGACCCACTTTAGATTGTCAATTCATCTGATAGCTATTTAGGGTTAAAAGTAGGCTAAGGGGGGGCTTCCATGCATGAAAAGCAATAATAGGGCCAGGTAAGCGAAAATCAGACAAATTCCTACTGAATCCAAATAAACAACAAATCTCCCTATGAGTGTTGATCACATTATTTATTATTAATATATTTATTTAGAAAGATAGTAGTGATAGTAAGCAAGGACAAATTCTGTGGATAACCCACTATTTGCTATTTTTTTCATGGAGTTAAGAGAAAAAATAGCCCTGCATAAGCTGCGCGTAGCAGTTGATGGTTAAGTGGCAATGTCGTTTATTTTTTATACTCGTGTATTTTCAGTCATTCTATGCACAGATTTGATACGTGATATTCACAAGCTTGGCAGCCTTACAAGAATGAAGTATTTATTGGGCGTGAGATCCGAGTGGATAAGGGATAAGTAGTTCACTACCTGTACTAAGGAGATATTTATTACGCGTTGCTGATGATAAATGTGTATTCTTTTTACAATTGATATTTTTAATTAGGTGTAGCACAGCCCTTTGTATAAAATACTCAAGAAGGATATTATTAGTCTCGAAAATAAACATTGGGTTAGTAGCTTTTCTTTTTAATTGATTTACCCCACGCTTATCTTTAAGTCGGCAGTTAATATTCTGGGTGATTGCTTATTCAGCTTGTAACGTTGGCCTCTTTGAGGCGATAGCTCTGTTTGAAATTCAAATAAACACCGGATGTGATACAAGTAATTTAATTCCTATGCTTCATACTAGCTTCTAAAGATCGTATT